>JAYTLO010000083.1:0-63913 GCA_043729385.1 Akkermansiaceae bacterium
AGACACCGGTATTGCCAGGTGCGGAGCGCATCGAACTGGCGACGGCGCACGGGATCTCAGGCGCGATGCGCGGTCGTCAGGATCGCAAGCGAGATACCGACGTTGACCAAGTGCGGAGCGCATCGAACTGGCGACGGCGCACGGGATCTCAGGCGCGATGCGCGGCCCTCAGGATCGCAAGCGAGATACCGACGTTGACCAGGTGCGGAGCGCGGCGAATTGGCGACGGTGCACGGGATCTCAGGCGCGATGCGCGGTCGTCAGGATCGCAAGCGAGATACCGACGTTGACCAGGTGCGGAGCGCGGCGAACTGGCGACGGTGCACGGGATCTCAGAACGCGCCAAGAACGGCGAGCTTTTCTTGAGTTGCAGAAAGAACTCGATGGATTCTAACTCAACACTCTTCAAAAACCTTTGAGGCTACGGCGAGGTATCCTGAGCATAGAGATCCTCATCCCATCCCGTCTCAAGGCTCGCTTCGAAGCGACGCTCCACATTCCAAAATTTTCCATCTTCCGTGGGATCTGCAGTCACGCTCATATAAAGCCAGTTTGCCGGAGAATCGAGGGTAGGAGCTGGCCCCGGGGCATTATAGATTTTGCCCACCTTTTTTAGGTCTAAATCTGACCAGTCGTTTGTCATAAAAGTTTCCACCCATGTCATCCCAGCGTAAACCCACGCCTCTACGCCGGTCCGTAGTTTTTTAAGCAGGTAAAGACAGAACGGCTCGGGGTCCAAGGCAGCGCGGGCTGTTTCATATGCCTCGTCATCGCGGTCGCTGTTCATAAATGATTCCAACGTCTTCTGTTCGTCAGGAAGCAATTTTCCGAAAAGCGGATGTTTCAGCAGAGGCTCCTCCCCCCCCGTTCTTTCGATTCTATACCTCTTGATCTTGCCTGGCTTGCGTCCGGGGTATTGCGCCTCGGGATTATTAGATTCGTAGCCGAGATCCACCTTGATGACGCTACCCTCTTCGCGCTGCGCCGATAGAGAAACGAGAAGCAAGGCTGGCACGTCAGGATGGCTGCTACCAATATCGGGAGCGCGTGCAAACCACCCTTCAAAATTATCCGTGTAAGACAGATTGCCGGAAACCTTGTTGGAACTGGCCTCGATCTTCAGATTCCAATTAACGGATTGGGTTTTCTGGAGATTGATCTTAACCTCGTGTGTAGGGGGGTCGGTGATGATTGCCATGCGGTGCACCTGGTGTCAAACCGTCCAAGGACATCTCCCGTTAGTCGGTTCCTTTGTTGAATTAACTTGGTTGCAAACGGAAGCTGCACCGCCCTTAAAACCGGTGCAGCTCCCTTCATATAAACACTCGCCTTTCCTGGTTTCCTTATCAGCAGCGCGGTCGGGAAACCCCGTGCTGCAAATACTTAGTTGGTCGCCGTTTCGGTTGGCTACTGTTCATGAGCCGCGGCCGCTGCCGGCTTCGAGTAGCGCTTGCAGACGGCGGACTTCGTCCACCAACGGTTGCACGAGCGCGAAAGATTCCTTGAAAATATCGCTGGCTTCCAACATTTCGTGAACCGCCTTGATTCCGAGCGCGGCGTATCGAGGATTACTAATGACCCTCCCGGGCCATGAAGTTCCCCGGTTGAGCTCAAGGACGGAGTTCGAATCCGAAAAGCCTCCGAGCCGCTGAAATTGGTTCAGATCTGCTCTTCAGGGAATGAGGTAAGCGACAGCTCGAAAAAGCTCCGCAAAGCGGCCTTCTCGGCTGGGGAACCGTCGCGATACGCGCGCTTCAATTCAGCGCGTAGGTTCCGGCCCATCCATTGCTGCTGCATCGTTTTCCAGAGTGCTTGGATTGCCGCTGCGGGAAGCGCGAGAAATTGTTGCGCGGTCATCGCGTTTGGGCTAACAGGCGGCGGTGGATCGTTTGGGCTCTCACCTATCGGTCCGTAAGCCGCGCAATGGTTAAATGTTTCTCGGAATTTCTCCCAAAATTTACGGCGATCTCCTTGAACCTCCCCGGTCGGGTTACGCCAACTCTCGGAACCCATCGAAGCCCAAGCATCAAAGAACTCCACGCGCGCTGCCACGCCGCCGCGTTCGTTTTTAGTTTCCTCGGCAAAGTCCTTGATCGCTTGGGCGGTGAAAGCGTCGAAATTTCGCCAAGTCCGCTGAACTTTGTTGGTTGGCTCTGGGAAGGTCAGTTCGCGGGCAGCGGCGTAGTCTGATGGAGTCTCATCATTCTGAAGCTTAGTCCGGGCGCTCACCTCCACGAGCCCGATCCCCGCCCTCATGACAGCCCCCTTTGTCGCTGGTGCCATCGCTTCAAAATGCTCCATTTGGAGAAACACCCTACCATCATTGATTTCATAGCCCCGATTCAAGAGTTCCGCCGTTGCGTTTTCCTTATCGGCCTGCGATGCCTTCCAACCAGCATGGGCCACCGAAACGATCGCCAAGTCGCTTTCTTTGAAATTGAAGCCAGCCAGGGCAGTTGCGTTCGAGGATCTCACGGAGGGAACTGTTTGCGGCGTCGCGGAACGCGGCGCGCTGGCCCGATGCACGGCGGCTGCCTTTTGCCTTGGCGGTGGAGTTTCGAGAAGTGCGGCTTTCTCCTCAGCGAGGGCCCGGGTCATAGCGGCCGCGGGATTGGCAGCGTGTTGGACCGCTTCAGTAAAAGCTTCTGCGGCGGTTGGTGGAATTGCTCCTCTTCCAAACACGCGCCCGAGCGCACGTTGGATTACAGACTGTTTTGGAGCGGGTGGACTTGATTGATTTGTGGTCGTCATGGCGAGAGTGCAACGGTGTCAAAGCAACGCCGCCAGCGCCCCACAAAGGCACTGGCGGTCTGATGCTATTCCCAATCGCCATGATGGGCCAGCGATGTTGAAATCGCCTGCGAGAACCGCTCCATGTCAAAGCTCGTGGAGACGGCAGAGCGAGGATCTCGACGACGTGAGCAGCTAATGATTTTCACAAGAACCGAATCGGATACTTCGCGCCAGCGGCCATGTCCCGCCGGCCGAACTCGAAAGCGCGGCGTTGGGAGTCCAACAAATTCCGCGCTTTGATCTTCTTGAGTCGGTGGCCAAGTGATTTCTTCGGCTCCTTGGCGAAGCCGACAATCACGTCTAGCAGGCCCATGGATTCGGCACGCTCAAGAATGTCGGTCGTTGATAGAACCGGCGGAGTTTCCTTCATGGATTCCCCCACGAGTTCACCAATCACCAGGGACAAAGCCCGGCCCGCTTCGTCGCCGCCGCTGTCCACTTGGCGCGGCGTGAATGGGTTCGTTAGGTTGCAGGAAATGACGATTCCGCCAATCAGCCCGCTCCATTCCTCAAACGACCCACGCCGATGTTCCTTCATCATCGGCATCCCCGCATCACGCCAGCGCTTCACGATTGCCCACATCGCCGCGAGGAATCTCGCGCGGGTCTCACTCGAAAAGAGCCAACCGTTAGTGATTTCTTTCTTGAATTCCCGCGTCGCTGCGTCGTTAGCCTCGAAAAGGTCAATCACCAAGGCGCGCCGGGCCAAGTCCTCGCTAAGTGTTAGGCTGTTTCCCGTCGCGATCACCTGGGTGATCTTCGGCATTATGATCATCCGTTGGGAGTGCATCTGCCGACATTCATGCACCGGTGAGGTCACGAAGCGGTTGAGCGCATGTGAGTGGATGGAACCACAATCGTCCAAGACCAGGAACGGCTTGCGATCGTTGGCAGCGGCGTCCAATGACTTCTCAAATTCCGATTCCGAATCTTTCTTGCCGCCTTCCGGCGGCGGACCATGCACGGCGGCGAGGATTACCCGCATGAGGAGACTTTTCCCGGACCCGGATTGATTGGCGTTGATAACGATCATTGGCCGTGACACGCCTTCAGGGAAAAGCGCATGACAATACACCCCTAACATCGCCGCCAATTGCGCGGAAAAACTGCGGCGATAGATCATTTTTTCCTGTCCCTCGGGATCGAAGGGAAACTCTTTCAAACAATCCCACAGAACACTCCAAGCCTCATCCGCGCTCATGTCATCCGGGTAAGGAATCCGATCCACTGTGAACAGGCCCGTGCCAACATCTAACCCCACCGGCGCGAGAGCCACCGTCCGCGCTTCACCCTCGCCCATCCACATGGGCAAGCGAACTTCGGAAACCGCTTTCAACTCGCGGAGTTGATCGCGGAATTGGTCCGAGGCCAAAATCTTTCCTGCGAGATCCTTGCCGATGGACTCCACCGCGGGGCCGTCTTTGCCCGGACGGGTGAATACCAGGTAGCTTTCCACCCACGAGGTGAACCGCTCCGCACTCATCCCTGCGACCCGACCGGACTCGTTCACCGTTGAGAGCGAGTCTCCGGCGCGGAAAATCGGTGCGGTGTGCAGGATCATTCCCACACGCCGGGCGAGCGCGGAAATCGGTTGTGATAGATTGACCGGAAACATTTGCAACCCATCACCAGGCGCGGGCGTATCGGTGGCGGCGGCGACGGCCGCGAAGTTGCGGCGGATCTCATCAGGGCCAGAGTCATCTTCAGGTTGCGCCACGGGCGTTGCGGGAGGTTGCACGAAATGGTTAGGGAAGGAGATCGAGAATCGGAACCGCGAGAGCTTTCGGGTTCAGATAGAGCAGCCGTTGCAGGCAGGGAGAGGGGAAGGGCTTCATCTTGCCGTCACTGCCCCGAGATCCATGGCGCATTGCACCCGGTAGTCTCGTGAGGCGGACGGCGGTCATCGCCGCGGGATCGGCTCCCAATGGAACAAGGATCGGCACGAGGTCATCGCGCAAACTATCCCAAGATGGCTTGGATGCGGCGTCCACCCGCGCTAACACATGGATCGATTTCCCTCCGCTTGTGTAGATCGCCACGATGGGAAGCGGTAGTTGCACAATTGCCCGAAGCCAAAGGTCCGCCGGTGCTTCGTCGGATTCCAGCACGAGGAAACGCCAGGCGGTCACGCACGATCCATGGCGCCGGCCCCACTTCGGCGAGCCATCCGGCAAGCGGTTGTTAGTATTCGGCAACCATTTGCCCGTCACCGGCTGCGCGAGGAACCACGCACCCAACGGCCCGCCGTTAGGAAGCGGCGAGGGAACCGCCTTCACCCCGCGCTGATCGCCCAAACGGAATGATCCGCTTTCCGGCGTCCAGATGAAATCTCCTTGGGAAAACTCCCGGGTGAACACCAGCAACCGCTCGCCGGGTTGGTAGATGGCTGATAGAAAAAGCAACGTCGTCGAGGCATCCTGCTTTTCCGGGATCGCCACCGGCGAGCGGCCCGCCAGCCATTTTTCATCAATCGGGAAAGGGCAACGCGCCGCGAAGTCTGCCAGCTTGGCCGGATCGTAAGGCGGGCGCTTCTTCTTTCGATCCGCCTCCGGCTTCGGTGCGACATTGCCGAGCGGCGAACCCGTGAATGAACCATCGCCCGGATTCGCTTCCGCTCTTCCGATCTGACTCCGCAGCTTGGCGTTGAATTCTGCCACCACATCAATGCACGAGCCGTGGAAGCAGCTCGCCGTTGGTGGGCCATGCAGTATTACCCGGAAATCCCGACGCCCGGTCTTGCCGTTATGCAGATGTTTTCCCGGGCACGGCGCGAAGCCATCGGCATCGAGCGCATAGCCTAGCAGAGTCTCCGTGATGCTTTTGCGAATGGCTGGGTTTTCGCTCATGCCCCGGGGGTGATGATTTTTCTGGATGGCTTTTGCGACAGCAGCAGCGGGATCAGGATCATTTCGGACCAAGACCGCTCTGCCATCCAGGACTTGATCCGCTCCTTGTCGCCAGACGCCTTCACCACGCGCAACAATTCGTAGAAATCGAGAATCTCCGTGGTTAGATCGCGGCGGACAGGTTCCTGCCTCTCGCCTTGCGGTTCGTAGCTGTGAGATTCGCGCCATTGCTGGAATTCGCGTTCAGCCGCTTCCTCAACGGCATTGATCCACCCGTGAATCAATTCGAACTCGGTCCTCTTGCCGGTGATTTGTTCCAGGATCGCCTCGCTCATGCGGCGGTTCCCGCCGCCCATATCACGCACGCGGCGATGCTCTTCCCATTCCTGAATCAGGCCCGCGAGGCTTTCCACGTCATAGCGGCCAGGAACGTAGTCCGGTTTTTTTCTCTTCGCGCTCATGATTCGGGAAGGGTGATTCGTTTGCTCAACCGGGTGAGAAGCAGTTGCTCTTCCCTCGATTTTTCAGAAAGCCAGCGGGTTCTGGCCTCGCTGCCTCCCAACTCGCCAGCCAGGAGAAATCTCTCCCATAACCTGATAACGGCGAGGCGCGGCCTCTCCTTGGCCAGAGCTGCGGTCGGATCGGAGATCCCGCTCCCGCTGGCATTCCTAACAGCCGGCACCGCAAGCCATTGCTCGATTTCCGCCCGGGCGGCGGGAATAATCGTCGAGGCCAGCTCAAAAGGAATCCTCTCCAGGAGGGGAAGCTTTGCAATGGTTTCCTCCAGCACAGTGGCCGCTACTGGATTGGATTCTCGCATTTCGAAACAAAACTTCCTGACGTAAACCCAGAGCTGCGCGAATCTAACGATGCCGCCCATGGATAGGGTTTGCCAGACGGGTTCCTCGTGTTGTCTCCTTTTCCGTTTCATTATGTCGATGGTGTTATTTGTTAGTCCCACGGTTCGCTTCCCGGCGCTTCGGATCGATCCGGGTTACCCTCGCATCGCAGAAGCGAGAAAGTTCCGAGGGGTTGATCCGGACGGACCTCCCCAACTTCACGAAGGGGATATCTCCACTTTGAATGAATCGGTCGATGGTCCGAAGTCCTACGCCGAGAGTTTTTGCGGCAGTCTCACGGGTAATCAGGTGAGAGGCGAGTTCTGTAATTGGGGTTAAGTTTGTGGCCATGAACTCACCCGGCATGTCAAATACTGCGCTGAAGGAAGAGAATGACGGCGGAGCGGACGGTCTGAAGCGGTCTAGAATTTCGGGCAGTCAGATGGCTAGCCGATCCTTCCCTCACCCGAGGGTGTCGCAAATTAGGAAAAGGCTTGCTGGTCGGTATCGCGGGCGCTATCCCTCTGCCGCGCTGGCGGAGGGGAGCAATTACAATGCATCCCGCATTTGAGGGATGGGTTATTCCTGACGGGGGAGGCAAGGTGATTTTTCGGCGCGCGCCGAAATGTTCTGCGGCAATTTCCCGCTGCCTATCTCACGCCTTCAGTGCGGTTCCCGCCCGGATGTAGCGGGCTTGGCGCACGGCGTTCACGCGGTGCGGCCTCAGCTTGATGCCGGATGCTTCCAAAAGGCGGGAAAGAGTGAATTCCTTCACGCCCACCAGTTCAATGCCGATCACTTCGCCTCCAGAATCGAAGTCCACAGTCACAGTGGACTTCCGAGAATCGAGAACTTCAGTCCGCGCCACCTTGCGGCGGGAAAATCGGACGTAGGCGGCCATTGCCGCACTGTCCAACTCCACGACGGGGGCGGCCTTGCTCTTCAGAGTGATGACGTGCTGTTCTGTTTTCATTGCCAATATCCAGTGATGAGCCAGCAATCGGCTCCCTTGACTTCCGCCACGACGAAAAGGGTACGGCTCGCGAAAGCTTTCTGGAAAACTTCCTTGAATCCGCCCTCTTCACCCCGGCCTTGCCTCCGTTTCTTGTCAGGGAAACGAACGCAGGATTCCGCTTGCTCCAACGTAAATCCCCGTTCCCTACCCCTTAGAGCAAAGTGGTCGCGAGGATGAAAACAGCTTGGAGGTGGCATGTTCCGGCGGAGCCAGAATGCAGCGGGAGGCGATGCCTCGCAACTTCAATCTGGCTTTGCCGTGCTGATGATCGCGGCGGGCGAGGTGCCCGTCAGACCTATTCGCCGATTCTGGGGAATAGGTTCACCATGCGCGCGCGGGCGAGGTGCAGCGTCCTGAAGTCACTCTCGATGTTAGATAGTTGGTGGTTCACCATGCGCTCGCTGCAAACGCATTTTGCCGAGGAAGGCCTCGATTGGCAGCGCGAACTCCGCCAGATCTCCAAAGAACGCGCCTTCATGAAGGAACTCAACATCGTGCTCGACGATATCCAACACAATCCACCGCCACCCGCCCAAGAAGCAGCCTGATTTTGCAAGCGCTTGCAAAGTCTCAAGCCACTAAATGCAAAAGCGTTACAATCTAACTGACATTTCCAAATGAAACAACTCCCTCACATTTCCGGTCTGCTCTATGGCACGCCATGGGCGATCCTTCCAGCATCCCACGCCGAACTCGGGATACTCTACCGCAGCTACCTCGCGGGAAATCTCCCGGTCCCGCAAAATCTCGATGGCCAGGGTCGCCTCTCCAGCGGAGTTTCTTACCAAGCCCTCCCATCCGTGGGAGTCGCCATTATTCACTTGGAGGGAATCATTTCCAAGCGCACGCCCGATATGCTCTGCGGTCCGCAGATTGTCGATCTCGCCAAGCTCGACGCCCTACTTGACGAGGTCTCCGCCGATGCACTCATCGATACGCTCGTCCTCGATATCAACTCTCCCGGTGGAGTGGTCATCGGGTTGCAGGAATCCTCAGAGCGCTTGCGCGAATTGTCCGCCGAAGGTGTCCGCTTGGTCGCCTACACCGACTACCTAATGGCCAGCGCCGGCTACTACCTCGCCGCCGCGTGCGAGGTTCACCGTGCGCGCGCGGGCGAGGTGCAGCGTCCTGAAGTCACTCTCGATGTTAGATAGTTGGTGGTTCACCATGCGTGCGCGGGCGAGGTGCCTCTTGGGGTGGCGGTTGTCCTATTCGGCGGGGCGGGGGTTCACCATGCGTGCGCGGGCGAGGTGCCTCCAGGGGAATTACCCTAACATACTCCGCTGGGAAAAAATCACGGTTACCCCCCGCGTGTGCGGGGGGATGTAGCGACCGAGACTTTTTTCCGAAATAGAAAAAAGGTTCCCCCGCGCTTGGGGGGGAAGTAGTTCATGGGGGCGTGCCTTGGTGTTCTCTTCTCATGCGTTAACTTTGCCACGGCGGCATTCCCATGGGCCGTTCACTACCTTGGATGCTCTCGGTGTCGCTTCAGCCCGCTTGCTCTCTTCGGCTGCTCTCAGCTCAGCGAAGGCGTCCGACAGTTCGTCTCGAGTGGCGAACTCCCGAGCGGCAAGCACGAGCAAAAGCTCCTGACAGGACTTCCCGACTATCTCCGCCGCCTCTTCGGTCAGATCCCATAATTCCGAGGGCATGATCAAGCTGACAGGGTCAGTTTCCGCTCTCTTCAGCAACTCCACCCGGGACCGGTGAATGGGCTCGATTCTTTCGAATGAATGTTGGAAATCGCTGTCGATTCCCCGCTTTTCTATCATCCCCGACCAACCGGTCACGAAGTCATCGAGCACTGCAACCATGTTGATTCTCCGGGTTGACATGAAATTGCGAAATTCGCGGGGAGCATGCCAGATCACTTCTATTTGAGGAATCAAGATTGGCGCTGCCGGGCGGGCTTTGGTGGGGATAAGGTAGTTCACAGAGTTTCAGGAGTTGGTTGTGACATTTTGTTTCCACGCGCGTGGAATTTCCATGGGCCTAAAACCACGTTGAACGCTCTGCGAAGGTGCGGCGGTTTCGCCATCTCCCTCCATTCGGCTTCGCGGATTCCAAAGGCGGCAGAAGTGTCTTCGCTGGCGCGTTTCCTTGCGACTTTCTTCATCAGGTCGTGGCACCAATCCGAATGAGCAGTTCTTGCAAGGGCTGATACATTGAAGCCGGGACAGCAAGCGAAGAGTTCGCGGGCAATAAGCCGCGCTTGCTCATACTCTTCATCGGTTACTTGGAAGCTAATTGTTTTCATACCTCCGCCCTTTCGTTCTTCTCCGACTCCCACGGCCCGGTCACCACCTTGCCAAGGACGGGAGTTTTAGCGGCCCGCTTGCGTGAGGTCTCTTTGCGCCACGCCTCGTGAGCTTTTTTACCTTCATCAGCATTGCTCATCCAACTGGCAACCAGGACAAGCATCAGGGATTGGGGTGGGACGTTCACACTCGCCGCGGCTTCCTGGATCGCTCGCCAAACTTCCCCGCGAACCACGGATTCCACGCGAATCATTTCACCATCACTCGCCCTGCTAATTTCCTCGGTGTGAACCCGTTGCCTTCTGGTGAAAGTTTCGGCAAATCTCTCGTCAACCGGAAGCATCCCGAATCGCCCAAAACTAGAGGAAACGCGCTTTTCGATTTCATAAATAATGCATGCCGAGCGAGCGTTGATGAAGTCGAACCATCCGCGAGGGAGGTTCCAGCGGATGGTGACTTGGGGGATTTCAAGCGGCGGGGCGGGGAGTTCTTCAATTTCTTGGGGATGATTCATCGGTTTTCGGGTTCGGATTTAACAGTTAGTTTTCAATTCGCTGAAATTAAGTGGTTTTTAAAATTCCCCGCGCGGGGAATTTTGGTGTTAGGTGCCGATCATCGCGCTTTCCTCGGTTGTTTGACGGCGGTGGGTTGACTGATGGGAACCACGTTGGAAGGTTTGGTCCTTTTCCGCTTCTCGGTTTTGGGAGTGGGATAGATCTCCCAGAACGCCGCGGCGTGCTTTTCCGCTGTCGGGTTCTTGTAGTGCTCGTGCAACATTCCGGGATCGCCCTTGTGTCCTAACTGGAGTGCGGTTTCGCCGGCCGCGCGATACGCATACAGGTGATAGGTACCGAAGCAATGGCGGGCGGCATTGCTCGGGAAGATGAAGGGAACGGGTTCCTTCGTCTCCGGGTGCAGCGTCACTAGGCTTTTCATCACCCGCTTGTGGGGATACTGCCGGGCCTTGGCGCTGGCGGCGATGCGTGCCGTTTTCCTCACCCCGAGCTTGAGCCATTCACGGAGGTTGTCGGAAATTTTCACCGTCCGTTGGTCCGCTGTTTTCGTGACACCGGCCGGCAGATGGATTTCCCCACCTTCCAGGTCGATCATGTCCCACGTCATTCGGTCCGCCTCGGCATCCCGAATCCCGGCAAAGAACTTCACCGCCCAGAACGCCAGCAATTGCGGCGCGTGAATCTTCACCGCCTGCATGAAGAGTTCCACTTGATCCGGCAGCAGGATGCCAGGGGCTTTGTTGTTCGCCAGCCGGTGCTCACGAGTCCGCTTCTTGCGCTCGATAGGAACCGGGTTGACCTCAATCCAGCCGCTCCGGTGGCAGAAGGCAAAGAACGTGCGACACGAGCGCTTGAGGTTCTCCCGTGTGATGAGAGTGAGCTTGTTGCCTACCCTATCGGCCCGCGTCGCCCGGAGCCCGTTCAACCAAGCGGTGAAGGTCGCTTGATCGATGGCTGACACGAGACTTTCACCGTGATCCTTGTTAAGCCGTCCTACCCTGCTTCTCAGGCTGGCTAGGTGACGGACGCTAGCCCCGTCCACCTCTTGCTGATCGAGGAATCGCTCCAAGGCGACGGACACCGTCACGCTCGCCCTGGATACCCGCCAGCGCTTCGCGTGATCCTGAAGCACTGGCAGCATGTCCGCGTCCGCAGGCAAGCCCGGCGTCGTCCCGACGAAGGCGCGCCAGAACATCACCGCCCCGCGCTCAGCTTCCGTGATACTGCCGAATGACTCGCCCACGTCACCAAGCTCCGCACGCCGCTCCTTTGCCCACAGCAAGGCCGCTGTCTCATTGGTGAAGAGTTTGGCGATTCGCTTCCCGTCCGCCCCAGGCCACCTAACGACGTGCGAATATCGAGTGTGCTTTGTTTTCCTCACCGTCACTTTTTCAGTCATGCGCATGTCAGGTAATTAGCCTGACTGGAATAGACAAAACAAGCCCAAAGCGTAACAAGCCGTAACAAATTTCGAAAAAGGCTTTTAAATCAATCTTTTAGTGCGGTCTCCGAAGCCGTAGGTAGTGGTTCGATTCCACTCGGGACCACCAGAGTGATCCCTGTGGTGCCACAGGAGTCACCACACTCTTGTGGTGCAGGAGAATGCGAATCCCTTGATACGCGAGAAGCTGTCCTCAAGGAATTCCCATTCACATCACGAAAAAATCGTCGCGACTCCTAACCATCAGCCACCATGGCGTAAAATTGAAGTTGCGACCCTGCCCAAATTGGGCAGAGTCGGCGTGTGCCACGGAAAATCCGCGACCTCCTCAAAGACCTTCGCAAAGCGGGCTTCACGCTCGCAACCGGCGGCAAGGGGAGTCATAGGAAGTTTGAACATCCCGCAGTTAAGATTCCGGCCATCATTCCGGGACGCGACGGCGACGACGCCAAACCCTATCTGGAACGGCACATTGCCGAAAAAATCACCGAGTCCAAGTCATGAAAAAAATCTCCGCCAAAGAAGCCATCCGCCTCGCCCGGAACTATCCCCTCAGCGTGCGGTGGAGTGATGAAGATCAGGTTTTCGTCGGCTCCATTCCCGGCCTCGTCGGTGAGTGCTGCCATGGCGACACACCGGAGGAAGTGATTCCCCAACTCAAGGACATCGGCGAAGACCTTGTGACCTATCTCACCGGCAAAGACGAACTGTTACCCGCACCCCCGATCAATTCCAGCAATGCCGATCCCGCTTCCATCCGCAGCGCCATGGGTCTCAGCCAGAGCAAGTTTGCCCAACTCATCGGCGTGAGCGTGCGCACTTTGCACAAATGGGAGCAACACACCAGCGTCCCGAGCGGTGCCGCTAAGACGCTTCTAAAAGTGGCCGCCTGCAATCCTGAAGCCGTCCGGCAGGCGCTTCGTTCCGCTTGATCCTCGTCCGGCGTCGCAGAAGTTAAAGGACACCGCTCACCCATGGAGCCCCCATCTAACGAGCCTCGAGCTGCACAGGAAATGCCCGCTGCTTTCAGCCTCGATCTCGCCGTGATCGGCGGTGGGGCGTCTGGCTTTTTCGCCGCTTTGAGATTCGCGGAAATGGCTCCCGGCAAGCGTGTCGCGATTTACGAGAAGAGTGGGCATTTCCTGCAAAAAGTCCGGATCTCCGGCGGCGGGCGTTGCAATGTGACGCACGCTTGTTTCGACCCCGGCGAGCTGGCGAAGAACTACCCGCGTGGCTCGCGCGAGTTGCGGGCCGCGTTTTACAAATGGCAGCCGTCGGACACCGTCGAGTGGTTCGCGCGCTTTGGCGTCGCGCTGAAAACTGAGCCGGACGGGCGGATGTTTCCCACCACGGATAGTTCCGACACGGTGATCCAGTGTTTTCTAACACGCGCTCGTGAGTCCCAAATCCCGCTGGTCCAGAAGCAGGCGCTCATCGGCATTGAGCGGCTAGAAGGCGGCGGTTTCGCCCTCCAGTTCGACAATCTAACTGAAATCGTCACTGCTCGCGCCGTGTGCATCGCCACCGGCTCGCTTAAAGGTAGCCCGCTGCTAGAACGGTTGAAAAACTTAGAGCAAACGGTCGTCCCGCTGGTGCCTTCACTGTTCGCATTTAATGTGGGCGACCATCGCATCACAGGCTTGGCGGGAGTTTCCCATCCTAAAGTCTCGATCCGCCGGGATGGATCTAACGCCGCGCAACTGGGACCGATCCTGATCACGCACCGCGGCTTCAGCGGGCCTGCCGTGCTGCGACTTTCTGCGTGGGAAGCTCGGGAATTGGCGACGGCGAATCATCACTTCCCGTTCGTGATCGACTGGCTGCCGGAGCTGGACGTGGAGTCCCTGAAAGCGCGCTTCGCGGAAATTCGCCAGCACCAAGGCGCGAAACTCGTGCGTAATACGCCCATTTCACCCGTCTCCCGCCGGCTGTGGGAGCGCATCGTCGGCTGTTGCGAAATCGACGATGCCACGACTTGGGGCCAGTTGTCGAAACCAGCAAGCAAGCTCCTGCTAGACGCGCTGAAATCCGCCCGCTTCAAGGCGGAAGGTAAGACCACTAACAAAGACGAATTTGTCACCGCCGGTGGCATCGGGCGACCGACCATCGACTTCCGCACCATGGAAAGCCGCGTCACGCCCGGGCTCTATTTCGTCGGCGAGTGCATCGACATGGATGGCATCACCGGTGGCTTTAATTTCCAAGCCGCGTGGACCACCGCCCACATCGCGGCCGCCGCGATCGCGAAGCTCTAGCCGGAGTGCTGGAAGCTCAGCTCCAGCCACGGCAGATGGAAGCTCTGCTCCATGCGGCGCGGAGCTCTTTATCCTCTCTTCCGTAGAAGATCTCCACCCTGCTCGCAGCCTAACAGCGGGCCGAGAATGAAGCTCATGAGCATCACGGGGGGTGAAGACCCCATAGCTTCGGCGACTTCACCACGGCTACGTTCCGCACCATTTAAACAATTCAGCTGATGCACCTCATGAACGATTTTAAATCACGGCGGGAATTTCTCATCCATTCCCTAGCCCTCGGCGGCGGGGTGCTGGCTGGCACAGGACCAGCGCATGGTGAGGACGTGCCGCTGGCGCCGCCGGATCGGCAACCGCTTCATTTGGAAATGCCCAACACGCCGTCGCGGAAAGTGGGCTGGGCCATCGTCGGTCTCGGTCAGTTAGCGCTGGAGGAAATCATGCCTGCCTTCGCCGAGTGTCATTCGTCCGAGCCGGTCGCGCTGGTCAGCGGGCATCCCGATAAGGCGCGCAAAATCGCGGCGGCATACGGCATCAAACCGGACGCGATTTATGATTACGAAAGCTATGACCGCCTCGCGGAAGACAAGCGTGTGGAGGTTATCTACATCGTGCTGCCGAATTCGATGCACGCAGATTTCACCATCCGTGGCCTGCGCGCGGGCAAGCATGTGCTTTGTGAAAAGCCGATGGCCGTGAGTGTCGCCGAGTGTGAAAACATGATCGCGGAGGCGAAGAAGGCGGAGCGCCAGCTCGGCGTTGCCTATCGACTGCACAGCGAGCCGCTGAATGGCAAAGTCATGGAGATGTGCGCGGCGAAGGAACTCGGCATGATCAAGTCGTTCGAGTCGAGTAATTGCCAGAACGTCAAACCACCTAACATCCGGCTGAGCGGCCCGCTCGGCGGCGGTCCGGTCGGTGACCTTGGCGTGTATTCGATCAATGCGGCGCGTTACGTCATTGGCGAAGAGCCGGTCGAGGTCACCGCGTTTGCGCATCAGCCGACAGGTGATCCGCGCTTTCGCGAAGTGCCGGAAAGCGTCGTCTTTACCCTCCGTTATCCGTCGGGCGTCCTTGCTCACTGCAGTTGCTCCTTCGGCTCAAGCCGGAGCGAACGCTATCGGGTGACCTGCGTGGATGGCTGGATCGAGATGGACCCAGCATTCTCCTATCGCGGCCTGCGCCTGCGCACCCAGCGCGGAACTGCGAAAGGCGGGAAGCAGTTGGAGCACGCCGAGCTGCCCATCGAGCAGGTCGATCATTTCGCCGCCGAGATGGATCATTTTTCCGAGGTTGTGCGCGACGGCACACCGCTTCGCATGCCTGGGGAAATGGGCCTCGCCGACATGCGCATCGTCGTCGCGATCGCCGAGGCGGCGCGCACGGGACGTGCGGTGAAGGTATAACTCGTGAGAAGAACCTAACTCGCCCCAGAGTCATGAAACTACTCCCCGAATTATCGGACGAAGCACCGAAGACTCACTATCATTTCGACGAGCGCGAGCAGCGCCGGAACTAAACAATTTAATGCCACATTCCGTGGCACTAAAGCAAAACAACACACCCAAAAACATGAAACACATCATATCATATAAGAAAACCACATTAACCCTCGCACTGACGGCACTTGTCGCCACCACGGGGTTTTACGGATCAGTTAGAGCTGAGGATAAAACTAAGGGTAATGGAACGTCGTCCACCGAGGCTGGTTCCAAAATGGGCGATATCGTGGCGGTCGCTGACGGAGCGGGTAAATTCACCACGCTAGTCACGGCGCTGAAGGCTGCGGGTCTGGTCGAAACCCTGCAAGGCAAGGGACCATTCACCGTCTTCGCCCCCACGGATGACGCGTTCGCCAAGCTGCCGAAAGGAACTGTTGAAGATCTGCTCAAGCCAGAGAACAAAGAGAAGCTCGCTGGCATTCTCACCTATCACGTCCTGCCAGGCAAAGTCATGGCGGCGGACGTGAAGACGATGAAAGTAAAGACCGTCAACGGTCAGAAACTGGATGTAATGGCTGAAGACGGTAAAGTCACCGTGGACAAGGCTAAGGTCATCATGGCCGACGTGGCCGCCAGCAATGGCGTCATCCACGCAATCGATACTGTGCTCATGCCTAAGTAATCAAACGTGCGGGTAGGGGGCATTCGGCCCTCCACCCGCGACATTGATGATACTCACTCTATAAAATCAAGCCCCCAATAATTTATGAAAACGATCAAAAAATCCATCACAGTTAATGTCCCCGTGAGTCAGGCCTATAACCAGTGGACTCAGTTCGAGGACTTCCCTCACTTCATGGAATGCGTCAAAGAAGTGA
Organism: Akkermansiaceae bacterium; assembly: GCA_043729385.1. GTDB lineage: Bacteria > Verrucomicrobiota > Verrucomicrobiia > Verrucomicrobiales > Akkermansiaceae > Luteolibacter. Next base: position 16,280 of record JAYTLO010000083.1, read on the forward strand.
AGCAGCTCGATGAGAAGCGGCTCCGCTGGAAAGCGGAAATCGCCGGCAAGTCCGAAGAGTGGGACGCAGAAATCACCGAGCAGATTCCCGATCAGCGCATCGCTTGGCGCAGCACCAGCGGAGCCAAAAATTCAGGATTAATCACTTTCTCGGCGCAGGGCGATCACCAGACGGAGGTGAATCTGGAAGTGGAATACGAGCCGGACGGAATGATCGAGAATCTAGGTGACATGCTGGGCTTCGTGTCGGCGCGCGTGTCCGGCGATCTTGGCCGATTCAAGGAGTTCATCGAATCCCGGGAGTTCACCACCGGCAGCTGGCGCGGCGAAATCCCCTCCCAGGCAGATTCGGTTGGCGCAAACCTCTAAAACTTAAATCTCATGATTGATAGCAATCTAGAAAAACTCTACGGCCTGCTCACGGAATTCAGCACCGTCATGCTCATCACCATGGGAGGGCCGAACCGCTGCAACGCCCGCCCCATGGCGGTTGCCCGCGTGGATAAAAACACCGACCTCTGGCTCTTCACCTCTCGCGACTCGGAAAAAGTGCGTGAGATCCAGGCGGATACGCAGGTACAGGTGCATGGCCAAGATGGAAGGGAGAACTGCGTGGTAATCGCGGGTCGCGCGACGGTGGTGGAGGATCGCGCCATTATCCGTGAAGTCTGGAAGCCATCCTTCAAAGTGTGGTTCCCTGACGGAGCAGACGACCCTAACATCGTTTTGCTTCATATAAAAGGTGAGCAAGCCGAGTACTGGGATAACACCGGAGCTAACAAACTCAGCTATCTTTATCAATCGCTCAAGGCACTGGTGACGGGAACCACTCCCGAAATCAAAGAGGGTGAGCAGCACGGCAACGTGACGTTGGAGAAGAGCTAGTTTAAGCCCGGCGACATCCCCGCGTGCTTATCGATTACCGAGTAAAGATTATTCCCTCGTCCAATCAATTGGTCGGTAACGCGTTGATGCTCGAACTTGGTAATACATATACTAAACTCAAGCATCACAAAATGAACGAACACTCCATTACTTGCCAACCCATCACGCCACTCTTGATCGATAACCCCAAACGCCATCTCAAGGTCGCGCGTCCCAACACCGACCAGAGCCTGCCACACATCGGACTCGTGGGGGATACCTATACCGTCTTAATCTCCGGCGATGATACGGACGGCCGCTATTGCCTGATCGACATGCACATCCCGCCCGGCGGCGGTCCACCACCCCATCGCCACGACTTTGAGGAGTCGTTCACCCTTCTGGAAGGTGAGATCGAGGCCACTTTTCGGGGCGAAAAAATGACGGTGCGCGCCGGGGAGACGCTGAATATCCCGGCCAACGCGCCCCATTCCTTCACCAACGCCTCCAAGGAAACCGCCAGTCTGCTATGCCTTTGCGTGCCCGCCGGCCAGGAGGAATTCTTCGCGGAGGTCGGCGTCTCTGTGGCAACCCGCACCACGCCGCCACCCACGGCTGACAAAGAAGTTCATGCAGAATTCTAGAAGAAGGCAAAGGAACTTGCTCCAAAATACCGCACGGAATTTCTGAAAACGTGAGCGCTTCAAGCGTCGGATCAATCCATAAACAAATCGTACCATGAGCACCCGCAAGGCTATTTTCCCCAACAACCCGCACGCGCTTTACAAGCAACACGGCTCTTCGCCAGCCATCCAATCTGGCGACCTGCTATTTGTGTCTGGGATTACGACACGCAATCAACTCCGACCCTAACCATTACAAGAGATGAAAATTCTCGAATTTGCCTTCATCGGCTACCCCGTCACAGACATCGCCCGTGCCCGTGTCTTTTACGAAGGAGTCTTGGGACTTACCTGCACGCAGCTTAATCCATTCAAACAAGAATCACCTTATGAACCACACCCGACGAATCTCCCGCGACGAACTTATCTCTCAACTCGCGGATATCCCTGCGACGGTGGTCATCGACGTTCTGGCCGACGACGAATTCAAAGCCGCGCATTTACCGGGTGCACAGAACGCGTGCGTCTTCGACATGACCTTTCTCGAGGACGTGAAAAAGCTCGTGCCGGACCCGGCCACGCCGCTGGTGCTCTATGGCTCCAGTGTGCGCAATCTCGCATCCCAGACCGCGGCGGAGAAACTTGCCGCAGCGGGCTACACGCACTTGGCCGACTACCGCGGCGGACTTGAGGATTGGCGGGAAGCGGGGCACGCGGTGGAGGGCGATGGCGCAACTCCTAGATTAGAACCAAGTGATGGGAAGCATCAGATCGATGTGGAGCAGAGCAAGGTCGAATGGACTGGGCGAAATCTCACCGGAGCACACTCGGGCACGATCAAGTTGCGCGAAGGAAGCATCGAGATCGAAAGCGGAAGGCCCGTTCGCGGATCGTTTACGCTCGAGATGCGGGACATCGAATGTGCGGACCTCAAGGACGGAAAGATGCGCGAAATGCTGGAGGCGCACCTCAAGTCGGAAGACTTCTTTGACGTGATCCGCTTTCCAGAGGCGGTGCTTCTTTTGTCGAGGATCACGCCGCTGGCCGACGCTCCACTCGGCAACCCAAACTACGAAATCACCGGCGACCTCACTCTGAAAGGTATGACCCGCGACTTGAGTTTCCGCGCGATCCTAGCGCCGACGCCCGACGGCCTGCTCGCCGCCGACGCGCATTTCGACATCGACCGCACGCACTGGAACGTCCTCTACGGCTCAGGAAAATTTTACGAAAAACTCGGCAAGCACCTCGTCAATGACGAGATCAGCATCGCCTTGAAGCTGGTCACTCGCCCTACGACCTAGCCTGCGGGCGTGTCTTCCTCATCCTATCCCTCAACATCATGGCCACCAAAAAAGCAACGACATCAAAGAAGCCCGGACTCTATGCGAACATCCATGCAAAGAAGGAACGCATCAAGGAAGGCAGCGGTGAGACCATGCGCAAAAAAGGCACGGAGGGTGCGCCTGAAGAAGACGCGTTTCGCAAGGCCGAAAAGACCGAGACGAAAAAGTAACCTCACCTTCTTCCCAACTAACGATGAACTCTAACTCCAACAACTCTGATCGCGCCGCAGGCTGCATCGTCGGCGCTTTCATCGGTGACGCGCTCGGACTCGGGCCGCACTGGTATTACAATCTCGACGAACTCCGGCGCGATTTCGGCCCGTGGATTGATGGCTACACCACTCCGTTAGAGAGCAGGAAATATCACGCTAGGATGAAGGCGGGCGAACTTTCACAGACCGGCATTATCATGCAAATGCTGCTGCGCTCCGTGGCCCAGCGCGGCACTTACGATGAGGCGGATTTTACACGCCGACTCGATGAGGAACTGTTGCCAAAGCTTAGCGTCGATCCATTCAGTGGGCCGGGCGGCTATACGAATCACTCGTTCCGCCAAGTCTGGCAGGCGCGCGTGATCGACCAGAAATCGTGGGCCGATGCGGGTGGAAATGCAGACACCTCCGAGGCGGCCGAGCGTGTTAGCATCCTCGCCGCAGCATTCGCTGCCGACCCCTATCTCGCCGCGAAAAACGCGCTCGATTGCTGCCGCCTCACGCAGACCGATCCGCTCGTCGCCCAGCAAAGCGTGGGCTTCGCGTGTGTGCTCGCCGCGTTGGTGCGGGGCGAGGCGTTTGATGAGAAGCTCTCCGACAAATTGATGGAACTTGTCGGCAACGGCACGCTGCCATTCGTAATGAAAAGCTCCATCGCAGCCGCCGGGAAAGACGCCAAACCATCCCTCGGATTTCCTTCGCCCGATGCGCTGCTGCTCCCCTCGTGGATCGCACAGGCCGCGCAAGATCCCGACATCCGCATCGAACCCGCCTGGAAAATTTCGCTCGTCCACGGAATGTCATGCGCGATCAATTTCGTCCTCCCCGCCGCCTACTATCTGGCTGCTCGCTTCTCCGGCGACTTCGAAAGCGCGGTGCTCCACGCCATCAACGGCGGCGGCCAAAACATGTCGCGCGCCTGTCTAACCGGCGCACTCGCCGGTGCCCAAGTCGGACTCAGCGGCATTCCCGCGCGGTTGATCGACGGCCTGGCAGATGGGCAGGAGATCGTCGCGCTGGCGCAAAAAGTCTCAGCGTCCACCAGTCACGCTAACAAGGAGATTCAACCATCATGAACACCGAAACACCCCAAGTCCGCACCGGCCAAGGTTCTACAAAATTGTCACGCCCGGAGTTTGAGCGTCGCTACCGGGCGCAGTTTGTGGATCCCGCTTTCGAGGCGGCGCAGCCAGAAGTCGAGCGACTCACGACCATTGCGTGGGAGGCATACGACGACGGTCGCAAAAGCCCGCACACTCGAAAGGCCGGGCCGGGGTTTGCTGATCCCGAGCACGAACTTTCGCTCGATTGGTTAGAGACGCGTGCGGCCATTCAGAAAGCTCAAGAGCGTTTCGAGGATCACGGTGGCAAGTCGCGCATCCTCCTGATTTCCGCCTCGCCACGCACGGATGAAACTTGCCCCAGCGAGATGGCGAAAACCTTCCGCGTCACCACCGAGGTGCGCGAGTGCATCGAAAAGCAGAGTGGCTTCGACGTGGATTTCCTCGATCTCAGCCAGATCAATTCCGAATACGGCCGCCAGATTCATCCGTGCAAAGCGTGCGTTTCCACCGCCATGCCACTCTGCCACTGGCCGTGCTCGTGTTACCCGAATCACTACATGGGCCAGATTCACGATTGGATGAATGAACTCTATCCGCGCTGGGTCGCCGCACATGGCGTGATCATCGTGACGCCGGTCCATTGGTATCAAGCGCCGAGCGTGCTGAAGCTGATGATGGACCGGCTCGTCTGCGCGGATGGTGGAAATCCTGATCCGACGAGCACGCACGGCAAGGAAGCGGCCGAGGCCAAGGCAATCGAACTCAAAGGCTGGGATTACCCGCGGCATCTTAAAGGACGCGTTTTTTCCATCATCACCCACGGCGACTCCACGGGCATCGAAAGCCTTCGCCGCAATCTTCACGATTGGCTAACGGACATGGAACTCGTTCCCGCCGGAGCCGCTGCGGTCTTTGATCGCTTCATCGGCTACTACGAGCCGTATGCCACCAGCCACGAGGCGTTAGATCGCGACCCGGCCTTCATGGAGGAGGCAAGAAACGCCGCGAAGACGCTGATGGCAGCCGTCACGGAAATGCGCAAAGGTCGCCAACCACCTGGCGACGATCTGGAATCACCACGCCAGAAATAATCCTATGAACACACACACCACACCCATACCGCTCGCCGAGAATCTCTGGCTTCTCGCCTATCCGCTGAAAATGCTGGGTGCCGATTTGCGGCGAAACGTGACGCTGATCCGACTGCGCTCGGGAAAAATGGTCATTCATTCCACGGCTCCATTTACCCCGGAAGACGTGGCGGCGATCCGCGCGCTCGGCGAACCCGGCTGGCTGCTAGACGGCATTTTACGCCATGACACGTTTGCCTCGGAAGGGCGCTTGGCTTTTCCCGGCATTCCGTATCTCGCTCCCGAAGGATTCTCGGAAGTCGTCGGGTTTGCGACAACTCCGATTGTGCCCGCACCGTCAGAGTGGGACGGCGAGCTGTTGGCGTTAGAAATCCAAGGCGCACCCGAAGCTCGCGATACCGCGCTGCTGCATATTCCATCCCGCACACTGATCCTCACCGAGCTGGTCTTCAACTTCGGCGATGAGCCGATCTGGACGGAGTTGCTCCTGCGCGTGGCCGTCGGCGGCGAGCATCATCCAGGAGTGCCCCGTCCCGTGAAGGCCGGCGTGAAGGATGAGGCCGCTTTCAAGAATTCGTTGGCGACGATCCTGGGCTGGGATTTCGACCGCGTGATCGTCGGCCACGGCGATGTCATCGAGCGCGACGGAAAAGCCAAACTGCGCGCGGCTCTCGCGGCGGCTGGATTTTCAGGGACTTAACAAAGGGGTGAAGGGTAGCAAAGCCTGAGCTTTTGCTTGCACCGCGCCGGTTTCACGCCTCCGGTAGCTGCCATCCATGATCTCGTCAAAAGTGATTCTTCTCCTGCCATGGTTCGTGGCAATTGCAGTAGCCCAGAGCGGTCCCAAAGCCGCGCCGCTCGTGGCCGAGATTTACGTGGTGAAAAGCGCGCCATTTGCCCAGACGCTCACCACCGTCGGCACTTTGCGGGCGAATGAATCCGTCACGCTGGTCTCCGAACTGTCGCGGCGTTTGGCGGAAATCCAGGTGAAGGAAGGCTCGGAGGTCGCAGCCGAGGATCTGTTATTCAAGCTCGATGACAGCGACCTACTCGCCGAGCTTGGGGAAATCGATGCCCGCCTGAAACTCGCCGTGAGTAACAAGAAGCGGGTGGAAAACCTGCTCCCGAGCAAGGGAGTTAGCCTGCAAGAATTGGACAATTCCGAGGCGGCGCTCAACATCCTCCAAGCCCAACGCACCACCCAGTCCGTCCAGATTTCCAAGACCGAGATCCGCGCTCCCTTCGCCGGGCGAGTCGGCATCCGCCAAGTGAGCGAAGGCGCCTTCGTGTCTCCGGCCACGCCGCTCATCACGCTCCAAGACGTCTCGCGGATCAAAGTGGATTTTCCACTGCCCGAGCGCTACTCCGGCGAGGTGAAAAGCGGCCAAAAATTCACCTTCACCGTCGCCGGCAACGGCCAAGTCTTCGAAGGCGTGGTGACCGTGCTCGAGCCAGCGATCGATGCCGCCACCCGCAGCCTGTTGGTCCGTGGCCTCTGCTCCGCACCGCAAGGCCTGCTACCCGGCGGCTTCGCCGAAGTGACGCTCACACTCGATGGACTCGCCAATGGATTCATGGTTCCCAGCCAAGCCATCGTGCCCTCGCCGCGAGGGCAGGGGATCTACCTGATCGAAAGCGGCAAAGCGAAACTGCAACCCGTAGAAATCGGCATCCGCACCGACGAGCAAGTGCAGATCCTCCGCGGCCTCAACGAAGGCGACCAAGTGGCAACCACCAATCTCCTCCGCCTCCGCCCCGGCCTAGAGGTGACTGCGGCGGAGAAATGAGGGCGTCGTGAGTGAACTCTAACTGAGAGTCCGCTTAAACTATTTTCACCTCGATCTTGCCCGCCGCCAGCTTCAGATGACTGGCGATCTCCAAATCGCCATGCCCACGAAGGGCCGGTTCTCAGCATCCTAGCGCTATGGTAAATAAACCGACACTCGGTGAGGCTACCTCAGCAACGCCCAGATCGGTTGCGGCCAGAAGCCGAGGACCAGCACGGCGATGGTTAGAACCGCGATGCAAACCTTGCTGATGGAGGGCAAGACGATGGCTGTGTCATCGGCAGGCGCGATCCACCACATGGCGCGGATCACGCTGAAATAGTAATAGAAGCCCGCAGCGGCGGCGACGAAGGCGATGCCGACACCGACCCATAACTGGGCTTCCACGGCGAGCGAGAAAACCATGAACTTGCCCCAGAAGCCGGCAGTTAGAGGCACGCCAGCGAGGGCGGCTAACAACACGGTGAGCGCGAGTGCGAGTTGTGGGTTGGTTTTTCCGAGGCCGTTGAAATCCTTGATGCTCTCCCCGTCGCGCTGGATGCGGACTTGGGCGAGGACGAAGAACACGCCCAGAGTCATCAATAGATAGGTGGCGAGGTAGAAGGAAACAACCTTGGCGGAGCCTTGCGAGAAGTCGGTTTCCGGTTTCCACGCGGCCAGCGCGAGGATCAGGAAACCGGCGTGGGCGATCGAGGAATAAGCGAGCAGGCGCTTGAAGTTTGTTTGCGGGATGGCGGCGAGGTTTCCGAACAACAACGTGGCGCAGGTGAGGATGAGCAGCAGCGTGACGACCGGCCCGCGGGTGAGGTCGCTTTCTAGAAAGGGTGTTAGAAAACGGATGGTTAGGATGAACCCCGCCGCTTTCGAGCCGACTGATAGAAACGCGGTGACCGGGGTGGGTGCGCCCTGATAGACGTCGGGGATCCACACTTGCATCGGCACGGCACCGATCTTGAAACCGAGACCGACCATGACTAGGGCGATGCCGAAGAGCAGTGGAGGCAGCGAGATCGGCGAGTAGTGGACGGAATCGCCGACGATGGGCGTGAGAGTGTGGGGGATGAGCGCGTGGGCGATTTGGTCGAGATTCATCGTGCCGAGCGAACCGTAAACCCAGGCGATGCCGTAAACGAGGAAGCCGGTGCTGAGTGCGCCGAGGATGAGGTATTTCACACCCGCTTCGAGCGAGCCGACGTTGCGGCGCATGTAGGCGACAAGGATGTAGAATGTGACGGTGACGAGTTCCAGTGCAACGAAGGCACCTGCTAGATCGCGGGCGGAGGCGAGCCACATCATGCCGGCGCAGGCGAAGACTGGCAGCGCGTAGAATTCGCCAGTGCCGTTTTCCGACTCCGGTCCCTCGGTGAAGCGGGCGAGGATCTTCCGGTAATCGACCGCTAACAGCAGCACAAGGATGGTGGTGACCAGAGCGAAGATTTTATAGAATCTAGCGAGACCGTCGAAGTTATAGAAATTCCACAATGGCCACTTGGCCCACGCTGCATCCGGGTTCGCATCGGGTCCGATGGCGATGAAGGTAAGTAACAAAATAACAACCAAGCCGACGACGGCTGAAAGGCCGACCCAAGCTTTGGTTTTGCACGAGCAAAACGCTTCGGCCATGAGCAGAATGATGCCGAGGGTGACGGTTAGGGCTTCGAGGTAGTAGGCGGGCATGATGAAAATTGAATAGGTCTTATAGGTCCTATGGGACTTATTTCAGAAGATTGAGCAGCAAGTTCGGATAAAGCCCCACCGCGAACAGCGCGAGCACCAGCAGCGTCGCCGGGATGCGGTCCGCCAAGGTCAGGTCAGCGGCGGATTCGGTGGCTTTCACGGTTGGGCCTTGGAAGATGTTGCGATAGGCGCGGAGCATATAAACGGCGGAAATGACCACGCCCCAGATGGACAAAATGCAGGCGATCTGGACCGGGCCGAGGCCGGAGGTGCCGTTGTATCGAGCGAAGGCGGCGAGGAAGACGAGGATTTCGCCCGAGAAATTGGCGAGGCCGGGCAGGCCGATGGAGGCCATGGCCGCGATGCCGAAGAGGAATGCAAGGCTAGGTGCGGACTTGGCGAGACCGCCGAGATCTTGCAGGTCGAGCGAGCCGGTATTGCGCTCGATGCGGTCGGCGAGACCGAAGAGCAGCGCGATGGAAATGCCGTGGGCGAACATCAAAACGATCGCCGCAGAGCGCGCAAGTGGGTTTTCCGGGAAAGCAATTAGCGCGGCGATGGCAAGAAAGATATAGCCCATGTGCATCACCGAAGAGTTACCTAACATGAGGTCGAGCCGCTTCTGCGAAATGGTCACCCAACCCACCCAAAGGATATTGCCCAGCAGCAGGACGAGTAGCGGAGTGAGCCAGAATTGCAGGCCATCCGGGACGAGCGGAATGGCGAGACGAAGCAGACCGTATAGGCCGAATTTCTTCAATACACCGGCATGAAGCATGGCAACGGGTGCTGGTGCGCTGGCATAGGCCGGAGCCGCCCATGAGTGAAAGGGGAATAAAGAAACGAGCGTGCCGAAGCCGATGATGAGTAGGGCGGCGATGCCTTTTTGTGCAGCTGGATCAAGGGTGCCGGCGGCTTTGACCATTTCCACCATGTTATAGGTGCCGGTTAGGTTGGCGAGCCAGACGAGTCCTGCTAACACGACGATGGAGCCGAGGCCGAGATAGATGGTGATCTTCCACGCCGCCTCGCGGCGGTCGCCACGGCCCAAGATGCCGATCATCAGGAAAGTCGGGATCAGGGCGAGTTCGTGGAAGGCGAAGAAGAAAAAGAGGTCAGTCGCGGCGAAGGCTCCGAGCGCCCCGCCGGAAATGAGGAGCGACGAGCCGAAGTAAAGTTTCTCGCGGCCTGCGGGAGCTTTGCCGGAAAGCACGGCGGCGAGCGTGACGATCACGGATAGCAGCACCATGATCACGCTCATGCCATCGGTGAAACCGAAGGCCAGGTGGAGCGCAGGCTTTTCGAGAACCGGCGCGGAGAATGCCCAGACCGAGGATTTCCACGAACTAACTGCCACTAGGCCGAGCACTAAATTGATCGCGGAAGCACCGATGGCGGTCAGTCGCGCGGGCGCGCCGCAGAGGATCGCGATGAACGCGAGGATCGGGAGAAAGACGAGGAGGAGGAGCATGGTGGAAGTTTGCTAGATGCTAGTTTTCCGTTTTTAGAACGCGGTGAAATAGACCACGAGGATGACGCCGAGGCCGAAAGCAAAGGCATATCCTTGGAGGCTGCCGGATTGGACTTTGCGGAAAATGTTACCAAAAGATTCGGCTGCACGGCTGAGGCCGCCGACGATGAGGCCGTTGATGATGAACTCATCGAAGAACGCGATGATGGCGGCGAAGGCATCTTGGAAATAGCGGACGAGACCTTTGTCGTAGATTTCGTCGATATAGAATCGGTTGCGGAAGAGCGGGATGGAAACGGGATCCTTGTCCTTGCCGGAATAGAGGAAATAGCCGGCCAGCAACCCGACAACGAGTGCGGTGATGGATGCACCGAGAATCACATAGTGCCCGGCGACGTGCTCATGGCCGTGGACCCGTGGGTCGATGGCATTGAGCGGACCAGTGAGCCAGGCGGAGCCAATTGCCATAACTGCCAGCAGCGCGAGTGGAATCCACATTAACGGTCCGACCTCGTGGGCGTGGTCTGCATTTTCCGAACGAGTCTTGCCGAGGAATGCCACGACGAATGCCCGAGTCATATAAAACGTCGTTAGAAATGCAACAAACACGGCGATGCCGAAAAGAAGTTTATTTCCGCCATAAGCGGCGGCTAGGATTTCCTCCTTTGAGTAGAATCCAGATGTTACATAAGGCACGGCAATGAGTGCCGCAGTGCCTAGGGCGAAAGTGATACCGGTGATCGGCATTTTCTTCAACAAGCCGCCCATTTTCCAGATGTCTTGCTCGTGATGACAAGCATGGATCACTGCGCCGGCACCGAGGAAGAGCAATGCTTTAAACCACGCATGAGTGAAGAGATGGAACATCCCGGCTTCGCCGGAAACGAGGCCGACGGCCATCACCATGTAGCCGAGTTGGGAGAGCGTGGAATACGCGAGGACGCGTTTGATGTCGTCTTGCTGGGTGGCCATCAGCGCGGCGACAAGCGAAGTGAGACCGCCGGTCCAAGCAATGATGGTGCTGGCTGGGAGACCTTCGAAGTGTTCGAAGCCGAGCGTGAATTGGAGGCGAAATAACATATACACTCCCGCAGCGACCATCGTCGCGGCATGGATCAAGGCGGACACTGGAGTCGGGCCTTCCATGGCATCGGGCAGCCAGACATGGAGCGGAAGCTGGGCAGATTTCCCCACCGCGCCGCAGAAGATGCAGAGCACCGCAGCAGATAGGACGCCGGTGAAAATGGCGGGATTCGCAGCTTGAAAAGCTTCGAGACCACCCTTCATGCCGTCGAACGTTAGATGCCCGGTGATTCCCCATAACATCAGAATGCCAACCATGAATCCGAAGTCGCCCACGCGGTTGCAGAGGAATGCTTTTTTCGCGGCATCGGCGGCGGAGTCCTTCTGATACCAGTGGCCGATGAGTAAGTAAGAGCTGAGTCCGACCAATTCCCAGAAGATGAAGGTCATGATAAAATTGTCCGCCAGCACGATGCCGGTCATCGAGAACATGAAGAGGGAAAGCCCGGTGAAGTAGCGCGCCTTGGCACCGTCATCCTTCATATAGGCCAACGAGAAGATATGGACTAACATCCCGACGCCGGTGACGACGATCATCATGCCCGTCGAAAGCTGGTCGAGCTTGATGCCGATATTGATGGAGAAATCCCCGATGGTGGCCCAAGCGAAATGGGCAGTTTCTACTTTACCTAACATCATCAGGGCGATGACGAAAGTGACCACCGAGGACGCGACCGAAATGATCGGCGCGAGTCCGGTCTTCTTTAAAACAAGTTGATTCACCGCCGCGACAACGAGCGGGAGAAAGAGGAGAATCCAGGCGAGAGTCATAAGATGGGAAGTGAAATTGATCAGCCTTTCAGCGAGGTCAGCTCATCCGTGTGGATGGTTTGGCGGGCTCGGTAAAGGGCTACGATAATCGCGAGACCGACGGCGACTTCTGCGGCGGCGACGGTGATGACGAAGAAGACCAGCATCTGGCCGTTGTAATCGGGAAGGCCGTTTGGAGTTGGGTTAAACCGTGAGAAAGCGACAAGCGTTAGGTTCGCTGCGCTCAGCATCAGCTCGAGGCACATGAAGACGATGATGATATTCCGCCGCAGCACCACGCCCGCGAGGCCGATGGCGAAGAGGAGACCGGAGACGAGAAGGTAGTCGTTGAGGGAGGCCATGGAAAGGGGATTGGAGATGGGAGATTGGAAAGTGAGTAAGCGTCGTGCGTGCGGGTTACGAATGTCGAATCGCCAATTTCAACTGTCTGTTATTCAGCTTGCCGCTTCGACAGGACGACGACGCCGACGGTGGCGACGAGGAGCAAGACGCCGAGGATTTGGAAGGGGAGATTGTAGTCGGTGAAAAGGGTGTGGCCGATGAGATGAACGTCGGGGAGTTTGCCTTGGGTGAGGGTGGTGGCGATCTTGCTGCCTGGAGTGAAGCCAGCGGCTGCGGTGGCAAGTGCTTCCTTGTCGAGCACCGGTGCGAGTTTGTTAGGTGAGCGAGCGAGGATGCCGATGAGTTGCACCATGAAGGCGGCGACGAGAGCGATACCGGCGGCGATTGGTAACAGGGGCTTAGCAGCCTTTTGCTCATCCTTGAGATCGAGCAGCATGATGATGAAAAGAAACAACACCATCACTGCGCCTGTATAGACAAGGATCTGAATGACCCCGACGAAGAAGGCGCTGAGGCCGATGAACAATCCGGCGAGGCCGACGAAACAGGTGACCACCGAGAGCGCGCTGGAAACGGGATTGCGGAAAGCGATCACTGCTACGCCGCCGATTAGCATGACGGTCGAGAAAAGCCAGAAAAGGTAGGAGGGCATTTGGTTATATGTTAAACGTTATTTGTTATTGGTAGAAGATGAGGAGCGATCCGTTTAACTTTTAACCAATAACTTTTAACATCATTTCAATTCATTCCACTTGTTGACCAGCCCAACGCGGGTGCCGCCGATTTCGTAAAGTTTCTTTTTGTCGTGAACCATGTCGGCGCGCTTGAGGCCGGTGATGAGATAGTCCTTGCGCAGATAGATCGCTTGCTCGGGGCAAACTTCCTCACACATGCCGCAGTAGATGCAGCGGATCATGTCGATCTCGAATTCTAGCGGGCGTTTCTCAACCTTGGCCCAAGGGTCGTCGGACGGGATTTCGGCGGGGATGATTTTGATCGCCTTGGGCGGGCAGATGAATTCGCAGAGCTGGCAGGAAACGCAGCGTTCGCGGCCTTGCTCGTCGGTGACGAGTGCGGGTGCTCCACGATAGTATTCGGGTAGGTGCTCATCCCAGCGTTGCTCGGGGAATTGCATGGTCACGCCGAGGCCGGATGAGGCAAGCGACTCGGCTCCCGCCGATTTCCCGCGCAGCGATTTGACTGCGTGAGTCATCGTGAGAAGGAAGCCTTTGATGAGTGCTCCGAAGTAGATCTTCTCACCGAAGTTAAGCTTTGGGCGCTGGAGTTTGATGACGGCCATATAAAGAAAATTTAGGAAGTGGAACTCGCGAGTTCGCGAAGTTTATTGAGGTTAAGCGCGCCGCCACCGCGAAGGTAGAATCGGGTGATGGCTTCACGGAGAGTGCGGTAAAGGGCAGGATCGGTGATAGCGAGGTCTTTTGGTAAATCCGCTTCCGCAAATTCCACTGCGACTCCGACATCTGCCCATCGACGCTCCTTCAACGCCGTGGCAATACCATCGGGACGAGTCAGCAATGTTTGAGCGGTGATTTCCTGTTCGCGGGTCATGGGGTTGGATCCGAATCAGAGTGCGACTTCGAGGTAAATGAGGTTTTCCAATCCCTGTGCTTTTGCGGTAGGTGGGAACGCGTTGACGATCCTCTTAATTTCCCCAACGTCGGGTTGATAGGCTTTTAGCAAATAGAGAATGTCTTGGATGTCCTTCTCTGCGGCGCGGGTAAGTTTAGAGGCTACGATGTTCTCGATCGGTGGCCGGTAAATTTCCAAGCGTCCCATTCTTTCCATTAGAACCGGAGTGAACTCTCCGGTTTGGACTATTCCGGGTTCTACAATCTGGAGATACTGTTCTTCTGGCTCTAAGTATTCCTTTGGATTGAAAAGAATACCGGCTTGTTCTGCTGCGGCCTTGAGTTCAAGAGTGTCGTAATGGCTCTCTGGCTTCCAGATATCCAGATCGCGTGAGGCTCGTTCTGGCATGTTGCCGAGAAGGCATGCTGCTGAGCCGATGAGGCATAGTTGAACGGGCGGTCCTTCATTTCCCAAAGCTCGCGCCATGCTTTCTAAAGACCGCATCCAGCGTTCTTTGTTATAGAGAGGGATGGAAGATTCCGACGACATTGAAACGACTGCGGTTAAGCACGCAATACTTTAGGACGCTCCTCAGAGACTTTAGCAACCCAGATCACGGCGACGGTAACCACGGCTAACAGGACGGCTCCGATGCCGATGATGGCGAACTTGAGCTGCGGGGCGGCGATGACGAGAGCGGCGAGAAAAACGTTGATGAGTGCGGCTTCGAAGAACACGACCCAGCCGAGTTTCATGAGCTGGTCATAGCGGAACCGTGGCACGGTCCAGCGGACGAGGATGAAGAAAAGAATGAAGGCGATGAGTTTCGTTAGGAAACAGCCCATATGGATCAGTCCGCCGAAGTAGAAGTCGCCGATGTGGATTTTTGCGACCATGGCATCCAACCCGAAACCGATCGACCAACCGCCGAGAAAGAGGGTGATGATGAGCGCGGAGCCGATGACCATGGCGGCGTATTCGCCCATGAAGAACATGGCGAATTTCATGGAGGAGTATTCCGTATGATAACCGCCGACGAGTTCGGTTTCGCACTCGGGAAGGTCGAAGGGCATGCGGTTGGTTTCCGCGAAGATAGAGATCGTGAAGATTAAGAATGCGATGGCGGCGGGGAACCAGAACAGCGCGGTGTTTAGGTCGGGTAGGCCGAGGTGGCCATCTTTCCAGAATGGAAGTAGCAGCCAGCCGTTGTCGGCTTGGTGTTGGACGATGGTGCTTAAATTCAAATCTCCATAGTATAACAGGACTGGGATGATCGAGAGGCCAAGCGCGATTTCATAAGAGATCATTTGTGCGGTGGAACGCACGCCGCCGATGAAGGGGAACTTGGAGTTAGAAGACCAACCGGCGAGGGTGATGCCATAAACCGACAGCGAGGCGACGGAGAAGATAAACAAAGGCCCGATATCGAGATCCGCGATGACGAGTTTCTCGGTGTGGCCGAAGATGCTCAGCGGAGAGCCGAAAGGAACGACGCAGACGGTGATGAGGGCGGGAACGACGGTGAGCGCCGGAGCCAACCAGTAGAAAGCTTTGCGGACGTGAGCCGGGGTGAAATCTTCTTTGAGGAAAAGCTTCAGGCCATCGGCAATCGGTTGGATGAGACCGAAGAAGTGGAAGTCCTTTTTGAATCCAAATAAGGTGAGCGGAATGCCGACTCGGTTAGGGCCGACGCGGTCTTGGATAACGGCGGAGAAACGACGCTCGAAGTAAACGGATAATGGAACTAGAGGCAGCACCACGATGAACGTCAGAACCACGATCTTGGTAATGATAATGGCGATTTGAAATGCGATGTCCGGCATGAGGTCGGGGAATTGAAAGTTCGAATATCAGCCGTTGATCAGACCCGCAGCTTTGCGGGCGCGTTCGTTTTGCAGGAGCGGGATCTGGTAGCCGGTATCAGCGATTTGCGTGCCTTGATGGCCGATCTTTGAAAGGGTGAGGCCGTTGAACGCTTGGGTGCTTTCGGCGATGGCCTTGAAGATGTCTTCGATGTGGTGCGCTTCGTTTTTCCCGCCGGAAAGGGCGAGAATGAGGTCGCGGAGGATCTCCCAATCGTCGTGGGCTTGGCCGGGAAGTTCGACGGCGCGGTTGAGGCGTTGGAGGCGACCGGAGAGATTGACCATCGAGCCGCGCTTTTCGGCGAAGGCGGCGGATGGGAGGACGATGTGGGCGCGCTCGGCAGTTGGATTGGCGAGGACGCTGGTTTGTAGTAGGAAATCGAGGCGCTTGAGGTCATCGGCGGTGAACCCGGCGTCGGTGATGAGGTCTTCGCTGAGGACGATGAGGGACTTGATGGAGCCATCTCGGACACCGTCGCGGATGAAAGAGAGGCCGGAGTAGGGAGTCTCGGTGCCGAGAATCAGCTTCGCGCCGGTGGTGTTAGGATTGCGGTCGGCGGCGACGAGTAGGGTATCCGCATTGCCGGAACGTGGGACAAGCGAGAGCAGATTGGTGCCGATTTCCGCGGCGAGTGCGCGGGTGAGGAAGAGTTCCTCATTGGTCATGCGGCCGGAAGCGATGATGGCAACTTGGCCTGCAGGGATGGCTTTGATTCGGGCGGCGGCCTCCGTTAGAGCTGCCAGCCAGGTCGTGGCGACGAAATTCGAAGGCGAAACGCTGGCGCTCCATGCTAGCGGCTCGGTGAGGCGGGCGGCGCTGTCGATGTAGTGGAAATTTAAGCGATGCGAGTCGGGCATCCAGGCGGAGTTGACCTCGTCGTTTTGGCGCGGGGTGATGCGGTGGATGTTATTTCCACGGGCCCAGACGGTGATGTTGGTGCCGGTGCCGCAATTCACGTCGATGGTCGGAGTTTCCTTGAGAAACCAGACGCGCATCTGGAAGCGGAAATCGTTGGAAGTGAGCGCGCCGACGGGGCAGATGTCGGCGGTGTTGAGCGAGTAGTTGGAATCCAACAGTCGGCCCGGATGGACCGTTAGAGTGGTGTGAGTGCCGCGCTGGGTGAAGCCGAGAACGGGATCGGAGGCGACTTCATCCATGAAGCGGATGCAGCGGCTGCACATGATGCAGCGCTCGTCGTCGAGCCGGATGCGTGGGCCGATATCGACGTTTTTCGGCTTCTTCACCTTCATGTCCACGAAGCGGGAAACGCCGCGACCGTGTTGGACGGATTGTTCTTGGAGGCGGCATTCGCCGGCTTGGTCGCAGATCGGGCAGTCGAGCGGGTGATTGATGAGGAGAAATTCCATCACGCCCTCGCGGCATTTTTCCACCAACTCGCCAGTGGTGCGGATTCCCATATTTTCGCCCACGGTGTTGGCGCAGGCGATCACCGGACGCGGCATCCAGCCGATAATTTCGTAGCCACTCTCGTCGCGCTGCGGCTCTTGGCCGGGCGCGGGGCGCGGTGGCATGCCCATTTGCACGAGGCACATCCGGCAATTTCCGGGCGAGGAAAGCTTCGGGTGGTAACAATAGTGGGGGACGGTGATCTGCGCTTGGCGGCAAGCTTCGATCATCCGTGTGCCTTTAGGAAACTGGTGCCAAACGCCGTCAATCTGGACGTTGACCATGCCATTTGCGGCAGCAAGGTCTTTAGGCAGTGTGATTTCCGCAGTCGCCGAAGGTGTGTCGCTCATGGCTAGATAAGAGCGCCGGACGCTGGTGCGCGAACGGTCCGGCGATGCTCGCGCGGGAATATGTCCAGCCGGTGTGGACCCGGCAAGCGTGCTTTGTGAAAAGTTTCACAAGCCCACGGTGGGAGTTTCGCGGCCTGCGCCTTTTGATTCGCCACGGCTGCCACTCTGGCTAGTTTCCCGCCAGTGCCAGCGCTTGGAGATCCACCGCAGAAGACACGGCAGCGGGTTTTGCTGCTGTTAGCCATTGTCGGTTTGGGGCTCAATGCCCTGTTGCTCTATTGGAAATTGACCGATCCATCTGCGGGGATCGCCGGCTGCGGTGGGGGAGGCGATTGTCGAGACGTGCTTGCCTCGCGCTGGTCGCAAGTTTTCGGCCTACCCATCCCGGGATTGGGAATTTTCGTTTACGCCCTACTCGCCGCCGCGCTCGCTCTGCGGAAATGGCGGGTCGCCGCGTTTTGCTATGGGGCAATCAGCGGCTCCGCCGTTTGGATGGTCACCGTGCAGGCGTTTTTGCTGCATCGCTTCTGTCCTTGGTGCATGGCGACGCATGGCGTGGGAGTTCTGCTAGTGGTGCTGGCTTGGAGGTCGAATCCACGCGACCGGAAATTTCACCAAGGGCTTCTAGCAGGCCTTGCTGCGGCATTCGGACTGGTGCTGTGCCAGCTTCTTGGCCCTGCTCCCGCGACTCATCGGATCGACGGCGAATCCGTCATTTCTCCGCCAACGGGGATTCACGAGCAAGGGGACGGGCGCAAGATCGCCTTCGATGATGGCAAGAGAGTTTACGATAATTCCTCCCTGCCGGGCTTGGGAGCCAGCGATGCGAAGCGGGTGTTGGTCGAGTATTTCGACTACCAATGCCCGTCCTGCCGGACCATGAGCGGTTATCTAACGGCGCTCCTCGACAAGCACCCGACTAAGGTTCGCGTGCTGGTC
This sequence comes from Akkermansiaceae bacterium, assembly GCA_043729385.1. Lineage (GTDB taxonomy): Bacteria > Verrucomicrobiota > Verrucomicrobiia > Verrucomicrobiales > Akkermansiaceae > Luteolibacter. The sequence continues at coordinate 34,759 of JAYTLO010000083.1, forward strand.
CTGCCGGTTCCTCTGGATCATGGCTGCAACTCGGCGCTGGCCGCGACGGACGACGGCCATCCCGGCAGTTGCGAGCTTACGAGAATCGCCCTCGCTGTATGGCGCTTGAAACCGGCGGCTTACCCCGCGATCCATCGGGCGTTCTTGTCAGATCCGCCGCCGGATTTGGCGACTGCCTTGTCGCTTGCCCGTGCACAAGTCCCGACTGCGCAGCTTGAAGCAGCGATGCGCGAGCCGTGGATTGATCAACTCATTCAGGCCAACATCGCGGACTGGGTATTGTTCTCTAGCAAGAACCGCCAGTTGCCCAAGCTGCTAATCTCCGGGAAAAGAATCTTACACGGCCTGCCGTCAGGCGAAGCGGATTTCATCCGGGTGATGGAAAACGAACTTGGATTGTAGCGAAGGCACCCTGAATTCCGGGGAAGTAAAACGCTTGCTGTAATGTTTTCTAAAAAATTGTTCAAAATGAGCAAAAAATAGTTGATTTACTTAGGGTTCCCTGATTACCTCCGAAAGTTATGTAAGCCAAACGCGTGAACCACGCGGGCGGTAAACACAGCATTTGTCACCGCTAACGCTCCCTTTTCATGGCCCCTTATCTCTTCCTCCTTGCTCGCGCTGCACGCTGCGTGTGCCCTCTCATTTTGTTAGGGAGTTCAGCCGTTGCCTTAGCCCAGACCACTACCGACGGTCCATTGCGGATGGAGGTGATCACCGCCTACAATTTCGTGGTGGACTCCAATGTGGAATCGCCCTCCTCGTTTTCTCCGTCCGCAGCCCATCTCGGGGTGAAAATCATCAACACCGGTGCGGTCACGCTCACGAATGTCGTCGTCAACATGGGCGATCTCACCAATCCGCTAACAAGCAGCGGCACGCCTGGCATTTTTCCATCCCGGACCGTGTCCGTGAGTGGTTCACAAGGTTATGCTGGCACCTTCGCCCTGCAAATGCCAGGTGGCGCGGCGGATGCCGTTAGGACCATTCCTACTCTCGCACCGGGCCAATCGGTGGTGCAGTATTTTTTCGTCACCTATCCCTTGAAGGATCCTTCCGGAAATAGCGTGGCTGGCGCGGCACCAGTCACCAGCGACGACCTTTGGCTGAACTACGACATCTGGGCGACCGCCCAAGAAGGCGTCACCACACGCCGAGTCGGGGAAATTTCCAAGGTCACCATGCGCAATGAAATTTCCGCGATGGCGAACAAGATCTGGCCTAACACCACCAGCAAGGTTCCTGACCGTTACCTGGACGCGATCGAGCAAAGCCTCGGCTGGCGGCCGGATGCAAGTGCGCCGCAAGCCGGCTCCGCCGCGCAGTTAGAGGGCATCTGGTATGATCTCGGAAACGTCGGTGCCGGATTTGATAACAACGGCGACGGCCTTCCCGACCGCAATGCCTGGATGCAACCCGTCGGAGATCCCACCAAATTTGACCCACTCGCGATGCGGCTGGTGAAGTGCTACGGCATCGTCATCGTCAAGCTGAACAACGGCACCGAGCAGCTCATCCCTTTCGAAGACAAGCTCTACTTCGAGAACATCAATGGCAAAAACACCGGAGCCGTGGGCCTAGTCTTCTATGAATTCCTACCGTTGTCAGTCGGCCGCACGGCCATGATGTCACCCTATCAGGAAGTCGCCTCGGGTTTCGACAACGAGAAATTCAACGGCGACTACGGCGCGTCCGGCATCGCGCTGACATCCACGCCTCCCGCAGTAGCATTCAACAAAACCGGTCCAGCATTCGTCGCTGGCGGCAGCAGCGTCACTTACACCATGACGGCGACCAATACCGGCTCCACGGGCATCGGCATTCCGTTGCAGGGTCTGCCATTCGTGTTTGAAGACGCGATCCCGGCGGGTCTCGTTTATGTGGCGAGCAGTGCCACCGCCGCTAACACCATTCCTGCCGGTAATTCCGTGTCTGTCTCGTGGTCCACGGACAACGGCGTGACTTGGGTCACCACCGAACCCGCCGCTGCCAGCGTGACACGCGTCCGTTGGACGCTTAGTTCCTCCTTCGCCGCTTCCACCACGGCCACCGTCGGCTTCCAAGCCGCCGTTCCCGTTAATTATGCCACGCTGAGCATCGATAACACCGCCATCATCAAACTCGGCCCCACCGGCTCGTTGGCGACTTCCACCGTGACCACTCGGCTCACCGGAAATAACTCCATCGGCGACCTCGTCTGGAAGGACGACAACCGCGACTCGGTCAAAGCCGTTGGCGAAACTGGCATTTCTAACATCACCGTCAATCTCTACTCCGACATCAACGGCAACGGCGTGGTGGACTCCACCGATCCGCTTTACGGCACCACTCTAACGAATGCCAGTGGCATCTATACCTTCTCCTCTCTTCCGGATGGCAACTTCGTAGTGGTGGTGGATTCCACCGACACCGATCTCCCTGCCGGATATACCTTGCCCAATTCCGCTTCCTCATCCATCGCCGCTGCCCTTGACCCGAGCCGCGCCACCGCCACTGCCGTTAATTTTCTAACCGCAGATTGGCCCTTCATTCCCGCCCTAGTCGTTTTAAAAACCACCACCCCGACCACTTACGGCGCGGGTTCCTTGATCACCTACACCTTGGATGTGGAGAACAACTCCTCCCCGGTGGCCGCCAAGGCCACTCCGGTGCAGACCTCGTGGTCCACCACCGTGACCGGAAACCGCGCTGCGCAAAATCCCACCAACGCGCAGGGCGCACCTGATAGCGTTTACGCCCGCCTCGACCAAACCGCGAGCGCGGACAACCTAACGAACAGCGGCCTCTCGTTTGCCAATCCCGTCGGCACCATCACCAAGGTGGAAATGATCTTCAATGCCTACCTCAGCCAACCGCTCTCGGATGATCAGGTGAACGTGTCCGTAGGTGGCACTCTTTTCTCGACGCTGACCACCGCGCAACTCAATGCCATGACCGCTCCGGCTGCCATTCGGGTGGTGGACATCACCTCCAAGAATGCCGTTTGGTCGTGGCCTTTGGTCCAAGCTCTCACCGCCGACCTCAAGACTAACAAAACCAGCGGCGGCGACCCCGGCATCCTCTGGGTGGACAGCATCGGCTTCCGCGTGACCACCACCGCCACCGCGCCTGCGGTCGGCACTTATGGCCCATCCACCATGGACCCGCTGCCGCTCGTAGATACGTATGATGCCACGAAATTGCAGTTTATCTCCGCCTCCGTCGCGCCCACCTCGACCAGTGCGGGCACCCTCACTTGGAGCAATCTCGGCCCCCTCAATGCGGGCACTCGCAAAACCATCACGGTCGTTTTCCGCGCCCTCACTCCGCCGGACATCAATGCCAACGGCGAGCCGGACACCACCACCACTCTAAATACCGCGACCTCCACCGGTGGCCTTTTCGTCTCCGGTCGCCCGACCAATCCCGCCTCTGGAAATATCACGGTCACCATCAGTCCGCGCGGCTCCATCGGCGATCTCGTCTGGTGGGATATCAATGCAAACGGCATCAAAGACGCTTCAGAACCGGGCCTCGCCAATGTGATCGTCAATCTCGACAACGGCGCACAAGTCCGCACTGACTCCAACGGCTTCTATCTGTTTACGAATCTAATCGACGGCACCTACACCGTCACCGTGGACACCACCACCTTGCCATGGACCACGCCCACCCAGACCAAGGATCCAGACGCCACCGTCAACAACGCCAGCACCGTCGTCATTAACAACAACGACGGACTCTCCACCAATAACAGTTACCTTGACCGCGACTTCGGTTATGACTCCGTGCTCAACGTGATTTCCGGCACCGTCTTCCGTGATAACAATGGCAACGGCGTCCAAGACTCCGGGGAAATTTCCCTCTCAGGCGTGACCGTCACCTTGACTGGCACTTCCGGTGCCACCACCACCACGGATAGTTCCGGGAACTACCTATTTGGTTCGTTGGGCAATGGCACTTACACCGTCACCGTCTCCCAGCCTGGCTCCACGATCCAGACTCTCGACCCTGATCTAACACCGGGTCTCACCACCGGGAATAACGCCACCACCAAAGTCGTCACCGGTGGCAATCTCTATCCGAATAACAACTTCGCCTATCAGCCGTCCGGCGCTCTCACCCTTGGCGATACGCTCTACATCGACTGGAACGGCAATGGCAGCCAAGACACTGGCGAAGAAGGCATCGCTTCCGTGGATGTGCTTCTCTATCAGGATGCCAATGGCGACGGCCTAGTCGATCCCGCGACGGATGCTTTGCGCGCCACTTCGGTCACCAGCGCAAGCGGCGTTTATGGCTTCACCGGACTGCCTGTGGGCAACTATATCGTGGTAGTAAATACCTCGGACCCGCAGTTCCCCGCCGGAGTGATTCAAATCCAGGACTTTGATGGCACTCGCGATAGCCGCGCAGTGGTGAATCTAACTGTCAGCCTTGCGACCGTCGATTTCGGCTACAAACCTCAAGGTACCGCCAGCATCGGCGACACCGTGTTCCTTGATGCCGATGGCGACGGCGTGAAAGATATCATCGAGAGTGGCATCGCCAATGTGGGCGTCACACTTTATGAAGACACCAACAACAACGGCGTGATCGACGCAGCCACCGATGCTGTGATCGCCACCGCCACCACCAGCGCGTCCGGCACTTATCTCTTCACCGGTCTCGCCGCAGGAAATTACTTGGTCGATGTCAATCAGGCCGCCGCCAGCATTCCTACCGACGCCTCGGGTAACAAATACCGCCTCACCACCAGCGATCCGCATGACGTGACGCTGACCACCGGGCAAACTTATCTAACTGCCGACTTCGGATTCGCCGCCGCCGCCACCATCGGCGACATGGTCTTCTTCGATTCCAATGGCAACGCCACTCAAGACGTTTCCGAAACTGGCATCCCGAACGTGACCGTGCAGCTCTTCCTCGATGCCAATCAGGACGGCGTGGCCGACTCGCCGACGCCGCTGGCCACCACCACCACCGCGAACGGCAGCGGTGCCAATCCCGCTGGCTTCTATCAGTTCACGAACCTCGCCGCTGGCACTTATTTCGTGAAGGTTCTCACCACTTCACTGCCTCAAGTCAGCGGACAACCGATCCCACTTACCGCCGATCCCGATCGCGATGGCGTGCCGGTAAATGATAACACTTATCCCACTCTGCCAGCAGGGGACAACGGCGATTCGCTAGTGATCGTCTCTCTCGGCGGAAATTATTCGGGCGCGGACTTCGGCTATCAGCCGCCCGGTGCCGTCGGCGATTATGTGTGGCTCGATCTTAACCAAGACGGCGTCCAAAATCTGGGCGAACCCGGTGTCGCCGGTGTCACTATCAGTATCACGAATGGAACAACCACCTACACCACAACCACCGACTTCGATGGTTATTGGAGTGTGGCAAACGTCCCGAACGGCGCATGGACCGTGAGCGTTCCTGCATCTAACTTCACGTCCGGCGCGGCGCTGGAAGGCACCGCCGCCACCTACGATGCGGACGGCGGCTCGAACTCCTCCACCGCCATCGTCCTCACCAATGGCATCGTCAATCTCGCCGTCGGGAACCTCGGTCTCGACTTCGGTTATAAACTCAACGGTGCGTATTCACTTTCCGGAACGCTCGTCACTCATGACACCCGGGTCGCCGGCACGGCGGATGATACCGATGACTTCTTCGACGACGGCGTGGACCAAGACGCTGGACCGCTGGATGAAACTGAACTCTCCGGCAGGTTCGTCTATCTCTACACCACCAGCGGCGACTTCCTCGGTAGCACCACCACCGATGCGGCTGGAAACTATAACTTCTCGGGTCTCCCTACAGGCAACTATCGGGTAATCATCGCAAGCGAAGCAGACTCCACTCTCACCACCACTGCGGCTAATAATCCGGCAGTGAGTTCGGTGAATTCGTCCAGCGGCACTTCAGTCATTCAGACGCTTGCCATCACCACCGCCAGTGTGAGCAATGTGGATTTCGCCTTCATCTCAAATGTTAACTTCGACTACGGCGATCTGTCAGTGAGTTATGGAATGACCACCCTCAATCAAGACGGTGCTCGCCATATCATCCCAGTCGGCGGAGCCACCCTCTATCTCGGCGGCGCGCCAGATGCCGATACCAATGGCGTTACCACTTCTCTTGCCAATGGCGACGATCTGCTAGGCAGCGATGATGAAAACGGCATCACCCCGCTCTCGATCTCTTCTTGGACGAACGGCGCAGCCGGCGGCTCCATCCAAGCGACCGTAACCGGCAGTGGTTGGTTGGTCGGCTGGATCGACTGGAACCACGACGGTGACTTCCTCGATCTCGGCGATCTAGTGGTGAGCCGAGCGGTTAGCACCGGCACCACCACCATCAGTCTTACGATTCCCGCCGGCACCATCGGCGCAGGTTCGGAAAGCTGGCTCTCCCGCTTCCGCATCTTTACCTCCGAGCCGGCCTATCCGCTATTCAGCTACACCGGCGCTGTCACCAATGGTGAAGTGGAGGATTATCTCATCGAAAAACCCGTGGGAGCCTCCATCGGCGATACCGTCTGGAATGATGCTAACAGCAATGGCGCATTGGACTCCGGCGAGAAAGGCATGGGTGGAATCACCGTCGTGCTTCGCGACGCTACCAACACCATCATCGCCACCCAAGTCACCAGCAATGGTGCCGCAGATGTCGATGGCGACGGCATCATTGATCCCGCTGGTTACTATCGTTTCCTCGGTCTTGCTGCGGGAAATTTCACGGTCACTGTTTCCACTCCTCCGGTGGGCTTCAGCCAGAGTTATGATGAAAATGGTCTAGGCACTCCTAATACCACCGCCGTCACTCTCGTCGCCGCAGCGCAACATCTCACCGCCGACTTTGGCTATGCGCCTTTGCTGGCTAACATCTCCGGCCAAGTCCGCTATGACACGGATTCGGATGGGGACTTCAATGACCCCGACGCCGGGGCCGCCGTGGTCAAGATCCAGCTCTGGACAGATCCTAATGGCGACGGCAATCCAGCCGACGGCGTGCAAGTGGCCGAGACATATACCAGCAGCACCGGTAACTATATCTTCACCGGCGTGCCGAGCGGCAACTACAGCGTCGTCGAAATCAATCTTCCCAACAGCATCAGCACTGCGGACGTGGTGGGTCTCAACGATGACCGCATCGCCGTGGTCATGATTGGCACCAATGTCACCGGCCGTGATTTCCTCGACACCTTGCCGCCGGTTTATGCCATCAGTGGCAAGGTTTATGATGACTTGGATGCCACCAACGACAATGTCATCGGCGCGGGCGACACGCCGCTCGCGGCGATCACCGTTAAGCTCTATTTTGATCGTGATGGCAATGGCATCATCAGTGCCGGTGATACTGAACTGAGTTCGACTCTTACCAATACTTCGGGCAGTTACAACTTCACCGGTTTGCCTGCTGGTAACTATATCGTGCAGGAAACCGATCCTTCGGGCGCTGTCAGTGATTGGGATGCCGCAGGCAGCCTAACGGACAACCAAATCGGCGTTGCGCTCGTCAACGCGGATGTCATCAATCGTGATTTCCTAGATGATGCTTACCTCGGTGCGATCACCGGCTTCGTGCAGGAAGATACGAATCATGATGGCAGTGTGGATACCGTCATCCCTGGCGTGACCCTCACTCTCAAGACCGCAGCGGGCAACGACGTTGATAGCGATCCACTTACCAGCGGCGTGCAGCCGACGACGACCATCAGCGCTGTCAATGGCAGTTATAGTTTCATTAACCTCGTGCCCGCCAGCTACAGAGTCGTGGAAACTCAGCCTGCGGGCTATGGCAGCTCGTCGGACAAAGACGGCGGTAACTTGAATCTCATCGGTGACGTAACTCTAATCGTCGTCGCCAGTGGCCAAACAAACTCCCCGAACAACTTCGTCGAGTTTCTGCAAGAGTGCCCCGACACCTGGGCCGCATGGCAGGCGCTCTGGTCGCTTGGCGGAAATAATGGTCCGACCAATAATCCCGACGGTGACCGCTATAACAATCTAATCGAATACGCATTCTGCCTGCCACCCAACAGCGGGGCGGGGGAGACCTTCTGCCTTGAGCCATCACTAGTGGTCACGGGTGGTGTGGCTGGCGTGTTTGAGCGCACCGCAGGCGGTCCGCTGGATGTCACCTATGTCCTCGAATACTCCGCGACGCTCGGCAATCCGACGGTGTGGCAGTCGATCACACTGAATTCGGGAAACACCACCGTCACCAACAATGGTGACGGCTCAGAAATGGTGACCCTGCCGGATCTTGAGACGCTCACCGGCCTCACCGCTGGCAAGGGAGTTGTTAGGATTCGCGCCGATCTCTCAGTCGGTCCTGTGAGTGCGACCACCGAAGTGCATGGTTGGACGGAAACGACCCTTGGGATTTGCTGCCGGACTTATAACAATCCCTATCTCAGTTGCGCTGAGTTCACGGGCACGGTTGATGCAGTTGGCTCGCAAACTCTCACCTTCACCACCAGCGCCGGCACCGTGGATCTCGCCACCTTGCTAACACCCGGAGAGTCTTATTTCCTCGAAGTGATTTCCGGCGACAACGAGGGCCACCGCTTCGACATCGTTTCCGCCAGCGGCAGCGTGGTGACCGTGGCCACCGACGCCGATGTCTGCTCGGGCACGTCGCCGTTCAACACGCTCGCCGGAGCGCTACCCGCTAGCTTGTTAGGTGATAAGGTCGCGCTCCATCATCATAAGTTGTTAGGTGAGGAATTCCCAGTGGGTGGCTTCTTCGCGGCAGGCATCCATACCGAGGCCGATCAGATCCAGACCTTTGCCTCTGGAGTCTGGACCACCTACTGGCTTTACACCAATGGCGGCTCACCCAAGTGGGTCAAAGTCGGGGATCTTAACATGGACGATCAAGCGGCGTCGGTGCTTCCTCCCGGCCAAGGCAGCTTTGTCCATAGGCGCAACACCGCCAGCACGATCATGGCTCTCGGCGAGATCCGTGAGAACGATTTCATCAATCCACTCTGCGCCGGATCGAATCTAACGGCCGGCGGTTACCCGCTGGACCAGTCCGCCACTGGCACCGGTAGCCGTGCGATGAATCTCGGCACCAGCTTCTTCGGCAGCCGCGATTTCAAGACGGCGGATTCGTTCTTCATCTGGAAAGGCGACGCGGTGGCCACAACGAGCGGCTATGATACCTACTTCCTCCTCCATCGCGAAACGGTCATTCCCGCGCAAATCAAATGGGTGAAACAAGGGGATGTCACTCTCGCCTCCCGCGATGCGGCGGCACTCCTGCTAGGCAATGCCAGCGTCTTCATTCGGGTGAAGAATGACTTGCACACTTACACCGTTCCATGCCCTTGGAATCCATAACTTCTGAATCTCCACTCTTACGAACTGCATCATGAAACTGCGAAACACTCTGCTTCTATTGCCCACGGCGATCGCTCTAGCGACTCCCGCTGCGGCCATTCAGATCAACTGGGGCAATGTGGTTGATAGCGACCTGCGCGACAGTTTTGGGGTCTCCCTCGACGCGACTTATGCCATCCAACTCGGGTTTTTCCAAAAGGTGTTGGGCCAGCAGTTTGTGCCCACCGTCGAGAATGCTGCGGAATGGTCGGACAATTGGAAGGTTTTCGACCAAGCCGCGTTCAGCCCGTTAGATGGCTTCTTCGCCTCCACGGTGGAGTTAGATGAGAACGGCGGTAGTGATAGTCTCTTCGCAGACAATGACCTCGGATTGGATTTTTCAAATCAAGATGCCTATATCTGGATCCATAACTCGCAAACGCCGGGAGCGAACACCGAGTGGTTCCTTGGTAGAAGTGCCACCGGCACTGCGTGGACCATTCCTGCCAAGGTTGCGGATTGCTGCGACAACCGCACTCCACTTGAGTGGTCGGTTAGCGACCTGACACCCGGCAAGGTTCCGGTTTACGGCAAACAAGGCGCCGACACTGGAGGCGGCATTAGCAACGTCACCGGCATTTACACGTTGCAGACATTCACCTTCGTGCCAGAGCCATCTTCGGCATTGCTGCTAGCTCTCGGTGGGTTGGCTGCCGTTCTCCGCCGCCGTCGCATGGAAATCTAATGGCGCGGCCAATCCACTGCCTAGTGTTAGTGGTTTCCTGGCTCGCCGGGTCAGCCAGCTATGCGGAAACGATCACATGGTTCTGCGCACCCGGCTCCACCAATCTAACGAGTTCTGATGCGCCGATGAGCGCGTCGTTCAACTTCGAGCTGGGAGTTTTCAAATCCAGCTTTGTCCCGACTGCGGCCAACGTCGCGCAGTGGGCAGCCAATTGGGTGCCCGCCCAGCGCGTCGGCTACACTGCAACAAATAAGTTTTTCGAAGGCCGGTTCACTGTGATCACCAACACGGGACATTTCACCGTCGGCAAGGCCGCCTACGTTTGGGGATTCGAAACCGGAACAGCCAACTCCGAGTGGATTCTTCTTCACAATCCCGATTGGACATGGCCCGCGCCCAACCCAATGGACGTGTTTGGAATGCAGTGGAATGTCGCCACTGCCACCGCGCTCATTGGCTCCATCAACGCAGGCGGCAGCCCGTTTTTGATGAAGTCCGCCACTGTCACCACTTGGCAGCAATGGCGCGACAGCGAGCTTGTCGGCGAGCCGCTGAATGGCCCGAACGATGATCCCGATCATGATGGTGGCGCGAATCTGTTGGAGTTTGTCTTTGGCACCCCGCCCAAGCAGGCCGGTGCGCCGCCTGCCACCTCAGTGGAAATTGTTACTAGCAGCTCGCAACGTTTCCAACAAATCACCGTCCCGCGGCGGACCGATCGGCTAGCCACACTGACCGTGCAAGTTTCTCCCGATCTAACGAACTGGACCTCCGGCCCAGCTGCCACCGCCGTGATTTCCGACACCCCGGCAGCACTCGTCATACGCGATCTAACTCCTCTCAGCCCCGGCGCACCCAAGCGCTTCATGCGCGTAAAAGCCGAGCTGCCCACACCTTAAAGTGGCTGGAGCCTCCGGCTCCAGACCGTCGTGGGAGCGTCCCGCTCCCAGCTTTATCTTCAAATTCCCACCAACCTCTTCCGCGTCGCCTCATCCACCGCCTCGCACAGCCGGTAGCCATCGCCCTGGCTCGGGATCGTCATTAACAACGCGTCCCGTTCGTAAGGCGACGGGAAATCCAGCCCGATCAACGCCCGGCCGATCCGCTCACCGGATTGCCGGTAGTTGAAATAACAGAGGCTCGCATTTCCCCGGATTCTCTGGTTCAGGAAATCATGCAACGCCCCTGGCCGCTCGTAGAAATCCAGCCGCAGGAACGCCGCGTTGTCCAACAGATCCCCACGCAGCGGAATCGCCCGGAAGGCGATGTCCACTGCGCCAGTTAGATCTTCCCACGCGAAGCCGTGCGCATCGAGTTTCTGCGGCAAGGCAGCGAGCACCGCCGGGTCATCCGCATGGATCGTGAACGCCGGCCAGGCTTCTTGCGCGTCGGTTTTTCCATACTGGAAGTCCGCGATGTCCAAGCCGTCGAAGCACGTATCCAGTAGCTCTAACATCGTTCCCGCCCGCTCCGGGATGCGGACTCGCAAGGTGCGGCTGGTCTTGATGCCCGCGCCCACCGTTTGCGCGATGAGTCCGAGTTGAAGGAAATCGATGTTTGCCCCGCACAGCACCACCAGGATTCGTTTGCCGGTGAGTGCTTCCCGGTTTTTCAAAACGGCCGCCAGTCCCATTGCACCCGATGGCTCCGAGATGCAGCGCAGTCCTTCCCACAGCACTCGGATCGCATGGCTGACTTCCGCGTTGGTCACTGTTTCCACTCGGTCCAGCGTGTCCTTGCAAATTTCAAACGGCAGCGCACCGGCCTTTCTAACCGCAGTGCCGTCGCAAAACAAATCCACGTTCTCCAGCGCCACCGGCTTGCCCGCTTCCAGCGCGGCTTGCATCGACGCCTGGCCCACGCCTTCCACGCCGACGATTTCGATGTTAAGCCAGTAGGTTTTCAACCAAGTGGACACTCCCGCCGCCAGCCCACCGCCGCCGATTTGAAGGTAAGCGGCATCGAACGGACCATGGCCTGATAGCACGACTTCATCCGCTAGCGTGCCTTGGCCAGCCATCACTTTTAAATCATCATAAGCATGGACATACACCGCGCCGCTGGTCGCTTCATCAGCCCGCGCGGCGGCCACCGCTTCATCGTAGCTATCACCGGTTAGGTGAATTTCCACGAACTCGTCACCATGGTGTCGCACCGCCGCTTGTTTCACCTTGGGCGTCGAGCGCGGCATGTAAATCCGCGCCCGGATGCCCAGCGTGCGGGCCGCCAGCGCGACGCCTTGTGCGTGATTTCCAGCCGATGCCGTGACCACCCCGCGCACCGCCTCGGCGGGTGTGAGGAGCGCCATTCGGTTGCACGCACCCCGCCATTTGTAGGACTTAACGGCGGATAAATCCTCGCGCTTCACCCAGATCTCCGGTCCCGGTCCGGGCAAGTTCAACCTCTCTAACGGCGTCGCCTCCCCGAATCGATACACCCGCTCACGGGCAAACAAAATTTCTTGGCGTAATTGCCGGTCCAGCGGCAGATCCTCACGATTCATGGCCGAGCTTTGCCCGATCCCCACCGACTCTGCAAGGTGCGATGAGGTGCATTCTGGCCTGCCACCACACGCCGGAGCCACGACACTCTTGTCATGATGCGAATGGAAAGTCGTTGAGAAGAGCTCCGCGCATCTCAATGACCACGCATTCGCCAGCACCACAGGAGTGTGGTGGTTCCTTTGCAATTCCTCAGATTTCCCCAGCCGGTTTTGTCTTGTGCGAGGTCGTTCGCTTGCTTGAATCCCCGCGTTCCCCCATGTCGCTTACCAAGTCTCTAACTGTCACCGCATTCGTTTGGGTTACCGCCATCACTGGCGCACATGTGGTGCTGAACTTGAAGAAGCCTACGGGCAAAATGAAGGTCGGCTTCCTGCCGGTCACCTGCCACCTCACTTGTCCGGTCACGGATTTCATCAACACGGAGCTGGAGGGCGAAGGCTTATTTGAGCCGCGGAAATTCAGTGAGTTCCCGGTGCTCAAGGAATCTTTCATCTCCGGGGAACTTCGGGCCACCTTCATTCTCGCGCCGATGGCGATCGCCCTGCGCGAGCAGGGAGTACCGATCAAGATCGTCTATCTCGGGCACCGCGACGGGACTGCTTTGATGGTTCACAAGGACTCGAAAATCCGCAGCATCGCGGATCTGCGCGGGAAGACGGTGGCTGTGCCTAGCCGCTTTTCCAATCAGCGTTTGCTCATTTTTCGCGCGCTCAAAGCCAACGGAATGACCATCAAGGATATCAATCTCGTCGAGATCCCGCCGCCCGATATGCCTGCCGCGCTCTACTCGAAATCGGTGGATGCCGTGACCAGCGGCGAGCCATTCATGGCCCAGTGCGAACTCGACGGCTATGGCCGGGTGCTTTATCTAACCAAGGACATCTGGCCGAACTTCATCTCCTGCGTGCTTGCGGTGAATGAAGCCGAGATTCGCGAGAATCCGGCGCGGGTGCAGAAGCTCGTCGATGGCATCGCCCGCAGCGGGATGTGGCTGGAGGGTGGCTTGGACCATCGCCAAGCGGCGGCGCAGTTTGTTGCGAAGAAATACTACAACCAGAACCCGCGGTTGTTGGAGTTCGTGCTCAGTAAGCCGCCCGACAGGGTGCGCTACAATGATCTAACGCTGCAACGTGATAACTTCGCGGAGATCGAGCAACTCGCAAAAGAGTCCGGTGTGATTAAGGGGAATGTGACATTCGACGACTATGTGGATGTTAGTTTCGGCCAGCAAGCCGCGAAGACCTTGAAACAGTATGATTTCACGGCGGCGGAGGCGCTCAAGGCACTCAATAAATGAAAGGTCAACGCGTGATTCTGCCGCTCATCGTTGGCACTCTTTTCCTGAGTATTTGGTATGTGTCGGTGAAGGCCACCAAGAGTGATATTATGCCCACGCCATGGGAGGTGACGCTCGGGTTGGTGGAGCTGGCGCAACAGGGGTTACTGGTAAAATACATCGTCGCCTCGCTGTTTCGCGTGACCTGGGGATTCTTGTTAGCCATCGCCATCGGCGTGCCTGCCGGTCTGCTGTTAGGGTGGTATCGACCCGCCGCCGCCGCCTTCAATCCGATGATCCAGATCTTACGACCCATCTCGCCGATCGCGTGGATCCCGCTCGCGATCCTCTGGTTCGGCACGTCTGATGTGTCGCCGGTTTTCCTCATCTTCCTCGCCAGTGTTTTCCCGATCACCGTCTCCTCAATGGCCGCAGTGCAGAACATGCACCCGGTGTATGTTAGGGCTGCTAGAAACTTCGGACTGAACAACCTGCAGCTTTTCCGCAAGGTCATTTTCCCCGCCTGCTTGCCGCAGATTCTCACCAGCCTGCGGATCGCTCTCGGCATCGCATGGTTAGTCGTGGTGGCTGCAGAAATGATCGCCCAGAATTCCGGCCTCGGTTATCTCATCATCGACGCCCGTAACGCCGGCAAGCGTTACGACCTCGTGGTCGCCGGCATGGTGATGATTGGCCTCATCGGCCTCATCCTCGACATCGCGGTGCGCAGCTTGGAGAAGTTCGACGAGGTCCGCTGGGGCTATGCTAACAAAGACGAATCGTGACCGCCGCTCCTATGAATGATCAGCCCGCCATCCAAGTGCGGAATCTCTGGATGACCTTCCCCGGCAAGACCAAGGACACGCCCGTCCATGTGCTGGAAAACGTCAGCCTCGACGTGAAACGCGGCGAGTTTGTCTGCATCGTCGGCCCATCTGGCTGCGGGAAATCCACTCTCCTTAACATCATCGGCGGGTTCCTCAAACAGAGCTCAGGCGAGGTGCTCGTCGAGGGCAAGCCCGTCACCGGACCCGACCCCAAGCGGATCTTCGTGTTCCAGGAAAACGGCGTTTTTCCATGGCTCAATGTCGAGGACAACGTCGGCTTCGGCCTGTTGAAAAAGTCCGTCGCTGAGCGCCGGGAAATCGTGAGTCACTACATTGAAATGGTCGGTCTAACTGGCTTCGATAAGTCATACCCGCGCGAGCTGTCCGGCGGGATGCGCCAGCGCGTGGAGATCGCCCGCGCGCTCGCCTCGTCGCCCGATATTATCTATATGGACGAGCCATTCGGTGCGCTCGATTTCATCACCCGCATGAAGATGCGTGCCGACCTTGTTAGGATTTGGCGGGAGGAAAAGAAGACCATCCTCTTCGTCACTCACGACATCGAAGAAGCCGTCCAGCTCGCCGATACCGTGCTCGTCATGAGCAAGCGCCCGGCGACTGTTAGCCTGCGCCTGCCCATCGACCTGCCCCGCCCGCGCGACCTAGATTCCCCCGGCTACCTCGGTGCCCGCGACTGCATCTTCCGCGAAATGGGCATGAGCCTGAAGGTGGGAGAGTGAGTTGGAACTTGTGGGAAACCCCAAGGAGTGGCGATCTCCGAATCGCCCAGCCAATGCGTGGTCGATGGAGAAGCGCTTCGCTCTGTGTCATCGACTCATCATTGGCTCGGCGGATCGGAGTCCGCCGTTCCTTGCTGATCTCCCACCCTAGCTGAAAACTTTGAGTTGCGCTCACGCCCTTGCTCGGTCTTGTGAGGGATGGCAAAAAAGGTGCATAAAGGAGGGTGGAGGTGAGTCAGCTTGCGCTGCCCAGAAGGATCGCCTTTGTGGGCGGCTACGTGCCACGGCGATGTGGGATTGCGACGTTCACGCATGATGTTTGCGAGGCGGTGGCCGAGGCGGTTCCGACGGCGGAGTGCATCGCTGGAGCGGTCAATGACAGGGTGCAAGGCTACAACTATCCTCCGCGGGTGCGCTTCGAGATGTTGGAAAAAGATCTGGATTCCTACCGGCGCGCGGCGGATTTTTTGAACTTCAATAACACCGAGGTGCTCTGCGTGCAGCACGAATTCGGGATCTATGGCGGCTCGGCGGGCAGCCATTTGTTAGCGTTGCTCAAGGAGGTGCGGATGCCGGTGGTGACGACTTTGCACACCGTCCTGCAAGAACCAAATCCGGCGCAGCGCAAGGTGATGGAGGAGCTGATATTACGCAGTGATCGGTTAGTCGTGATGGCTCGCAAAGGTGCGGAAATCTTGCGCGATACCTATGATGTGGCTGAGGAGAAAATCGACGTCATCCCGCATGGAATTCCGGATATACCATTCGCGGATTCTGGGGGGGCGAAGGCTCAATTCGGGCTTGAAGGGCGTAAGGTATTGCTGACATTCGGCCTGCTTGGTCCGGGGAAAGGGATTGAGCATGTCATTGAGGCTTTGCCAGAAATTGTCCGGCGGCATCCAAACGCGGTCTATCTGATCTTGGGGGCAACTCACCCGCATCTGGTGGCGCGGGAAGGCGAGAATTACCGGTTAGGTCTGGAGCGTTTGGCCGAAGAACGCGGAGTGAAGGAGCATGTTATTTTTTACAATCGCTTCGTTTCGCTGGATGAACTTACCGAATTTATCGGCGCAACGGATATCTATCTAACGCCCTATTTGAACGAAGCGCAGATCACCTCCGGGACGCTGGCTTATGTATTCGGCGCGGGAAAAGCGGTGGTGTCCACGCCATATTGGCACGCGCAGGAATTGCTAGCAGAAGGACGCGGCAAGCTGGTGCCATTCCGCGATCCGCAAGGCATCGCCGAAGGAGTGTGCGCGTTTCTCGATGATCCCGAGCTGCTAGAACGGACGCGGTTGGAGGCCTATCAACTCGGACGGGAAATGATTTGGCCCGCAGTGGCACACCGCTATCTGGAGTCATTCAAACAGGCACGCGCGGACCGCAAGGCGGCTTCATTGGTGACCATGAGCGGACGCGCGCTACTCAGCCGTCCCTATAACCTCCCGCCGCTGCGGCTCGATCACATTTTGCGAATGAGTGATGGCACCGGCATCTTCCAACATGCCACTTTCAATGTGCCAAATTTCCATGAGGGCTATTGCACCGATGATAATGCGCGTGCGTTTATCCTCTGCAATCTAGTGGAAGAATCCAGCGAGTTGGACCGCCACTCCACCAGCTATCTCGCGTTCTTGGCGGCGGCGTTGAACTATGAGACTGGACGTTTCAGGAATTTCATGAGCCATGGTCGGCAATGGCTCGAGGAGGCTGGCAGCGAGGACAGCCACGCACGCGCATTGTGGTCGTTAGGCGTGGGTGCCGGCCGCTCGCGCAACGAGGGTCACCGGCTGTTATGTGCGCAGCTCTTCGAGCGCGGACTGCCGGCGGTGGAGTCGTTCACCTCCCCGCGGGCATGGGCGTTCTCGCTGTTAGGCATCCATGAATTTCTCCGCAGCAAGTCCTCATCGGCCGCAGCCAAGGCTTCTCGCCAGGTGCTAACAGCGAAGCTAGTGGCGCTCTGGCATGGCCACGCCACCGAGGATTGGCCATGGTTCGAGTGCGGTGCGACGTATGACAATGCCCGCTTGAGCCAAGCTCTCATCATGAGCGGGCGCTGGATGCCGGATTCTGAGGCGTTAGAAATCGGCCTCAAATCTCTGCGTTGGCTGGCCTCTATCCAGCTCACCCAAGCCGGCCATTTTCGGCCCATCGGCAGCAATGGATTCTACACCAAAGGCGGAGCCCGCGCCGACTTCGACCAACAGCCGGTGGAGGCGCAAGCCATGGTCTCCGCGTGTCTCGAAGCGTTCCTAAACACCCGCGATCCATTCTGGACGATCGAGGCCAAGCGGGCCTTCGAATGGTTCCTCGGCCGCAACGATCTCGGCCTCCCTCTCTATGACTCCTCCACCGGCGGCTGCGGCGATGGTCTTCACTCTGACCGCGTCAATGCGAACCAAGGTGCGGAGTCTTCACTCGCCTTTCAATTGTCTCTAGCGGAAATGAGCAACGCCGACCAACTAATCATTCCACCACCCCATTTTTCGATATGAAAACTGTTCAGCTCCATCGTCACGAAATCATGTTGCTTCCAGATAGCACTCGTGTGCTCATCCGGCCATTCATTCCCTCAGAGAAACATCGAGTCACCGCGATTCTGGGTCGTGCGCTGGCGTTCACTGAGGAGGAAGTTATTGAAAAACTCCAGGACGTGCATCATGAGTTCGACTCCCGGCACTATGATATTGAAGATATACTTTGGCAGTACTATCTCAAAGTTCAGCCGCTCATTTTAACCACCAAACCTCTCTCCCGCGCACGGGAAATGTTGATTGGTGCGTTATTCTCCGGTGAGTATTCCCTGGAGTCCGCTGCCTTGTTTAATCCCTCAATCGTGCCGCATCCCGACCAAAGCGGCGTTCCCAAAGGCGGGTTGCGGTTTGTGATGAGTCTGCGCGCCACGGGCGAGGGCCATATCTCATCGATCGAGTTCCGCGCCGGTCAAATTGCTTCTAATGGTGCGATCACTCTCGATCCGGTCTCCCGCTATGTCACCCTGCCGGAAGTTGTCCCTAACCCGACCTATCGGAAGAAAAGCTTTGTCCTAAAGTTTCATGAAATGGGCTTCGATAATGATTATACCGCTGCGGTGATGGCTCCCTTGGATCAGAAATTCTCTCGCAGTGATCTGAACCAAAGCGTCGGCACCGTGCGGCATGATAACCAACCCGGTAACAACGACCTTGTGCGCACATTAGAGTGCATTCAATGGCTTGCGGATTCTAACTACGAACTGCGCTTCTCCCCCAAACTCGGCATGAGTGAGCGAATTATTTTTCCCGTGTCTGCTAATGAAAGTAACGGCATCGAGGATGCCCGTTTTGTGTGTTTCACTGATGACGATGGTTCGGTGATGTATTATGCCACTTACACTGCTTACAACGGCCGAACGATCCTTCCCCAATTGCTAGAAACTCAGGATTTCCTGCACTTCCGCGTACTCACTCTCAACGGCACCGCCGTCCAGAACAAAGGCATGGCCCTATTTCCGCGGCGTATCGCCGGTCGCTACGTGATGCTCTCCCGCCAAGATGATGAAAATCTCTTCATCATGTTTTCCGATAATCCTCACTACTGGAGTGACCCGCAAATCCTCATGCGGCCGGTCGAGGTATGGGAATCCTTTAAAGTCGGTAATTGCGGTTCACCCATCGAAACCAAAGCAGGCTGGCTTGTCATCACCCACGGCGTGGGACCGATGCGCAAATACTGCATCGGTGCAATCCTGCTAGATCTTAATGATCCCACCAAATTAATAGGTCGCCTGAAGGATCCATTACTCTCCGCAGAAGGCAACGAACGCGAGGGCTACGTCCCCAACGTTGTGTATAGCTGCGGTTCGCTGATCCATAATAACAAACTCATCCTGCCCTACGCCATGAGCGACAAAGCCACCGCAGTCATCAGCGTGGATTTGGATGAGTTGTTGGCGAAGCTGATGGGTTAGGAGAGGGGACGCCTCGTCCCCTCCGTCATCACGGCGACAAGCGCTCGATTCTCCAGGTAGCATCATCAAGGCGATAGAGAAAGCGATCGTGCAGCCGTGCAGGGCCGCCTTGCCAGAACTCGATCATCTGCGGGACGACCCGGTAGCCGCCCCAGAACGAGGGTAGTGGGATTTCGCCGTGGGCGAACTTCTCCTTAATCTCGGCGAGTTTCTGCATCAGAAATTTCCGCGAAGTGATGACTTCGCTTTGGTTAGAAACCCATGCGCCGATTTGCGATTCGCGCGGGCGGGAGGCAAAATATTTCAACGACTCCGCCGTGCTGATCCTCTCGACCGCGCCCTGGATGATCACCTGCCGCTCTAACGTGATCCACGGAAACAACAAGCTCACGCGCGGGTTGTGCTCCATCTGGCTGGCCTTGCGGCTGCCGTAGTTGGTGAAGAACACGAAGCCCTCGCCATCATAATATTTCAACAGCACGGTGCGCTGATAGGGCATACCGGATTCATCGACGGTGGCGAGCGTCATGGCGTTTGGTTCGTGAAGTCCGAGTTCGGTGGCTTGGGAAAACCATTGGGAAAACTGGGCGACTGGGTCGGCATTCATTTCCTCACGCTTCAAGCCACGGTCGGAATATTCTTTGCGAAATTCAGCAAGGTCCATGGCGCATCCGTAGTCTCCGGGCGGCGGATGCGCAAGGCTGTGGGCGGAACTGGAGGGGGTGGGGATTTGCAGAATAGAAAATGATTTCTATTTCGCAGATATTCTTTGCCGTAGCCGGTAGTTCCTCGGGGAAAGCCCGGTGACTTTGGTGAACTGCCGGGTGAAATAGTTGCTGTCGTTGAAGCCGACGTCGAAGGCGATCTCGGTGACGCGGCGGTCGCTGTGGCGGAGCATGCTGCATGCACGGTTGATCCGCTGGCCGATGACCCAAGCGAGTGGGGAGGTGCCGGTGGCGGATTGGAAAACTCGCAGGAAGCTGCGCTGGGACATGTGGGCGATGCTGGCCAATTCCTCCAGATTCACCTCGCGGTGGATGTTGCGCTCGAGGTGCGACAGCGCCTCGCCGATCCGCAACAACGCTTTGCCATCCGGCGACGGGCTGCCGCTGTAACAGCGCGAAAGTTGCCCGATGATTTGCATGAACGCTGCCATCGCCATAAAGCCGAAGCCGGGTTCGCGGGCTTTCAATTCCAACTCCAGCCGGTCCGTTAGCTCGATGATCTGGGCCATTTCCTTGCTGCTTAGATGGAGCCTGCCTTTGGTCGGTTGGCGGTTCCGGAGCGAAGGTTCGAGGGTGAAAAGCGCGTGATAGCCTGCTACGGAAGGTAAATCGAGCAGGCCCATCTTGAGGCGGCTCGGCTGATAGAGGATGTTGACCAGCCGCAAATTCTCGAGATCGCGGTATTCGTGCTCGCGGGGACCGGCGATGACGAACACGTCACCGGCCGTTAGTTCCCAGGAATCTTGGCCAGTCACATGCAGGCATTTTCCGCCGGTCACGATCACCAGCTCCTCAAACTCATGGGCGTGCGGTTCGAAGAGTTCCTGTGGCTCCCGCCGTTCTACGCTGATCGGGAAGCCGTCGGGATGGAACCACTCGTCGATTTTGAGGATGCGCTTCACTGGCCGGATCGTGCTTGTTTTTGGCCAAACTGTGGAGGTTTTTCTGCTGTTTTCGAATCAGACTGGCCGGGCCTCTTGAGGAAAACCACTGCCATGGCCCCATCTTCGAAATCCATTTCCCAGTCCTACACGCTCGCCCAAGCCCGCTACGCCGAACTCGGTGTGGATACCGAGGCCGCGATGGCCAAGCTCGCGACGATCCCGATTTCCCTGCACTGCTGGCAAGGTGACGACGTCGGCGGCTTTGAAAACTCCGGCGAAGGACTCAGTGGCGGGATCGCGGTGACCGGCAACTATCCGGGCAAGGCCCGCACGCCGGATGAACTCCGCGCGGATTTGGAAAAAGCGCTCTCGCTCATCCCCGGCAAGCACCGGCTGAACCTCCACGCATTCTATGGCGAGTTCGGCGGGAAGAAGGTCGAGCGCAACGAAATCACCCCGGAGCATTTCTCTAACTGGATCGACTGGGCGAAAACTAACCGCTTGGGCATGGACTTCAACCCGACCTGTTTCGCCCATCCGAAGGCTGCGGACGGCTTCACGCTTTCTCACCCGGATCAGGCGATCCGCGATTTCTGGATCGAGCATTGCATCGCCTCTCGCGAGATCGGCGCGGCGATGGGAAAAGCGCTCGGCTCGGCCACCGTCACGAATGTCTGGATCCCCGATGGCTACAAGGACACGCCGGTGGATCGGCTCGCGCCGCGCCAGCGTCTCGCCGATTCTCTCGACCGAGTGTTCGCGAAAAAGCTCGATCCGAAACACCATCTCGACGCGGTCGAGTGCAAGTTGTTCGGGATCGGCAGCGAGAGTTATGTGGTCGGCTCGCACGAGTTCTACATGGGCTATGCGATTAAGAATCAGAAGCTGCTCTGCCTCGATGCCGGCCATTTCCACCCGACGGAAGGCATCGCCGACAAGCTAAGCACCGTGCTGATGTATGTGCCGGAAATTTTGCTGCATGTCAGCCGCGGCGTGCGTTGGGACAGCGATCACGTCGTCATCTTGGACGATGCGTTGCAATCCATCGCCGCTGAGTTGGTGCGTAACAAACTGCTAGACCGCACTCACATCGGCCTGGATTTCTTCGATGCCAGCATCAACCGAATCGCCGCATGGACCATCGGCACCCGGAACACTCTCAAGGCGCTGATGATGGCGCTGCTAGAGCCAGCGGCCCTCCGCGAGGCTGAAGAATCCGGCGATTACACATCGCGCCTCGCGCTGATGGAGGAGACCAAGAGCTTGCCTTGGGCGGCCGTTTGGGATGCCTATTGCGAGCAGCAAAACGTCCCCGCAGGCACCGCCTGGCTGGGCGAGGTGAAGGATTACGAAAACACTGTGTTAGGCAAGCGAGCCTGATACGAAAAGCCAAGCCGATTGAAAACCCTCTTACAACTCACTGCGATTCAGAAATCCTTCGGTGCCGTCCGGGCGCTCAAGGGCGTCTCGTTCGAACTGCTGCCAGGAGAAGTCCACGCCTTGTTAGGCGAGAATGGTGCGGGGAAATCCACGCTCATCAAGGTCATCACGGGTGCCCACCAACCGGACGGCGGCACGCTCGTGGTCGCCGGTGAAGTGGTTTCTCATTTGACTCCCTCCAAGGCGCGCGAGCTGGGGATCGCTTGTATCTATCAGCAGCCCGCGCTGTTTCCCGATCTAACGGTGGCGGAAAACATCGGCCTGCGTTTGAAGAAAACCGGCCTGTTCAGCCGCGTCCGGTGGGCGGGGCAACGCACCCACGCTGTCGAGTTGCTCAAGCGGATCGGTGCGGAAATTTCGCCCGACGCGGAGGTCCGCTCGCTGTCGATGCCGGAGCAACAGCTCGTGGAAATCGCCTGTGCCCTAGGTTCCGGCGCGCGCATCGTAGTCATGGACGAGCCGACTGCCTCGCTGACCCAGAAGGAGCAACATCTGTTATTTAAAGTCGTCCGCGACCTGCGCGAGAGCGGGGTGGGGGTGGTTTACATTTCCCACCGGCTTGAGGAAATTTTTGCGTTGGCCGGCCGCGTGACGGTTTTGCGCGATGGCGAGAGCGTGGGCACCAACGCGGTGGACACTCTAACCGAGTCCGCAATGATCAAGCTGATGGTCGGCCGCGAGGTCTCCTCGATCTATCCGCCGTCGGAAGGCGAGCCGGGTAAGGTGGTGCTTTCACTAACCGGACTCGGCTGTGCTGCCAGCGGCGTGAGCGGGGTGACGCTCGATGTTAGAGCCGGTGAAATCGTGGGGGTGGCCGGCCTCGTCGGCGCGGGGCGCACCGAGTTGGCCCGCATCCTTTTCGGCATCACGCCAGCGGACTCCGGCAGGATTTCTCTCAATGGCGAAACGATTTTTATCAGCAGCCCGCGCGAGGCGATTGCCCGTGGCATCGCGTATGTGCCAGAAGATCGTCGTCGCCACGGAGTGATCCTGGAAATGCCGATTGCCCATAATATCACCATGGCGATCCACCCGAAATTTTTCCCTGGCTCGATCTTGCGCTCGAAGGCGGAGAGCCTGTTAGCCAAAGATTTTATCCGCGATCTCGGGATCAAAGCCTACGGCCCGGATGCTCCCGGCGGCAGCTTGAGCGGGGGAAATCAGCAGAAGGTGAGCGTCGCCCGCTGGCTGGCGACGAAGCCGAAGTTGCTGATTCTCGACGAGCCGACGCAAGGCGTGGATGTCGGCGCGAAGGCGGAAATTCACAAGATCATCCGCAGTCTGGCCAAGGATGGACTGGCCGTGTTGATGATTTCCAGCGACCTCCCGGAAGTGTTAGGCATGAGCGACCGCGTGGCTGTGATGCGCGGCGGCAAGCTGGTGGAAATGATCGATAAGAAACACGCCGACGCGCACACGGTCATGTCCGCCGCGCTCGGGACTAACGGAAAGGACGCCGCCTGATGAATAAGTATTTCCGCGAACTCACGGTCGCCGCCGCGCTGCTCCTCCTGATGTTAGGGCTGGCCATTTTCGCGCCGCACTTCTTCCAAATCCAGCCGCTCATTTCGCGGCTCACCTCGCAGATGCCAGCGCTGATTCTGGCCATCGGCGTGGCTCTGGTGATCATCTCGCGGCAGATCGATATCTCGATCGGCGCGCAGTTTAGCATGTGCGCGATCATCGCCGGGGTGACTGCGGGGGCCGGTCTGCCGCTCGGTGTGGCAATCTTCGCCGCGCTCGGTGCGGGTGCTTTGATGGGGGCGCTCAATGGTGTGCTCGTGGCGTGGCTCGGGCTGCCGAGCATCGTCGTCACGCTGGCGACGATGGTCACTTGGCAGGAAGCGCTGCGACTCTGGCAGCAAGGCCGGTTATTGCCACTGCCAGCGGGCGTCCAATGGTTCGGCCTCAGCCAAGCGGGCGGCCAAGCCGTCGTGATTTCCCTAACATTCATCTTGCTGATAGGCGCGGCGTGGGCGTTGAAAAATCTATCGGCCGGGCGCTTCATTTACGCCACCGGCACGGATGCCGAGGCCGCGCGTCTCGCCGGCATCGATCCCAAACGCACGACCTTCGGCGTCTTCGTGCTGATGGGAATCCTCGCGGGACTCGCTGCGGTATTTAACATGGTGCAGTCCCCACAAGTGCAGCCGAATGCGGGCGACGGACTCGACCTCAAAGCCATCGCCGCAGCCGTCGTCGGTGGCGTGGCGATCAGCGGTGGCCGGGGCACGCTGTGGGGTGTGTTGTTAGGAATGCTGCTACTCGCCAATGTGAACCCCGCGCTCACCCATTTCCACCAGCCACCTTACTGGGAAAAAGCCATCCAAGGCCTCGTGATCCTACTGGCCGTGGTGGCCGATGGACTGCGCAGCCGCAAGAATCGCCTCTAACTGCCATGTCAAAATCAACTGCGTTCAAGTCCCTGCTCGCCCGCCATGAGGCGGTGCTGGTGCTGGTGATCCTCGTGGAGGTGGTGCTCTTCCAGACGCTTGGGAGAAACTTCCTCATCGGCCGGAACATCTCTAACGTCTTCCGCCACTCGGTGGAAATCGGCCTGCTCGCCGTGGCCATGACGCCCGTCATCCTCACCGGCGGGATCGATCTATCAGTCGGCTCGATGATGGGTCTGTGCGCCGTGCTTTTCGGGATGATGGTGAATAGCCTGGGAATGGATCCGTGGGTCGCCGGTCTCGCGGCCATCGCCTTCGGTGCGCTCGGCGGCGGGGTCAACGCGGTGTTGATCACGCGGCTCAATTTGCCTCCGTTGATCGTCACGCTCGGCACCTTCTCCCTATTTCGCGGCCTCGCCGAAGCTCTAACGAAAGGCGCGGAATCCTACTCTGGGTTTTCCCCGTCTTTCCTCGCTTTGGGAAATGCCGACATCGCCGGACTGCCTGCGCAGATCTGGGTGTTCTTCACGGTCGCCGCTGGGATCTGGGTGTTAGTCCATCACACCACGTTCGGGCGGTCGTTCCGCGCCATCGGATTTTCGCCGGAAGGCGCACGCTATGCCGGCATCCCGGTGGCCCGGAATACCAGCCTCGCTTACATCATCGCCGGTGCCGTGGCCGGATTGGCAGCAGTCATCCTCGTCGCCCGGTTAGGTGAAGCGCGGGCAAACGCGGGGATCGGCTACGAGTTGTTAGCGATCACCGCAGTCGTGCTCGGCGGCGTCAGTATTTTCGGCGGCTCCGGCACGGTGGGCGGCACCTTGTTAGGCTGGGTGGCCCTCGCTTTCCTCAACAACGGCCTGACCCGCATTTCCGACTACCGGATCATGGATCAGCCGGTCGCCAGCGTCGCGAGGGAGTTGTCCGGCCTGCTGACCGGCCTGCTGCTGCTCGCCGCTTTGGCCATCGGCGCATCGACAAAAACGCTCGCCGTCCGCCGAGCGCGCAAGCAATCTCTCTCAAAGCCTACCTCAACTCCAGCCACCTCATGAAACGTAAAACCTTTGTCGCCGCCCTGGCCCTCCTCGCCACGCTTCCGTTCATTTCCTGCAGCAAGTCGGAATCGAAAAGCAAGCTCACCATCGCCCTGCTTCCCAAGAGCAAGGGCAACCAATACTTCGTCACCTGTGAAAAAGGTGCCCGCACCGCCGCTGCCGAACTCGGTGCCGAGCTAAAATTCGACGGCCCTATCAACTCCGATCCCGCGAAGCAAAATGAGATCGTCGAGAACTGGATCACCGACGGCGTGGACGTGATCGTCGCCGCGTGCGAGAACAAGGACTCGATTTCCACCGCGTTGAAAAAGGCCCAATCCGCCGGCATCAAGGTCGTCACTTACGATGCGGATGCCCAAACCGACGCCCGTTCGTTCTTCGTCAATCAAGCCACCGCGCAGGGCATCGGCGAGCAACTCATCGACACCGCCGCCGCCCTAACTGGCGGCGAGGGCGAGTTCGCCATCATCACCGGCACCCTCACTGCCGCGAACCTCAACGAGTGGATCAAATACATCAAGGAGCGCCAAGCCGCCAAGTATCCCAACATGAAACTGGTCGATACCAAGCCTTGCGATGACCAGAAGGACAAGGCCCAGCAGGAGGCCACCAACCTCCTCAGCGCCTATCCTAATTTGAAAGCGATCATCGGCGTTTGCTCGCCTTCCGTCCCCGGTGCGGCAGAAGCCATCAAGCAGGCGGGCAAGGCTGGCGCGGTGAAATTGGTAGGTCTCGGACTGCCAAGTGAAAACAAGGCTTACGTCAAGGAAGGCGTCACCCAGGCGGTTATCTTGTGGAACGTCGAGGAGTTAGGTTATCTCTCCGTGATGGCCGGTGCCGCCGTGGCGAAGGGCGAGTTGGTTGCCGGAGCTAAGGAATTCAGCGCCGGCAAGCTGGGCGTCAAGAGCGTCGTCGGCGACAACATCATCCTCGGAAAGCCCTTCGTTTTCACCAAGGAGAACATCGACCAGTTCGATTTCTAACTACTCACAAAACGACCACGCCCTGCGCGATCTAACGGTGAACGTCCCGTGGCTTGGGAAAACCACCGTCGGTCCGAGCGGCTTCCGTTTTGTCAGGCTCGACAACGCCGATCCGAAGATCGATCTGCAACTCAGCCAAGTCCGCGCGATTCTAACGATTCGCGACATTCCCTACGTCGGCTCCTTCAAATGCGCTGACGAGCGACTCAACCAGATTTGGCAGACTGGACCAGGGAGAAACTCGATGGGATGCGTTTCCTCGATTGGCCCACCGCCGATAATAAAGCCGCCGTCCACGAAGGACTCCAAGCGATGATGACGCTCACGATGGAAAGCGGCGCACGGCTCACCGAAATCCTCGGCGACAAGGAATCCGCCAAGCTCTGCACCGCCACCGCCACGCTTCTTCGCAAGCACGTCCCCAAGTCCAGTGGCCGCAAGTCGCCTGCCGCCTTGCTCTCAATCGCGGGTTTCCGTGATCCAGCCGAGGTTTCTAACAACGTCCTCAAGAAAGATGGCCCCGCCGACCTCAGCACGTTTTACGGTTTCTATGTCCTCAATGCGCTAGCGAAATCCAACGACATCGACACCGGACTCGACTTTATCAGCCGTTACTGGGGCGGCATGTTAGACCAAGGTGCCACCACCTTTTGGGAAGACTTCGATCTCGCGTGGACCAAGGATGCCGGTCCCATCGATCAACTCGTTGCTCCCGGTAAAAAGGATCTTCACGGCGACTTCGGTGCTCACTGTTATATCGGTTTTCGCCACAGTTTCTGCCACGGTTGGGCAGGCGGGCCGACGGCTTGGCTCAGTAAAAACGTCCTCGGAGTCACTTCCCGTCGCACCGGGTTTTGCGCAAGTTAGAATTTCCCCAAACCTCGGCCACTTCGCGTGGGCGGAAGGAACTTATCCCACGCCGAGGGGGCCGATCCACGTCCGCCACGACAAGCAGGCCGACGGTTCTATCAAGTCCGTCATCAAGCTTCCCGACGGCGTCACGCAGGTGAAGTGATCGGAGTTATGGGCGGCAGCGGGCTTTATGAAATGGAGGGCACATCGTGCCGTTGGAGCGGAAACGCAAGACAACCGACCCGCTCGTGAAACCCTAGATGATGTCCTGATTTTCCAACAGTGATGCGTGATTCGCATCCGATTCACAGGCTCCATCAGCCGGGCGATTTTCGTTAGCTAGCCAGATCATTTTCCAATTTAGTCCTTGCCACCCTATTGGAGATTGCGCCTCCTTGGACTGTTCGCTCCGGCGGACGAGGACTGAAAAACCTCATACAAGGCGGTCGGCATCGACCGCAACGATGCCGCCAAACCGACCAAACGGCCGGGGAGGCGGTGGCGTATGTCCAAGCCATCTCTCCGGGGGCGGCTAAAGGCCATCGCGGTCGTCCTTGTGCGGCTTTTTCACTCCCCGTCCACCAGGAAGGACGCTGTAATATCCTTCCCCATGAAAACAAACCTCCCCTTCATCCTCATCCCCTTGATCGGATGGGGCACAAATGCTCTTGCCGCAGACGAGCAGACCGCCGTCTCCAATCAGTCGATAATAGGTATCGCTCGCACCTTTATCCCCACGGCGCTCGAAGTCCCCGCCTTCGTTCCGCCGCCGCCACCCATTGAGAAAACAGTCCCCGTCATGCGCGTGGACTCCACCGTCACTGTCCCCGCAGCGCACTCCCGCACCCTAACCATTCTCCGTGGCGAAGCCTCCACACTTCCTGACATTCCCAAGCCAGTCCTCGCGGAGCCACGCCCAGCCCGCGAACTCACTGCCGAAGAACTCGCCCGCCAAGCCGAACTGCGCCGCTGCCGCCTCAATTTCAACGCCGAAGTCTATGAAAACGGCGTCAGCATCATCCGCTGGCATCACCCGGACACCGAGGAATCCTACGAAGCCATCTGCGGCTTCGACATCAATCTCCTCGCCGGAATCGGCCAATTCATAAGCGGTGGGAAAACCTATCATCTCTCCTTCATCCCGCCCGGCGTCCGCCCGACCACCCGCCAGCGTTTCTCGAAACTCCCCATCCCCAAACCACCCGAAGCCGCCCCTGAAAGCATCACCATCACCCGAGGCACCGCCAACGACCCCGTCGGCACCGCCACCTTCACCCTCCTGCGCGACCTCATCGCCACCGAGAAATCCCGCCTGATAGTCTATCAGGAAGAACGCAAAATCCATCAGCAAGCCACCGTCGAATGGCAAAAATCTCATCCCATTTTACCGCGTGACGAAACTATTTGGTTCCGCCCCCACCGCGGCAGCCGCTACCTCGCCAACCCCACCCCCGAGAAAGGAATCACC
>JAYTLO010000084.1:0-12520 GCA_043729385.1 Akkermansiaceae bacterium
CTCGGCATCGACCAGACCGGATTGTTTATCAATCATCCACTTCAGTTCACCACCAGCTCCATCGTCGGCATCCAAGGCGTCGCCGGTCCCGGCGGCAACCCGGCCTCGCCCGCCACGTTGAACACCTCGGCACCCTACCACATGCCAAACGTGGCGAAGGACGTGGTGGTGTTCGACTACAACACGGTGCCCGCCGTGGCCAATCTCTACGATGCCCAACTCGCAGCACGCGGCGACCGCGAGGGCTGGTCCCAACTCGCTTGGCCTAACACCGATCTCGCCGTGCCGCAGTCCGGGGTGGTCACGCTGCGCGCCGGTGCCCGCGCACGGGCAGGTCGCAGTACTGATCGCGTCGAGTTTCTCGCTAACGGCACGATCGTCGGCACCTCCACCGTCGCGCCATGGGAGTTCGCGTGGTCTGCTGCGCTGGGCCTCTACCAGATGCAGGTCCGTGTGGTGGAAAACACCGGCGCGACCCTCGAGTCCAGCCGCACCCGCCTGACCGTGGGAACCCGCCGCCGGGTCGAGGATGCCAGCACCGAGTTGCTCTATGCCGGGCAAACTACCTCGATGGTCAACAATGCCGCCTATTCCGGTGGCACTGCCCGCAGTTTCGCGAGTGGCGGGTCCGTCCCGGCTTCCGTGACGCTCCAGTTCAAGGGCACCCGCGTCCGTTTCCTCACCGGCAGCGCGAATGTGGGATCCACCACCTTTGAGGCCTATGTCGATAATCTCGGCACGCCCGTTTTCAACAGTGGCTACCTGAGAGCAGGCGAACTCGACTACTACGTCTGGGACAGCGGCCCGCTGCCGGATGGCGTCCACACCATCCGCCTAGTCCGCACGGGGGAGCAGCTCCCGGTGGACGCGTTTGCTATCGATGAAACCGGCACCATTTCTAATTTGCCACCGCTCGCCTTCATCGGTGCGCCTGCGTTCAGCGGCAGTGCGCCATTCACGCTCAATCTGAACTCCACCGGAACCATTGATCGCGACGGCACCATCGCCTCCTATGCGTGGGATCTCAACAATGACGGCACCACGGACGCGACTACGGCCACCGCCGTAGCCACCTTCAACGCGCCGGGCACCTACACGGTGAAACTCACCGTCATCGACAACAACGGCGCGTCCTCAACCAGCACGAAACAAGTGAGCGTCACCGCCGTCGCCCCCACGTCGAGCTTCAACGCCACGCCATCCAACGGTGACCAACCGCTTAATGTGCTTTTCGACGCCTCGGCCTCAGCCGCCAACTCTCCCGGCGGGTCGATCACCAGTTATGAGTGGGATTTCACCTCGGATAATATCTACGACGCCACTGGCGTGACTACCACGCATCTCTACACCACGGCGGGCAACTTCACCGCCAAACTCCGGGTCACTGATAGCAACGGCACCCAAGCCACAAGCACCCGCCCGATCAGCGTGCTGCCCAACCTCGCGCCCATCCCCAACGCCGGACCGCCCGCCGAAATTCTAACATCATCATTTCCCGCCACGCGGACGCTCACCGGAACTTACACCGACGACGGCAAGCCCTCGGGCGCGACCTACAGCTACCAATGGTCGCTCGTCAACGGCCCACCCGGCGGCACGCTCACCTTCGTCGCTGCGGATGCGTTGATCACCGGCGCGCAATTTCCCACTCCAGGCATCTACACACTCCGACTAACAGTCAGTGATACGGATCTCAGCGGCACCAGCGATACCCAAGTCGCGGTCAGCTTGGCATCCAACGCCGCGCCGACCATCAGCGACATTGGCAATCGGTCGATTTTTAACAACACGAACACCGGTGCGCTGCCTCTAACGGTGGGCGATGCCGAAACGCCGGTCAACGACCTGACCGTCATCGGCACCAGCTCTAACACCGCCGTCGTTCCGAATGCGAA
This sequence comes from Akkermansiaceae bacterium, assembly GCA_043729385.1. Lineage (GTDB taxonomy): Bacteria > Verrucomicrobiota > Verrucomicrobiia > Verrucomicrobiales > Akkermansiaceae > Luteolibacter. The sequence goes on from JAYTLO010000084.1 coordinate 1,896, forward strand.
CATCGTCATCGGCGGCTCCGGCGCGGCCCGCACCGTCACCGTCACGCCCGCCGCAGGCCAGACCGGCACGGTCATCATCACGCTCACCGTGAACGATGGCAGCCGGCTCGCCAGCGACTCGTTCGCGCTCACGCTGACTGCGGCTCCGGTCGCCACCAGCATTGTCGTCACACCTGCCGTTGCCAGTGTCGCCCTCAGCGGCACGCAGGCCTTCACCGCCGTGATGCGCGATCAATACGGAAATCCGCTCAACTCCCAGCCCACCTTCACTTGGAGCATCAGCGGCGGCGGCACCATCAGCTCCGGCGGACTCTTCACCGCCGGCATCACGCCGGGTGGCCCATTCACCGTGACCGCCACGTCCGCTGGCATCAACGGCACCTCGCAGGTCACCGTCGGCAGCGTGGCCCCCGCACCGGGAAATATCACCCTCGTGAATTGGTTAGGAAACTACGCCAACAGCGGAAACCTCGGCTTTAATACCAACCAAACCCTCAATGACACGGACCTCAACAACGACGGAAATGCTTGGGACGCATACCGCCGCGTTCCGTTCAGCACCACCACCACCCTCTCACCCACAAGCGTGAATTATCTAACCGCCGCCACCAGCAGCCGCTTCTACGGCGGGGTGAACCTTCGCGCTTTTGGCACCAGCGCCGTCGCCAAAGCTTCTCTCCCCGCCTTCGAGGATTCCTTCATCGTGAACGCTGGCGGCAGCACCAGTGCCAGCGGCGCGCCCGCTCCCAGCGACGACGCGATGGGCCTCCGGTATCAGGCTTCCTTCAGTATGGCGTGGAACTTCGCCGCCGTTTGGTTGAAACCCGATTTCCTCAGTGACGGCGCGACCACCCCCGTGCGCTTCGGCACCGGCAGCCTGCTCCAGATTAGCGTGGGCGACACCGGCGGAAACAGCACCCTCCGCTGGGATCTAATCGATTCCGGCCGCTTTGTCATTAGAAGCGGCACCCAGTGGTATGTCTCACAATCCGCCATGGCCACCGGCACCGGCAACAAACTCATCTCCTTCACCGCCGATGCCGACGACGGCCAGTGGGCTCCCGTCGATCCTGCCGCCGCCTCTAACCTGAACCTCGATCTAACCGGCGCGTCCTACGCCACCCGAAATTTTGACGACATCACTGGTGTCGGCTTCTATCTGGAAAACGACCTGCTTCCCTACTCCGGCAGCCAACCGCGCGTGTGGTGGTATGTGGACCAGTTCCGTGTCGATGCCGTCGCACAAAGCTCTCAGACACCTTTCGAGCAATTCCGCGCCACCGCATTCCCGCCGGGCACGCCTCCCGCCTCCACTGCGCCGGAGTTTGACTTCGATGGAGATGGCCTGGAAAACCTCGTCGAGTACGGTCTCGGCACCAATCCCGCCTCGCCGAGCGTCATGCCAGCATCCCAGATCATCACCGATGCCGGCCAGCGCTATCTGCAAATTCAGTGGAACCGCCCGACCGGTCGCAGCGACATCACCACCACCGCCGAGGCCAACGTGGATCTTGGCATAATCGCGCCGTGGAACGACTCCGCAGGCCGGACCAGCACCGCCATCACTCCCGCCGGTGCGGGTATGGAAACCGTCACCGCCCGCCTGCTCGCGCCGCTCGGATCCGCGACCCGCGATTTCCTCCGAGTCCGCATCCGGCTGCTGCCATGAAGGCCAGCGATGGAGTCGGCTCTCCCACTGGAGTATTTGAAGAAGCTTGCCCTTGAGGGCTGAGAGGCGGACATAGGCTCCACATTTTTGCCCATTTCATCACTTCCAATCTCACTTTCGCGGAGCTTTCTTAGATTTTCTCTACCTCCACTTGGACCTCCATCCGGCAGTGGCCGGTGCCATGGTAGTTTCCTCTAACGGGAGCCACGTCTTCATAGTCGCGGCCCACGGCGATTTTCACATAGCGCTCGTCGGCGAGTGTGTTGTTCGTCGGGTCATAGCCGATCCAGCCAGCTCCGGGGAGATACACTTCAGTCCATGCATGAGACGCCTGCGCACCCACCAGGGTGTCGCGCGGACCGTTGTAGAGATAGCCAGATGCATAGCGGGCCGGGATGCCGACGGACCGGCATAAGCCTAACATGACATGAGAGAAGTCTTGGCAAACGCCGTGTCGCATTTCGAATGCTTCTTCCAAATGAGTATTCACATTGGTGACTCCCGGTTCGTAGCGGAACTCCAGATAAATCCATGCCATCAATGCGGTCGCTTGATCGAACACTGCCGTGAACTCGCGGGTGATATCCAGTGCTTGCCGCCACACTTCAGGATGCCGGGAAACCCAGCGGCTTTCTTGCAGATACGGCCAAATTTGCTCGCGGATGGATAAGTCATTGAAGCCCTCCGCCGTCGCCTCACGGCTCGCGCCGGAAATATCTAACGGCAAATTGTGAACCCGGATGCGACTTTCGATTTCCAAATGACCGTGGGGTTCGATGAGTTCGAAATGATGAGTGATGTTTTGAAACAGATCCGTAAAGCGGCGGACCCGGGTGGCCGGAATCACCCGGATCAGCGCACCGATCGTTTTCTGATAGGGAAACGTCCGCGGCTCCAAATGCAGAGTATTGACGCTGTTAGTAACGGGCGAGGCATAGATGAATGCCGTCCGGTGAAACACTGAAAGTTTCGTGCCGAGCGCAGGCGACACCGCTTCATCGGACCCGTTCACTTTTGTTTCTGATGTTGCTGTTGTTCCAAATGCCAAGCAGCAGCGTCGGAGAGAGTCGGTGGTTTCGGATCTGGCCGGACTTGGACACGCTCGGGCATCAAGACATATCTTTCGAAAAACTCCGCGCCGATGTGATTGAAGCGGCCTTGCAGCGCATCAAGATAATCATGCAAGCCAGCCACGAATACATCCTCGGTCGAGCCGAAGTTTAGCTCCGCCATCAGTCGCCCGGCCTCGCGCTCTGCTTCGTTAGAAAACGCGCCACGCGGCGTCCCGGAAATCCGGTGCAGGCTGATGTCCACCTTGTCGATGCAGTAGCGGACTGAGCGCGGGAAGTCCCTGGAAAATATCAGGAAATCAACCACAGCCTGGGCGGTGATTTCGCGCTGCGCCGCGCGGAATGCCCCCATCGCGCCGCACGAGCGGAGAATGGCGGTCCAATGCAGAATCCCCGGCGAGGCGGCATCAATCCCGTCCGCCGCCGGTGGCAGATAGCTAGAAACATCGAGAAAGCGGGTGGTTTTATCCGCCCGTTCCAAGTGCCGCCCCAAGTCCATAAATTCCCACGCCTCATTGCGCGAGGTGGTGGATGCCGCAATTCCTAAAAAGGTGACGGCTGACCGGCGAACATTTTCATAATACCGCGATGGATCCGATGCGATCAACCGCTTGGCCTCATCCGAGCGTGAAAATAGATAGAGCGCATTGAGTTCTTCCCATAACTCATCCGACAACTGATCGCGCACCGTGCGGGCGTTTTCCCGCGCGAGGGCGATGCATGAAGTGATGCTGTTGGGGTTGCGCGGATCGTCAGTGAGGAAGCGGATCACTTCCTCGCTGCCAGTGGTATCATATAACTTATCGAACTCCTCCTCATCGCCGGTGCTGAGGATGATCGGCAGCCAGAAGCCGCGCAGGCGCTCGCTATCGAGCCGCTCGAAATCCAACAGCAGCTGCTGGTTGACGTCGATCAGTCGGGAGAGGTTATCGGCCCGCTCCACATAGCGGACCATCCAGTAAAGGGTATTGGCGACTCGGGATAACATGATGATTTAATGACGGAGCACCCAAGTATCTTTACTTCCGCCCCCTTGGGAAGAATTAACAACTAGCGAATCCTTGGTTAGAGCCACCCGCGTGAGACCTCCGGGGACGATTTTCACATCCTTGCCATAGATAACATAGGGCCGCAGATCGATGTGGCGACCTTCCATCGCCCCATCGCACCAAGTGGGCGAGCGCGAGAGAGCGATGACGGGCTGGGCAATGTAGTTCCGTGGGTCCGCGATGATGCGCTCGCGGAACAAAGCAATCTCATCCTTGCTGGCGGTCGGTCCCATCAACATGCCATAACCGCCGGACTCGTTTGCGGCCTTGACCACTAACTCGGGAAGGTTGGCGAGGATGAATTTCATATCAGCTTCCTCAGAAGCAAGATAAGTCGGCACGTTGGGTAGTATCGGCTCCTGACCGAGATAATACTCAATCATCTTGGGGACAAAATAATAGATCACCTTGTCGTCCGCCACCCCGGTGCCGACGGCATTCGCCAATGACACATTGCCCTCGCGGTAGGCATTCATCAGTCCTGGCACGCCCAGTACTGAGTCTTTCCGGAACACCACCGGATCAATGAAGTCATCGTCGATTCTCCGATAGATGACATCCACTCGCACCAGTCCGCGAGTCGTCCGCATATAAACAAACTTATCCACCACCGTCAGATCCTTGCCCTCGACGATGTCGATGCCCATTTCCCGCGCGAGATAACAGTGCTCGAAATACGCGCTGTTATGGCAACCTGGGGTGAGGAGCACACACACCGGATCGCAATCCCGGCGGGGCGAGATATGGTGAAGCATATTGAGCAAATCCCGCGGATAGGAATCCACCGGACGCACGCCTACCGCCTCGAAAATGCCGGGGAAAGCCCGCTTCAGCGCGTTGCGATTTTCCAACAGATAGGAGGCACCCGACGGGCAACGGCCATTGTCTTCCAATACATAATAAACCCCGTCGCCGCCGCGTATCAGATCGCTACCGCAAATATGGATATAGATATCTCCCGCCACGTCCACGCCCCGGAATTCCGGCCGATAGTGCTTGGCCTGCTCGATGTAGAAACGCGGGATCACCTCGTCCTTGAGGATCTGCTGGTCGTGATAGATATCATGGAGAAATAGATTGAGCGCGACGATCCGCTGGGTGAGACCGGCTTCCAAGTGCTCCCACTCGCTAGCAGGCATCACCCGCGGAATCGGATCGAATGGAAAAATCCGCTCAGTACCGCGGTCGTCATGATAGACATTGAAGGTGATTCCTTGGCGGAGGAAATAGAGTTCGGAGTTGGCCTTGCGGGCGAGGAAGTCCCGCTGATCCACTTTACCGAATTTTTCGAGCAGCGGAGCGCAGTGGCCGCGCACGCTGCCGTCCTCGCTGAACATCTCGTCGTAAAACTTGCCGGGATCGTAGCCCTTAAACATTTCCATGGGTGTTTTCTCGCAGATTAGCAGGCGGCGGGCCAACTTTTTAAGCCAGCACGACCAAATAGCACTTCTGTGCTTTCGAACTTCGGACTTGCCACAAGGTTCCACTTCCCCCTTCCTCTAGATGTTAGCGTCGGCGGATAAGGACTGAAAAACCTCATACAAGGCGGTCGGCATCGACCGCAACGATACCGCCAAACCGACCCAGAGGCCGGGGAGGCGTCGGTGTATGTCCAGGCCGCCTCTGCGGGGACGGTTAAAGACGCCGCGGTCGTCTAGTTGCGACCTATTAGCTCCCCCGTCCATCAGGAAGGACATCTTCAGGAAATCGAGCAAGCCAGCGATCCCAATGATGCCAGCGACGACGGGCAGCACAAGGAGGGGCGATGCATGATCGCCCAGCCCATGAGGTGACAATGAAAAGCGCTTCGCTCACCCCATTGGCAATTCATGGTCATCGGCGGACATGCTCCGCCGCTCCTTGGGGCGATACACGATCGCCCAGCCCATGAGGTGACAATGAAATGCGCTTCGCTCACCCCATTGGCAATTCATGGGCATCGGCGGACACGTTCCGCCGCTCCTTGGGGCGATGCATGATCGCCCAATCTCTAACGGCTAGATCTAGAATCATTCTGTCCAAGGAATTTCATCAACGAGAAACTGGCCGGGTTTCCCTCGGTGTCACGGCCTCGCGCAGAACACCTGCGAGACGTTTTGAAACTTCCGGTTTTGCGGAATGGAGGTTTTTGGATTCGGCGGGGTCATCTGCTAGATTGTAGAGACCCTCGCCAGATGCCTTGCCACCGGGCTTTCCAGTTGCGGATTTCCAGCCGTCAGCCACGCTCAAGTCGGGGATGTATTTCCACGGACCTTGCCGCAAGGCCAAGCCTCCCGTGCCGCCCATAAGGACGAGGTGGTCACGGGTCTGATGATCGGGAATGCCAAGCAGTGCCGGGAGAAGCTGTCTGGTGCGGCATTCGCCGGTAATTGGTAACCGACGATCGCCGCAGCGGTGGCGGCTAGATCTATCAGGCAGATGAGATCGGACGAGACGCCTGACTTGATTCTGCTAGGCCAGCGGGCGATGAATGGTTCGCGGTGGTCACCTTCCCAGAGCTGTGATTTGTTACCACGCAGAATTCCGTTAGGCCGGTGGCTGCCTTCCTGAATCGGCTGCGCGCCATTGTCGCTGGAGAAGATGACGAGGGTATTTTCCGCGAGTTTTAACCGCTCAAGCGTCCGCATAATTTCCCCGACGGAGCCGTCCAGCTCCTGGATCATGTCCGCCCGCGGGCTGGCGCCGGAGCTGCCTGCGAAGCGTGAATTCGGAACCGTCGGCGCATGGCAATTTTGCGGTGCGAAGTAGAAGAAGTACGGCTTGTCCTTGGACTTCTCAATGAATGAAACGACCTCGCGGGTGAGGGTGTCCGTCATGTCCGCATCCTTTCACCACGCCGCCTTGCCACCACTGCTCCAGCCGATGCGGTTTCTGCCTGCGGAGAACTGAGTCATGGGCGAACCCTTTTCAGGCTTCTCATAGGTGTATTGGATAGGGTCTGCGGGATCCAGCCCGACCACATCGTGCCCCCGCACATAGACGGTGGGGACGCGGTCATTGGTGGCGGGAAATCCAAAGAACTCATCGAACCCGATCTCCAGAGGACCGGGTGTTAGAGCTTGGTTGTAGTCCGGCTTGCGAGTGCCGAATCCGAGGTGCCACTTCCCCACGGCACCGGTGCGGTAGCCAGATTTTTTGAGTATCCCCGGGAAGGTTTCGGAACTCAAGGGGATGAGCAACGGTGTTTCGGCGTTGGAAACACTGCGGTCCAAGCCGGAACCCTTTCTCCGCCAAGAATACTCGCCGGTTAAAAGTGAGTAGCGCGTGGGAGTGCAGACGAATGCGGAGGCATGGGCATCCGTGAAGCGCATGCCTTCGCGGGCAAGACTATCGAGGTGAGGCGTTTTGATCTGAGTGGCTCCATAGCAGCCGACATCGCCCCAGCCCACGTCGTCGCTGAGAATGACGATGATGTTAGGTTTCTCGGTTCGGGTTTCCGCGTGGAGCAGCGGGGCGGCAAGCAGCAATGCAGCCAGTTGAGTGATGGCGGTTTTCATTTAGTTAGTTAGTTGAATCGGAAGTTTTATTGTTGTTTCTACTCTGTTTCACCTTGTCCATGCCCGGTGCGATGTATTGGGATTCACTCACAGTCTGTTTAAGATTGTATAACTCCGGCACGCAGTCCTTGAGGGGAATGATGTTTCAATGATTGGGAAGTGCCTTCTTCGGTTGGTAGTTCGGGTTTGCCGTTGGCATCTGTGCCCGGACCTTGGAGCGCCAGTCGTGCAACAATCGGGTGAGTTCCGCGGTCTTTTCAGGCTGTTCTTGCGAGAGGTCGTGATGCTCGCCGATGTCGTCGGCCAAGTTATACAATTCCACCTGCATCTCCTCATACCATTCAATGAGTTTGAAATTGCCGAGGCGCACGGCTCCATGGGGCTTGCCATTCTGATTGCTATAGTGCGGGTAGTGCCAAAACAAGGGGCGCTCCGTCATGGCTCCTCCGGTCAGCGCGGGCTTGACGCTTATGCCATCCAGGTGTTGCGCGGAACGCAGCGGCAATCCGGCGAACTCCAACAGCGTCGGAAAGTAATCGGTGGAAATCACCGGCTCATCGCGAGTTTGGCTGGGCTTGATCCCGCCCGTCCATTTAACGATCAACGGCCCCCGAATCCCGCCTTCATAGGCCCAGCCTTTGCCGGTGCGGAGAGGTACATTTGATGTGGGCGAACCTTCAGCCGGGGAGAGTCCGCCGTTATCCGACGTGAAAACCACGAGGGTGTTAGATTCAATTCCCAACTGGGTGAGCTTGTCCATCACTCTGCCCACGCTGTCATCCAAGCTCTCGACCATCGCACCGTAAATGGCATGGTTCTGGATTTGGCGGACCTTGCTGCCACGATCCTCAATGAACTCCGGGCCAGACTTCTCGAGCTTCGCCGCCTTTGCCCGATACTTCGCGATGACCTCCTGCTTCGCCTGCATGGGCGTGTGGACGGCAAAGTGCGAAAGATAGAGGAAGAACGGCTTCTTGTTAGCGGTCGCCGTTTCCATGAATTTCAAAGCTTCATTGGTTAGACGGTCGGTGAGGTATTCGCCCTTGGGTCCGTCGCGCAGCGCAGCGATGCCGTATGGACTGAAAAAGGACGGCGGATGTCCCTTGCCAGAACCGCCGAGATTAAGGTCGAATCCTTGAAGCTCGGGGAAATACTCCGCTCCCTCGCCGAGATGCCATTTTCCGATGAATGCAGTCTGGTAGCCGCCATCTTTCAAGGCCTCCACCACAGTAACTTCTTCCAGCGGGAGGTATTTCTGGAAATTAGGACGATTCAGCTTCTGATTAGGACTGTCCGGCCTACCGGTCAACCAGTCGGTGAGATGAAGGCGTGCGGGATATTTACCCGTTAGAATGCTTGCGCGTGTGGGCGAGCAAACATTGCAGGTCGCGTAGGCGGCGGTGAAGCGTGCTCCCTGGCTCGCAAGCTTATCGAGATTGGGCGTTTCATCAAACTTGCTGCCACAGCACCCGAGATCCGCCCAGCCGAGGTCGTCGGCAAGGATGAAAACGATGTTCGGCTTACCGGCAGCGGAGGCTCAAAAACAACCGAAGAGGAAGAAAAGAGTGAGGTGAAGAAGCTTCATCGAAGTGATTCGTTATATTGAGGAATCATCAAGTGTCTTAAGACGTTGAATCCAGCACCATCATTCCGACAAATATGGGGTTTTTGCTGGGTTTGCAAAGCAGCCCAGGTGATCCCAGATGCCGCGCGGGCAGCAAATAGATCTGGCGCTTTTTACGCAATGTCTAACGCAGCCTATTTCCTCAGGAAACTAGAGGCTGGCAGATTACAAATCGACCACTCTACAGGTGAGTCCCGCTTGGTTCGGCGGAGCCTTGCCCCCGTCCCAGACAGGGATCCCCTGCCCGTCTGGCTTCACGATATGGATATTATCGATCAACACATGGACGTCACCTTTGACTTTGCTTTCGATCACGAGCCTAAGGTCGGAGAGATTAGAAGCAGCAGAATTCCCGAGGCCGAGCACATAGCGTTTCCAGTGATGCTCCGGAGCTAGAAGGTTCTCTTTGGAACCCACCAGAGCACCACTCGCATCGACCCCAGTCCCATTGGCTCCTCCGAAAATCGGCTCCCCACGCAAGGGGGAAATATAGCTGGTCTGGCCCGGCTGCATCACCACGATCTTCATATCATAGACCAGGCAATCCCCCGGCGTGCAGATATAGCGATCTGTCGCTTGCTGCGGCGTGTAGTTCACGTTGGCCCCATGCTTTTTCAACCAGTCATCATGCTTCGCTCGCAGGTATTTGGTGACATCAGGAAACTTCGCAGCCACGTCATCTAACTCGGACGGATCCCTCTTTAGATCATATAACTCGGACGAACCCGCCTTGGCGATAGGCTTCCATTGGTTGTCACGGTAGCCGCCGTAGCGCACGAAAATCCCATTCCACTCCAGCTCGGGTGCCTGAGTCTTGCCGAGGATGGCGGGCAGATGATCCACCCCGTCGAGCGCCTTGGGATTCTCGATAGGAACTCCTGCGAGCGTAGCCAGAGTCGGATAGAGATCCATCCCCCGAATCATAGGCCTATAACTCGTGCCAGCGGCGATTCCGCCTTTGGGATATAATAGGAAACCCGGCACATGGATCGCGCCTTCATACATATTATGTTTCCATGCCCGTAGAGGTAGGTTGCCATCACGGATGAAGCGCATGGCACCATTATCACTGAATAGCAGCACGATGGTATTCTGATCCTGACCGGTTCGTTTCAGCGCATCGATAATTTGCCCCACGCTGTCATCCAGACCGATCATCATCGCGGAGTAAACCACACGTCGCTCGGCCTCGCTGAAGCCGCCGTATTCCCATGATTCGTTGTTCATCTTGCCGCTCCGTGCGAAATCTCCGATTCTTTCCCGCACCAGCTTCTCAGTGATTTTCCTGTTGCCCCGAATGCTTTCGGGAACCCGCCGCAGCAACGCATCAGTGGCTTGAAAGGGTTCATGAGGTGCGGCATGAGTGACCATGCAGAAGAAAGGCTTCCCCGCATTATGCTGGATGAAATTGACAGCATTCCCAGAAATCAAATCAGTGGTGTATCCCGGCTCCGCGTCAGTTTGTTGATCATTCACATACCAGTTTCGCGGCGATTTACCCTTGAGCGTCTGAGTGAAGAAATCCGTGCCGCCGCCATAGAATCCGGCGAATGAATCGAACCCTGCCTTCATGGGGCAAACTGACCATGGATCTTTGGCTGCGGGCTTGCCATTATGCCATTTACCCATTCGCGTCAGGTTAGCGCGTAAATAACTGGTTTAAAGTGATTTATACAAAAACAATTCAATTAAAAGCTTGACGAAGTGAGCGAGCCG
>JAYTLO010000085.1:0-6397 GCA_043729385.1 Akkermansiaceae bacterium
CGAGAAAGCCCAAAACGCCAGAGCCAAACGAAGGTTAGCAGGATGGCGGCGAGTCCTACGTGCAGCACTTGCACCCACGAATAGATGTGGATCTGCGCCATCACCAAGCCGAGCACCATTTCTGCAAGGACCATTCCTAACACCACCTTTTCCACCCTGCCAGCGCCGCCGGTGCGGTGGCGCTTGGTTAGAATCCAGGCCCACAGCGTGGTGGCTAACACGACCCACGAGAAACTGCGATGAGCGAGGTATTTCCACGAGCTTTCTAACTCGCTGGCCCAGCTTGCACGCGGCACGTTGGCATGGGCCTTCGCCAGCTCGTCGGTCATTTCCCGGACTTGTGAGCCGAGGATTCCTTCTGCGACGATGACGACTAACAGCACTGTGATGATAGCCCTAAGCTGGGACAACGGAGCGTTCGCCATCTCGATGCGCCATGGCGTATCAGTGCCACGCCAAGCGCAGTAAACCAGCATCCCGATCAAGCCCATCGCGAGCGCCAGGTGGGTGGTTAGAACGCCGGGCGACAAGCCGCTGTAAACGACGCGCGCGCCCATCCATGCGTTGATCAGCACGGTGAGCAACGAGGCGAACGCCATCCAGAAAACGAGCGGTCGTTTTTCCCGCTGCCAGAATGCGGCGATGAAGGTGGCCACTGAAAAGAACCCCACTGGCAGGCTCGTAAGGCGGTTGAGAAACTCGGTCCAGACGTGGCGTGGGTTGAATTCCCGGCGCAGGCTCTCCACCGTGATGCTCGCCGGATCGCGGCCCATTCGCTCCGCCTTGCGCTGGAATCTCTCAATGGGCAGTTTGGAAAAATCCACCTGCTCGACCTGAGTCGGCGGGATCAGACAGCCCCAACAAGTCGGCCAGTCTGGACAACCCATGCCCGCGCCGGTGACCCTAACAATCGCACCCACGAACATCAGAATCAGCACAGATACTAGGGCCGCAGTGGCCAGTTTTTGAAAGCGAGTCATCCCCATGCGCGGACGATGCAGGGGAAGTCCTAGAATTCCAGTGCAAATCCCCTTCACTGCTCCATGTGCCGTGCAAACTACGTCTAACCATTATTTGGTAGGGCATTGCGCACGGTCATGCGGATGAATTGAAGGCAGTCCCGTGCGCTTCGAAGCGCCGCCAAGCCTTGAAATACAAAGGTTCAAGCAATTCTTGAGGTTGCAAAACGGTGGCGGTATGCGGGCTGCTAAAAAGATCGGCACTTGCCCCACAATCGAATTATGAAAACCACACTTCAAAGTATCGCTGTCCTCGCTGCCGTAATTTTTCTGACAAACTGCACCACCTACGTGGAACCGGCCGTTTCGGCCAGCCCGACTGTGACCGGCACCACGACCACCACCCAGTCCACGTCGCTGCCGTATGACAGTGTCACCACCAAGAAAACAACCACCACCTATCAGTAATTCTGACGTGGATTGTCAGGACCGGCTCGCTTCACGGCGGGCCGGTCTTTTTTTACGATCAGCGACCGAACAACAGGCAGATCGAAGTGGGCGAGGAAACGGTGTTGACCGGCTCACCCAGCATCCCAGTTGCGGGATCGAGCGGTAAAACGCTGATCGTGTTAGAATCTTGGTGGGCGCAGAGCAGCCACTTGCCAGTCGGGTCGATCTTGAAATGGCGCGGAGTTTCTCCGCCGCAAGGGGCATGTTGCAGGAAGGTCAGTGCACCTGTTAGTGGATCGCGCTGATAGACGACGATGGAGTTGTGACCGCGGTTCGAGGCATAGACAAACTTGCCGTTTGGATGAACTTCGATTTCCGCCGTGGTGTTGTTGTCCGTGAAATCTGCGGGTAGGGTCGGGACGGTTCCAAGCGAGGTGAATTTCCCGGTGGAGTAAGTCGTGGCGAGCACTGTGTTTGCCAGCTCATTGAGGACATACGCGTTCTTCTCGTCCGGGGAAAATGCCATGTGACGCGGGCCGGAGCCAGGGGCGGTGGTTAGAGATGGCAGCGCCGCGCCGAGCTTCGAGGTCGCTGCGTCGAACGGATAGATCACCACCTGGTCGAGCCCGAGGTCTGGCACGAACAAGTGCTGGTTCGCCTTGTCGAAGTAAACTCCGTGGGCGTGTGGGCCGTTTTGGCGCGACTTGTTAGCGCCAGGGCCGCTGTGCTTGATGGCCGATGCCGACGCGCCAAGAAACCCACTCTCATCGAGTCTAACTGTCCCTACGCTGCCATCGCCATAGTTCGCAAGGGCGACGGTGCGGCCGGTGGCATCTACCGCGACGTGGCACGCTCCCTTGCCGCCGGAAGTGGCCTCGCCGAGGAATTTCAGGCCATGATCCGCGCCGATGCTGAAGGCGGCGACCGAGTCCGTGCCATCTGCGAATGGCTTGTTAGGTTGGCCGCAGGCGTAGAGAATGGGTTTGGTGGGATGCAGCGCAAGGAAGCCGGGGTTCTGATATTCGGCGGCGAGCACCGGCTCAGTGAGCTTGCCCGAAGCCGCGTCGAAGTCCGCCAGATAGATGCCCTTGCTGGCAGATTTCCCGCCGGTGTTGGTGCCGATGAAGACGGGGACAGCGTGAAGCGAGGCGGTGAGGAGGAAGAGCGGAAGCAGAGTTTGGCGGGTCATCGCGATGAAACGGTGGTTAGGTTAGGTTTCATACATGAAATGTGTTCCGGCTGTCTCAGCCGGATCTCCATCTCAAGTCCGGCTGAGACAGCCGGGACACATTTTCACACGTCGAAGCCGAAATGGCGTTTCGCATTTCCGAAGCAGACATCCCGGATCAACCCTGAGAGTGCTTCGAAATCATCCGGCAGCTCGCCGCGGTCAGCCTCGCCGCCGATGAGGTTGCACAAGATCCGGCGGAAATATTCGTGGCGTGGGAATGATAGGAATGAGCGCGAATCCGTGAGCATGCCGACGAAGCGCGACAGCAAACCGGTGGCTGATAGAGCATCGAGCTGGAGTTCCATCCCATTTTTTTGATCGAGGAACCACCAGCCCGAGCCGAACTGGATCTTGCCGGCGACGGTGCCATCTTGGAACACGCCCGTTAGACAAGCGAACAGGTAGTTGTCGCGCGGGTTGAGGTTGTAGAGCACGATTTTCGGCAACGCCCCCTTGGTCGATAATGCGTCGAGATAGGTGACCAGCGCCTCGCCTTGGCGGGTGTCGCCGATGCTGTCGTAGCCGGTGTCCGGCCCCAGCGTGGCAGCCATCCGCGAGTTGATATTGCGGAACGCCCCGAGGTGAAGCTGCTTGGTCCAGTCCTTTGCCGCGTCTAACTGGCCGAAAAAAACCATTAGATAAAACGAGAATTTCTCCTTCTCCTCCGGCGAGGCGGCCTTACCGGCGCGGGCGCGATTGAAGATCATCGCTGCTTCTTCGTCGGTGCAAGGCAGCGCGGGAAGACGGTCGAGCCCGTGATCGGATAGACGCCCGCCCGCTTTGTGGAAGTCGTCGTGACGCTTTTGCAGCGCGGACAATAGATTCGATAAATGGACAATAGTGGTGTCTGAAACCGCTTCAAGTTTCTCTAACCAAGGCGCAAGCAAGTCGGGTCGATCCACTAAAAATGCCTTGTCCGGGCGGAAGGTCGGCACCACCAGCGTCTTCAAATTCGAATCGGCGATGGCGAAATGATCGTCCAGCGGATCGGCTGGATCATCGGTGGTGCCCACGACTCTAACATCGAATTTTTTCAACAACCCGTGAGTGGAGAAATCCGGCTCAGCGAGGATGGCGTTTGTCCGCTCCCAGATCTCGTCGGCGGTGTCGGGCGTGAGTAACAGCTCAATGCCGAAGTAGCGTTGCAGCTCGATGTGGGTCCAGTGGTGTATCGGATTGCGCAGGGTGTAAGGCACGGTTTCCGCCCATGCCTGGAATTTCTCGCGCGGGGTGGTCGAGCCGCCAGTGATGATTTCTTCGTTGACCCCGTTAGCACGCATCAACCGCCATTTGTAATGATCGCCGCCGAGCCAGATGTCGGAAATATTATCCCACCGGTGGTTGTTTGCAATTTGCCGGGGTGAGAGGTGGCAGTGGTAATCGATGATCGGCTGGTCCTTGGCGATTTCATGAAAAAGTCGGCGGGCGGTGGGAGAGTGGAGGAGGAAGTTTTCATCGAGGTAGGCCATTGCAAAAGCATCACACTGGGTGAGCCGCCGGGGGCCAAGCTTGGAAGTGGATTTTTTGGAGAAGCGGCGGAATGGCGCGCGCTGGAGAGATGATCAGAATGGTGCGGGTGACCAGTGGACACCATCTGCATATTGCAAGATGCGATACCAAAAATGCAATGGAAGGTCCGCTGGTTAGTTGAGAATCACCGCGCCGGTTGCCTCTAACTCAAGCAACTGAGGCAACCTAAGCGATGGCCCAGTTTTTGCAAGGCGATGGCGCGCCGAACTCAACCCCACAACAAACAATTACATAACATGAAAGCACTAGTATGGCATGGCACCCGCGACGTGCGGGTGGACAACGTCAGTGACCCGGAAATCCTCGACCCGCGAGATATCATTATTCAAGTCACCGCCAGCGGGATCTGCGGCTCTGACTTGCACCTCTTCAACGGGTTTATGCCCTCAATGGAAGCGGGCGACATCATCGGCCATGAACCCATGGGCATCGTCGTCGAAACCGGAAGCGCCGTGAAAAAGTTCAAGAAAGGTGACCGCGTGGTGGTGCCCTTCGTGATCGCGTGCGGCTCCTGCTTCTTCTGTGAGAAAACCCTCTTCTCTTGCTGCGACAATACCAACCCCGGCGCGGAACTCGCCCGCACCGCGATGGGCCACGCGCCCGCAGGTTTGTTAGGTTTTTCCGCAATGATGGGGCACTACCCCGGCGGACAGGCGGAATATTTGCGCGTCCCACACGCCGATGTGGGGCCGATCAAGATCGAATCTGGACTGGCGGACGAACAAGTAGTTTTCCTATCAGACATCTTCCCCACCGGCTACATGGCAGCAGAAAACGCGGGTATCGAACCGGGCGACACCGTCGCCGTCTGGGGCTGCGGCCCCGTCGGCCAATTCGCCATTCAAAGTGCCTGGATGTTGGGCGCGGGTAGGGTCATCGCGATTGACCGAGTGGCCGAGCGTCTCGCCATGGCCGCCAGCCACGGGCGGGCAGAAACATTAAACTTCGATGATGAGCCGGTGCACGAGCGCCTGATAGAAATGACCAACGGTCGCGGCCCTGATCGATGCATCGACGCAGTGGGCGCAGAAGCTCATGGCACCGGGACGCTCGATGCCGTGCTGGAAAAAACTCAGCAAGCCATCGGACTTTCTATGGACCGACCGCACGCCCTACGGCAAGCGATTATGGCATGTCGCAAGGGTGGAACTCTCTCAGTCCCGGGAGTGTATATTAGCCCGTTAGATAAAATCCCTTTCGGCGCAATCGTCAACAAAGGACTAACCGTCAAAAGCGGTCAAACTCATGTTCAACGCTACTTAGCTCCCCTTCTGGAGAAGATCGAAGCGGGCGAGATCGACCCATCGTTCGTCATCACTCACCGCATCGCCCTCGATGAGGCGCCGGATGCTTATGAGAAGTTCGATGCTAAAACAGACGGTTGCATCAAGGTCGTTATTAAACCTTCCTAATCATCATCACAAAAAACAGCGTGATCTTCCGAGAAGATCACGCTGTTTTTTTTGTTTGGGTGTTAGCGACCGTCGCGATCAGCGTCACCGGGTAGAGCGCGCTCCACGCGATGCCAGCCAGCACGCACCGCGTGGCGAGCATGTTCCCAGCTTAACTGCGAGCCTTCGCGGTCATTTTCCCATTTACTGGCGAGTTCAGTTTCAGCGTCATCAAATGAACGCTTGTCATCCTTACCATAACTCCCGTAACCCATGCGATAGGCAGGTCCATAGTCGGGATAGTCGTGATCCGCTTGGTAATAGGGTTCGTCGCGATAGTTCTCGTTCCAATAGGCATCTTCAGCCGTTGGATCGATTCCTTCCGCCACGGCATGACCGGTGACTCCCCCGGCGATGGCACCTACGACTCCACCAACGGCCATACCGATGGGTCCGCCGATGGCTCCAATTGCCGCGCCGGCGGCAGCTCCACCCGCACTTCCTAGGCCCGTTCCCAATGGATGGGAGCCGGGTTCTCCAGTGATCGGGTCGCGATTTTCGTCTTTTGTTAAGTCATTTTCAGTTTTCATAGCTCATCAGTTTTAGCAGTCAGCGGACCAGAGATAGAGATGGCTGAAAACCTATAGAAACAGTTGGTACAATTACTGTTAACAAGCTCCCGGGATGAGCGGTTCGGAATGCACAACGCATGGCGGTCTTGCAAATCACGACTGGATGAATCCTCGTTTGCGACAACCGCGAGGCTCTGGGCCTAGGAAATCAGGCTAAATGCGTTTGGCATCCCGTGTGCAAAGAATGCCTCTGCAACAATCAAC
>JAYTLO010000086.1:0-1080 GCA_043729385.1 Akkermansiaceae bacterium
AGATCGCCCTGATGCGAAATGCGCCGGATTAGGCACTCATCCGGATAGACGATTTCCGCGATGCGCGCCGGATAGCTACGCGCAGAGGGCACCCACAACGAGCCCGGCGTCGCACCGCCCAAAGCCTCGTGTGGGCGGACGAAATCGTACTCCTCCTCGTAGTCATCAAAGCGCTTTTGTTGGCCGTGGCGATCGTAAGCGGGTGACGTGGCCACGTCCTCGAGTAACACCCCGTGGAACCGTTCCAGACGGCCATTCTGTTGCGGACAGCCCGGATCAATCCGTTCATGCCGGATGCCCAAACGAATCCAGTACATCGATAAACGGCTCAATCCGCCCGGCGCCTGCGTCGCAAACGGCGGCCCGTTGTCGCTCCGCATCGCGACCGGTAACCCATGCGTGCGGAAGAGCGTTTCGAAGACCGCCCGCACGGGCGCCGTGTCGGTCTTGGGCAGATCGCGTATGCGCAACAAGTAACGCGTGTGCGCGTCTTGCACAGTAAGTGGATTGCAACGTTCGCCGTTGCCCAGCAAAAACCAACCTTTAAAATCCGTGCACCACACTTGATTCGGCGCTTGAGCATGCTCCAACGGACTTGCGTTTGGCGGCATACGACGCCGTCGCGGCCGTGGTTTCACCAAGCCTTCCCGCTGCAGTAACTCGCCAATCGTACTGGCCGCTGGCCAAGCTTCCTGGCCATTCTGATTTCGCAAATAATGGCGAATCTTGCGGGCTCCCCAGGTGGCATGCGCGTGCCGCACGGACAGAATTAGTTCCCGCTTCGCCTCGCTCACCGCCTGCGCTTGCTGATGCGGTGCCCGGCTCCGGTCAACGAGCCCAGCCGCTCCTTCGCTCGCCACCCGCTGCTTCCACTTATAGATCGTCTTCCGGCTGACCCCATACTTCCGGCTCAGTTCCGCCACACTCTCTTCGCCTCGCTGGATTTCCTCCAGCAAAGCTTTTCGTTCTTCCATCGCTGTTCTCGCTTTCCAAGGCATAGCCTTATCTTCGAGCCCAGCTCCCCTTATGTGTTACCCATCTGCCCGGTCTATTCTGTTACCTATGTGCCCGGTACGGACC
>JAYTLO010000087.1:0-4036 GCA_043729385.1 Akkermansiaceae bacterium
CCTAACTGCTACATCCGTGGCAACACCAGCATCGGCGATCACTGCCACATCGGTCAGTCCGTCGAGATTAAGAATTGCCTCATTCTCTCCCACACCAACGTCGGCCACCTTTCCTATATCGGCGATTCCGTGTTAGGTGAAAAGGTCAACCTCGGGGCCGGCACCACCACCTCTAACCTCCGCCACGACGGCAAGACTCACCGCTCGATGGTCGGCGGCGTCCTCATCGACACCGGCCGCCGCAAGTTCGGTGCCATCATCGGCGACCACGTCCACACCGGCATCAACACCTCCATCTACCCCGGTCGCAAACTCTGGCCTAACACCACCACGCGCCCCGGCGAAATCGTCCAGCACGACGTCCACTCACAAGATTAAGAAATCTCAACCGCAGATGAACACAGATGAACGCAGATTTGGCATCAAGATCAGAGGCATCGAGAAAGATGCGCAAACCAGAAGTGCTCATCCTCAATCTCTGAATTTAACCACCTGTTATTCTTCTCTTCATCTGCGTCCATCTGCGTTCATCTGCGGTTAAAAAATCTTCAACTTCAAATCTCTAAACCATCATGTGCGGAATCGTCGGATACATCGGAAAAGCGGACGCGGCCACCGTCCTCATCAACGGCCTGCGTCGCCTCGAATACCGCGGCTATGACTCAGCCGGCGTTGCCATATTGGACGACGACCGCGTGCTCGTTTCCAAGTCGCCCGGAAAAGTCGCCAAGCTCAGCGAAAAGGCCCATGCCGACTGGGATGCCGCCCTATTCCACCGCGCCTCCACCGGTATCGCCCACACCCGTTGGGCCACCCACGGCCCGCCGACTGAGGTCAACGCCCACCCACATCTCGATCAGACGGGCGACATCGCGCTCGTCCACAATGGCATCATCGAAAACTACCGCGCCATCCGTGCCCGGTTAGAAGGAAAGGGCCATCACTTCTACTCCGAGACCGACACCGAAGTCCTCGTCCATCTCATCGGCGATTGCGACAAGGGCGATCTCTTCCAGGCTATTTGCGACGCCCTTCGTCAAGTCAACGGCACCTTCGGCATTGCCGTCCTGTCATCTCGCGAGCCGGATAAAATCATCACCGCCCGCCGTGGCAGCCCCATCGTCATCGGCGTCGGCGATGGTGAAACGATCATCGCTTCCGACGCCTCCGCCATCGTCGCCCACACCCAGCGAGTGATCTATCTGGACGATAATGATATCGCCATCGTCACTGCCGACTCCGTCGATATCCGCGATCTCCACAACGTCCCCGTCACCCGAGAAATCGCCGAACTCGGCCTCGACGCCGCCGCAGCCGAGAAGGGTGGTTACGAACATTTCATGCTCAAGGAAATCCACGAGCAGCCCGATGCATTAGGCAATGCCATTCGTGGCCGCCTCGACTTCGACCTCGGCTCCTCAGTTCTAGCAGGCATGGGCACCTCGCCGCGCGAACTTGCGGAACTCAACCGCGTCGTCCTCATCGGTTGCGGCACCTCGCTCCACGCCGGACTCGTCGGCGAATATGCATTTGAGGATCTCGCAGACATCCATGCGGAGGTCCAACAAGCCGCCGAGTTTCGCTATAGAAATCCCATCCTCGGTAGCCGCGATCTCGTCGTCGCCATCTCCCAATCCGGTGAAACCGCAGATACACTAGCAGCGGTTAGAGAAGCCAACCAGAAGGGTGCCTTCGTCATGAGTTTATGCAATGTCGTCGGCTCCACCATCGCCCGCGAGACGGGCAGGGGAGTCTATCTGCACGCCGGTCCCGAGATTTCCGTAGCTTCCACCAAAGCCTTCACCTGCCAAGTCGCCGTTCTATTAATGATGGCACTCAAGCTCGGACGTGGTCGTCGCTTCTCGCGTGAAGATGGCATCAAGCTCGCTCGCGAAATCGAGTCCATCCCCGCCCTCGTCGCCAAGGTCATCCTCCAGAACGAGCGCATCGCCAAGATCGCCGCCGACTATGCGGAAAACGAACACGCCTTCTTTATCGGCCGCGGTCCCATGTATCCCGTCGCCCTCGAAGGCGCGCTCAAGCTTAAGGAAATTTCCTACATCCACGCGGAGGGCTACCACGCCGCCGAACTCAAGCACGGGCCGATCGCGCTGCTAGTCAAAGGCACCCCGATCATCGCCCTCGCCCTCGACGTCCCCGGCATGGACAAAACCCTCGGCAACATCGAGGAATGCCGTGCCCGCGGAGCCCGCATCCTCGGCATCGTCACCGAAGGCGACCACGAGACCGCCGAGTGCATGGATGACTTCATCACCGTCCCGCGCTGCCATCCGTTAGTCGCCACCATTCCCGCCACCGTCGCGCTTCAGCTCTTCGCCTACCACGTCGCCCGCATCCGCGGCTGCGAGATCGACCAACCGCGAAATCTCGCGAAGAGTGTGACCGTGGAGTAGGAGCCACCACACGGAGCCACCACACTCCTGTGGTGGTGCGAATGCGCAGTCTTTGAAAAGCGCGAAGCTCTTCCCTAAGGCGTTTCATTCGCATCCACGACAGTAGTGTCGTGGCTCCGTCGCGCGCGTCCGTCGTGGCTCCGGTTTGCGCCACATTCATCTTCCCCACCTTACCGGGGCTGCTAGAATCCGCCCATGCCGCCGGACGCCATCGAATCCTTCATCACCCGGTGGGAAAACTCCGGTGCCGCCGAACGCGCGAATTACCAGATGTTCCTCTCCGAACTCTGCGACATCATCGAAGTTCCACGCCCCGATCCCACCTCGCCCGATCCCGCGAAAAACCTCTACGTCTTCGACCGCGCCATCACCCGCGTGAATCCCGACGGCAGCTCCGTCACCAACTACATCGACCTCTACAAGGCCCGCCACTTCGTCAACGAAACCAAACAAGGCTCCTCCGCCCACGCCTCCACCGACGAACTCTCCAAACCCACCGTCACTAAATCCGGCCACGGCAAGCGCGGCACCGCCGCCTTCGACAAAGCCCTCGAACGCGCCTTCCACCAAGGCCGCGGCTACATCACTTCCCTCCCCGTCGCCGAGGGCCGCCCGCCGTTTCTCATCGTTTGCGACGTCGGCCACAGCATCGATCTCTACGCCGAATTCTCCGGCACCGGCGGCCATTACGAGCGCTTCCCGGACCCGAAAAACCATCGCATCCTCCTCACCGATCTCCGCCAGGAAAAGCACCGCGCCACCCTCCGCGCCATCTGGACCGATCCCTATTCGCTCGATCCCTCCAAGAAAGCCGCCGAAGTCACCCGCGACATAGCCGGTCGCCTCGCCAAACTCGCCAAATCCCTCGAAACCGACAAACACGACCCGCGAGTGATCGCCGGATTCCTTCAGCGTTGCCTCTTCACCATGTTCGCCGAAGACATTGGCCTGCTGCCCGAGGACGGCTTCAAGAAACTGCTAGACCAAGTCAAAGCCTCGCCCCACGGCTTCCCCGTGCTCGTCTCCGCCTTGTGGAAGGAAATGGCCGTCGGTACGACTTACAGCGCCCTGCTCTTCAAGGAAATAGCCTGTTTCAATGGCGGGCTGTTTGAAAACACCACCGCCCTCCCGCTCTCCGCCGCCCAACTTGAAATGCTCACCGATGCCGCCAGCAAGAATTGGTCCGCCGTCGAGCCATCCATCTTCGGCACCCTCCTCACCCGCGCGCTCGATCCCAGGGAGCGTCACAAACTCGGCGCGGAATACACCCCGCGCTCCTACGTCGAGCGCCTCATCCGTCCCACCATCATCGAGCCATTACGCGACGAGTGGGACGCCACCAAAATCGCCGCCGCCAACCTCCACCGCGAGGCCGATGCTGCCGAGGACCGCGCCGCGGAAATGGACGGGGAAATCAAAGCCCTCGGCACCACCGCCGCCGCCAAGGAAATCGGAGCCGCCACCGCCAAGCTCCGTGCCGATGCGAAAAAGAAAGACGCCGAGGCGCTCAAGCTCGTCACCGCCTTCCACCGCCACCTCTGCAAAATCAAAGTCCTCGATCCCGCCTGCGGCACCGCCAACTTCCTCTACGTCACCCTCGAACACATGAAACGCCTCGAAGC
>JAYTLO010000088.1:0-16577 GCA_043729385.1 Akkermansiaceae bacterium
AGCGCGAGAGAGCGCGAGAGAGCGCGAGAGAGCGCGAGAGAGCGCGAGAGAGCGCGAGAGTCTGGCGAAAGAGTTAGATTAGTCGGCGGGATGATCGCAGGCCACCGGCAATGGGACTTTCGTAAAACCCGATCAATCTTTGTCGCGGAGCGACAGCGGAAGATAGCCGTGGACTTGAGACCCCGGGGAATTCCCCCGGATTCATGGTTGCCACGTAGTGGCAAAGGACTCCTGTTATGATATCCCCAAGCGACCCCAATATCCGGTGGCGCTACGCGACAGAGAGACAGCTCCTAGGCTTCATTTGGCTTGGATTCGCAGATCATCACGGGTGCTCCAGATGGATCAATCGCTAAACAGAACCTTTGGTCTCTCCAGTTGAAATCCATTTTCATCTGTTGGTGAATCGATCCCCCTGATGATTCAATCTGGGAAACGCTGTGGTCGAAATCTTCAACGTCTATATAAGGGAGCCAGCCAGAAACCCAGTTTGGGAAAACACCAGCGTCGCAAATACCAAGCACATTCTCATCTCCGTCTTTGATAAAATAAGAGGTGTGATCTTCGTCCTCTTGTAGCGCCTCACGCTCGAATCCGAAGACTCGTTCGTAAAACAGTGAGGTCTCGTCGGGCCTAGCGACAATCATGTCTAGCCAGTTAATTCGTCTGATTTTGTTCATGATTATTTTCTTGGGTAAATTAAGATTATTAGTATCTCAGTCAGTGGAGATTATAGATTCCGAAATGCATGGAGCATCCAGAAGGCGGCTGGTAGTGGCAATTGTAGTAGCAGACCGCAGGTGATGAATAACCATCGCGGAAGATAGGTGAAGTTGGTGCCTGGCATTAGAGTGTCCCCTTCGATTCCACGTTTGATGAGATAGATACCGTAGGCGGTGCATATCAAGCCGATGGGAATGAGAGTTCTGGGATTGCGAGATGCAAAGAAGGCAATCATGTCCGTTTTGATAGGGATGTTGCTAGAGTCCGGAATAACCATCATAAGTCGAGATGGGCCTTGATCCGGGGAACTCCCTTGGCGGTGCTGAAGTCGATCTTGCCGATTTGAGCGAGGTAAAGAACTTCGGATTTCAGGTTCGGGTAGTCGGTGATGGGCTGCCATTTGTTTGCCGCTCGCAGGATGGCCAGAGTCTCTAATAATCTGCCCTCGAGTCCTGCGGTGGTGGGAAGAAGATTTGCTATAAGAGTGGGGACGCGGAGGAGAAACACTGGACCTGCTAGAAAGACTTGGCTCAGGACGTGGGCAGGTCCGGTGATGCGGTGGGCGTAGAAATCCACAATGAATGCCCCGGCGGTGTCATCCCCAAGGTCATGATACAACGCGGATTCGTGATACCCTTGCAAGCCGCCTCCGGCGCGCCAGCTGCGGTATCCGCTGAAGGAAACGGCTGCTAGACCCAAGACGGCAACCGTGAGCGATGCCTGTGCGGAGAATGGGATTTTGAACTGATAGGCGATCAGGACTGGGACGTGGCGGAAGAATAGCCAGGCCAAGTAGTAACACAGGATGCCGCCGATTAGGTAGAGTGCGGCGCGGAATAGTTGGTAGCGGTTGTAGCGACGAATCATGGTTCGCCGGGAGTGTATCTAGCAAATCCGGGAATGGGCAACCTGAACGGCAGGGGCGCGACGGTGTTGGAGCCCAGTTGCTTCATCAACAGGAAGAAAGGGACAAGAAGGTCCCTTCTCCTTATTTCACAAATCTCGATGTGCGACGGGATCAGAGCCGAGCTTGGACTGGCCAAGTGGGAATGATGGTGCCACGGTCTCCGCATGTTCCGAAAAACTTTGCTGTTAGTGGTGGCCGGTTTGTTCCATTGCGTGGGTGCCGTGTGGGCTCAAGATGATGCTCCGGCGGCGGACGGTGCCACGCCCGAGAAGCCAAAGGCGGGGGAATCACCCGGGCCAGGGCGCTTTTGGCAGGCGACGGTGAACGGCGGGCACTTCATGGTGGCGCTGGACCGGATTGCCTCTGTTAGCCGTCATAAGTATGTGCTCGACGGGACATTGGTCATCGATGAGGTGACGATCGACACGGCCGGCCAAGCGTTGACGAGGTTTTACTTCATCACGCCGATCACGGATTCCGCGCCGGGAGCTTCGGTGGCGGGGATCGCGAATCGCGGGCGGGAGTTGCTGGAAAAGGCGGGCGACCACGCCGGACTCGACGTGCAGAATATGGTGATGAAAAAATACCCGGATACGAGCCACGCGAAGTCGATCGAGTATAGGATGCTCAGCGCGGCGGACCTCACGGCGCTTTACGGCAGCGTCAAAAACGCTTGGGAAACTGGGCGCGGACGGCAGTTTGCCAGCAAGTGACGGGCGGCTTGCCAAGCCGCTCACCATTGCGGAAGTTCCCGCCGAGATCATGAGTTCATTTGAAACAAAAGTGCAGGAGGCGCTGGCCAATCCTCTCAATCAGGGCGAACTCGCGGACGCGGATGCCGTGGGGACCGTCGGCTCGCCGGAGTGCGGCGACATGCTGCGGATGTGGCTGAAATTTACCGAAAAGGACGGCAAGCGGGTGATCGACCGGGCTTCGTTCCAAGCGTTTGGCTGCCAGACGGCGATCGCGGTGGCGTCGATGGCGACTGAGCTGCTGCGCGGCAAGACGGTGGATGAAGCGAAACATCTCAGCGCCCAGGACCTCACCGGCGATCTCGGGCCCTTGCCGCCGATGAAGATTCATTGCGGCCAGCTGGTGGAAGGGGCTTTGAGAAATGCCTTGGACAATGACGCAGCGCCGGTGGAACCCGCTGCCGGAACGATGGCACCGACGCTCGCTTCCTCGCTCCATCGCAAGGCCGGCGGCACCTTGCGGATCGTGCCGCTCGACTAGCACGGAGGTTTATTTTTCCCGATAGCGATAAAGATCCCGCGTGCACGGCGTTTGCTATTTTTCCGACCCATCAATTTCGTGCTAGAACTCCAAGAAGTCAGTTTCACCATTCGCAAAGACGGCGAGGAAATCCCACTGGTGGACCGCGTCTCAATCCGCGTTCCGAAGGGGCACTTCATGGCGATCGTCGGGCCATCAGGCTGCGGGAAAACGACCTTGCTGAAGACCATCGCCGGTTTGAATCCGGAGTCGGGCGGGACGTTGTTGTGGGACTCGCGAGATTTGTCGAAAGAGGGGGATTTCTCGCCATCGGAGATCGGCTACGTGCCGCAGTTTTCGATCGCTTACGAGCCGTTGTCGGTGGACGAATCGGTGGAAGCCGCGACGCGCTTGCGTGTCCGGTGCGGCAGCACTGTGGAGCTCGATCACCGGATCGACCGAGTGCTTGAGGAAACCGGACTGGGGCCGATCAGCGACCGGCAGGTGAAGGTGCTTTCCGGCGGGCAAAAACGGCGGCTCGGACTGGCGATGGAGCTGGTTTCAGATCCCAAGCTGCTGCTGTGCGACGAGGTCACGTCCGGTCTTGATCCCCGGTCGGAGCGGGAAATCGTCCGTTTGTTGCACGATCTCTCACGCAAGGATGGGCGGATCGTTCTCTCCGTCACGCACTCGCTGGCGCATCTCGAGTTGTATGATTCCATCTTGGTCCTGCACGAGGGGCGGGTGGCGTTTCACGGGCCGCCGGAGCAGTTGACCCACTATTTTTCCGTGGGCGATACCGAGGAAGTCTATCCGCGGCTGGCGACTCAGACGTCCGAGCGGTGGCACAGTTCGTGGCAAAAGCACCGCGAGTCCTATCAGAAGATGATGGACAAAAATCGTTCGCTGTTAGTGTCGAGCGGTGCCCTGCATGTCCCGCCGGTGGTGGAAGGCGACGTGCCTGAGGCATTGCGGCTGCCGGGGTTCTTCAGCCAATTCGCGACCTTGCTCTCACGGCGGTGGCGGATTTTCTTTCGCGACCGAGGGCAGGTGTTTCTGCAATTGGCGATCATCATTTGCTTCCCGATTCTGGTCACCATTTTCAGCGACAAGGCTTCGGGCAACATCCGGCGGTTTTCCGACACGCGGCAGACGAACATGGCTGCGGAGATCCAGGAACAGCAAAGCGTGCGCTCGGATCAGGCCAAGGTCGGATCTGCGGTCTCGGGGATCATCATGTTCCAGGTGGTGCTGCTGTCGCTGATGGGCTCTAACAATTCAGCGCGCGAGATCGCCGGCGAGCGGCCGATCTACGAGAAGGAGAAATTTGGCGGGCTGCGACCGTCGGCGTATCTGGCGTCGAAGGTGGCGTTCCTCGCGTGCTTGGTCATCGGGCAATCGCTGTGGATGGCGTTTTTCGTGAACTTTTTCGGCACCTTCCGCGGCGATTTTATCCAACACGCGGGCTTCCTGTTACTGATCAATGCGTCGATGACGGCCATCTGCCTGGCCATTTCCTCACTGATGCGGACGGCGGAGCAGGCGTCCTTGCTATCAATCTATCTGGTCGGTTTCCAGCTGCCATTATCAGGAGCGGTGCTCGCGCTGCCGGAGAGTGTGGAGGCCTTCACCCGCCCGTTCATCTCGGCTTACTGGGCGTGGTCCGGCTCGGTGGAGGCCTTGCAAACTCAAGTGCATGACGCGGTGAAGTCGGTGATTGATACCAGCCTCTCCGCCCAAAACGCTTGCTTCTACGCACTCGGCGCCCACATCGCGGTGGCACTCATCGCCGCGTGGGCCGGTGCCCGCCGACCGCAGTGGGACTAGAGGGAAAAAGCTAAAACGCTAAAATTTGGATTCTCGCTTTATCCCTCTCTCACGCCATCTTCTCTCCGAAAACCTCTCCATTTCAGTATTTCCCACCTCACTCTCGCCATGGCTCGCCGCGCTAGTTCACACATTCACCCCGGGATCATCATTGGTGCCATCATCGCCATCGTGGTGGCCGTCATCGCCGGGAAATCCTTGATCGGGAAAAAGTCCGCTTCGTTTGGCGAGGTCGCCAAGTTGAGCGTGGATGAGCTGCTAGAAAACGGCAACAGCCTGCGCGGTAACGAGTATGTCATTGAGGGCCAGATCGACGAGAAACTCCAGTGGACGACTGACCGCGGGCAGCTAGTCAGTGTGAAGATCGAGGCACCCGGCGGAGACGAGTTTGTGGGCATCGAGATTCCCAGCGAGTTCAGCAAGCTCAACATCGACACCAAACAAAAATACGCCTTCCGCGTAAAATTCCGGCAAGGCGGCATCGCCGTGGCGACCGGCGTGAACCGTCTCTAACGCATCATTCCTCACCGCCATGAAATCCCGGTTCCTGCTTCCTCTTTGCCTCGTCAGTCTGGCTCACGCCCAAGTTTACACACCGCCACCGGGCGATGAGCCGGCGCCAGCCAGCACGCCGAAGGACACGGCCCCGGCTGCCGAGAAAAAGCCGGCTCCTGCCGGTCCGCTCGGCCAGGAGATTCCGCTGCTAGACCCCGCCGCAGAGACGATCACTGTGGGTGGCGTGGCAATCCCGTTAGGCGACAACCGCCTGCTCAAGGCGCGCTTCGAAAAATACCTCGCCCAGCCGCCGGAGAGCGACGAAGCCGCCGCGAAGTACCGTGCCACGATCACGCAAATCCTTGGGGAGATTTCCCCGTTTAGAACTGGTGGGCCGAGTATTTCCG
Organism: Akkermansiaceae bacterium; assembly: GCA_043729385.1. GTDB lineage: Bacteria > Verrucomicrobiota > Verrucomicrobiia > Verrucomicrobiales > Akkermansiaceae > Luteolibacter. The sequence continues at coordinate 5,572 of JAYTLO010000088.1, forward strand.
CAGGGTTCAAGTTGCTGCCGGGAGCTTCGACCTATCCGGGCGATGCGAATCTGTGCGGCTCGCTCGCAGAGTCCATTTACACCGCCATGCTCGCCAAGCAGGACGTGAACGGGCTGAAGAAAATCAACGACTCGATGGAGTCCGAGAAAAGCAACATCATTCTCGAGGGTGACCGGATTGCCCGCCACGAGAAGGATGTGGCGCTCACCGAGAAGGCAACCAAAGATCCCGGCGGGAAAACCAAGACGGAAAAAACCGTCGTCCAAACTCCCGGCAGTGGAATTGCCTCGCTGCGCTACGTGGATACCGTCCGCCGAATCACCGAGATTGAGGCTTTGAAAAAAGCCAACATCGTCAAGACCGAGGCGCAGACGATCCGGACCAAAGCGCAATATCAGGTCAGCATGATCCAGTGGTTCATGCAGCGCCGCTACGAACATGTGCTGATGGCCGCGCGCTTCTACAATCAGATTTGGAAAGACGGCGACGCCACCCTCCGCGTGGACAAGAACTCGGACGTTTCCAAATTGTTTTCCGAATCCGTCGGTGTTAGCCCGACGGTGGCGTCGCTCGACTCGCTCTCTAACGAAGCCATCCGCGAGACGTCGAAATACGTCGAGGCCTTCGATCTCATGCTCTCGCGCGGCGAACTGCACTCCGCTTCCCAACGGCTGATGGAAGCTTACGCGCTCGGTGAATTCCTCTCGCCGGTGGCGACTCTATCCCTCGAGAAGAAGCGCCAAGTCGCTGATTATTTCCGCGATCTGAATGAGCTCTACGGTACGCTCCAAGCCCACGATTATACGAAGACCATGGAGCTAGCCGCGAAACTGAAGGCGACCGCGAAGGACTTCCCGTCGTCCAAGGTCGATAGCGCCATCGCCGCCTACACGCTTGCATCCGATCTCGCGATCGAGGAGGCGAAGGCCCACTTGTTAGCCAAGGACGGCGACAAGGCGTCCGAGAAAATCAAAGCCGCCGCCGAGATCTGGCCGACCAATCCCAAGCTCAAAGAGTTCCGCAACTTGGTGAATGACAGCGGCGGTCTCGTCCTCATCCGCAATGATTTCGACCGCTTGCTCAGTGAGGGAAATTTCCGGGAAGTCGCCCGCCGCCAGTATGAAATCGCCCCTGCCATCCAGGGCGATCCGAAGCGTGAGGATGCTTTCAAGCAGATCATGACCAATCTCACCAAGATCGAAGCCGCGCTCGGCAAGGCGGCGGAATTTAGCAAGATGGGCCAAGATTGCGCCGCGTGGGAACAGCTCGCCAAGATGCGCGAGGATTTCCCGGACGATCCGAAGTTAGGCCGCGAGCTTGAGTTGTTAGCACCCAAAGTCGCGGAATTTACCCGTGCGCTCGACAAGGCCAAGAAGTTTGAAAACCGCGCGGACAAGCAAATCGGCTCGGCGCTTTCCTGGTATCTCAAGGCCCGCAGCATCCACCCGCAGAGCGACCTCGCGGAGGCTGGAGCCAAGCGACTAACCGACGAAATCCTGCCGCCGGACGACGGGGGTTCTGCGAAGGTTGAGAAGGAGAAATGATCCCCCGCTTTACTCCCTTTACTTCAGCGGGAGTTGGTTGCAGTTAGTAGGCGTCTGACTAAAACCATTGTGAAAACTACCAGCCTACTCGCCATTTCATTCGCCCTCCTTGGATTCGCCGCGCCACTTCACGCAGCCGGCACCACCTATCAGGCCACCGGTCCGGTGCTTGAAGTGACCGATGCCAAGATCGTGATCCAGAAGGACAAAGAAAAATGGGAAATCGCCCGCACGGCGGACACCAGGATCACCGGCGAGATCTAGGTGGGATCCAAGGTCACCATCCAATACACGATGACCGCTGCGACGGTGGAGGTGAAGCCCGAGAAGGCCGCCAAGCCGGACAAAGCCGCGGCGCCGGTCGCCCCAGCGAAGAAGCCGAAGTGACTCAGCGGGCGATGATTACCACCGCGTGCTCGTCATAGCGGACCTTGGCGTTGGTTTGATCGAGCAAATACTTCAAGACGCCCCGCGACGGGGTATTCTTGAGGTTCAATGAGATTTTCTGAGTGGCCAGGAGCTTCTTGGGATCCTCGACCACGAAGTTCGGCGTCACCTCGTTCTTGGATTGTTTTTCGATGATCAAACTCAAGGCCTCCAAGGCTTCCTGCAGCGTGGCTTCATCGAGTTGGAAGACGGGAATCATCACCGCCCCGAACTTTGCTTCGCGGCCCTTTGCGGCGATGGCCGGGGAATGGAGCTTCAACTGGCCGAGGCTGTAGCGGGCATTGGCGTTGTTAGGATCGGCCTTCAGGGCGTTCTTATAAAACTCGTTGGCGGCAGCGGGATCGCCGGCTTTTTCGGCAGCTTGGCCTTGTTTATAGAGCGATGCAGCGGTGGGAGCCGGGGTCGGCGCCGGAGCTTGGGCGAAGGCGGGTGAAACCAGAGTGCAGGCGACAACGAACGTGATGATTTTTGACATGGTGGTGGTGGATTTTTCCAATCGCAGTCCTAACACGCAGCTCGTTTGGGTTCAATCGGTAAATTCCACGTCGTCAGGCATCACGGTGCCGTTTCTTCGACGGCTTGAGGGGCTGGAATCGCAACGGCGGGCTTAAGCAGCTTCTTCAACTCGTCCGACCACTCGCGGGCGGATGGATGGCCGATGTATTTTCCAAGTAGAGTGAGCATGCGGACTGAAGCGCCTGCTTGGTCGCCGTAGGTGTAAAGATCCACCTCCATTTTCCACTGAAGTTTCGGTAAATCTTCCTCAATGAATTTCAGGTATTCCGGCGACTGCATGTCCGACGCCATGCCGCTGCGCTTGTCTTCTCGGTTATCCCGCAGTTCCCGGCGCGTCGCGGACCAGAGTTCCATTTTCACGGTCTCTTGCTGGATGCGCTTGATCCAACCGGCCCGCAAAGCGACCAAGGTCGTGGGTTTCCGATAGGGCGGGAGCAGAATTTCGTCGTAAATGGTATCGATCTCGATCGGTGAAACGGCCCATTTTTCCACCTTCACATGGTTGATGTCGTAGGCGCGGGCGAAGACGGTCGAAGTCACAGCTTGGGAGAGAATTTGCTGCTGGTCCTTGAGTTTTTCCGCGTCGCGAAAAATGGAATCAAGGGCTTCCTGAGCGTCGCTGGTGAGTTTGACGCGGTCCGGCTTTTCGGAAGCAGCCTCAAGCGTGAGCATCAGCCACCGAAGCTGGTGGCGGAGGGCGAGGCGCAGGCCGGGTTCGGCGAGTTTTTCGCGTTCCTTGGCTTTCCACTCCCGGAAATCCGCAGCCCGCTTGTGGAGTTCCTCGAAGTCTACCTTCTCCATGCAGTTGACGTAGAGCTCGATGGCCGCATCGTCGCTGCCAATTGCGTTGCGGTAAGCGGTCAAGGCGATTCTAAATCTAGCATCCGCCTTGGAATCCGCGGCTTCCCGGATTTTCTCCAGATTGTCGAGCAAGGTCTCACGATCCGCGTCGGACAGAGTTTCTGCGTGCGCGACTTGGAGAAGCAGCGCGGAACAAACTAGAAACATTGGGATACGCATGGCGGTTTTCATCTCAGATCGTAAGCGCGGGGCCAAGACGGGAAAATTATATTTTCATCCCAGATAGGTTGGTGTTCTGACTGTTTCCGGGCTTGGATCTTTGCAATTCTGGGACATGCTGGGAGGCGTTCCCCGCCCGATCCATGAATCCTGCTTTTCGTCGTTTGCTGTCACTCGTTGCCGTGTTTGTCATCGCGTTCGTCGCCGTCACGGTGCTCCGGACGTGGCGCTCGGGAGGGGATCTGCGCAGCTTAATTCCTGGGTTTTCGGAAAAGTCCGGCCAGTTTCACCCTGAAGCCTTCACGCTTCCCGACAAGGCGCCGCTGGAACTGGGTGAGATCGAACTCCTTTCCCGGCTCAACAATGAGTATGCCAAACTGACGGAAGCTGTCGTCCCCTCGGTGGTGAGCATCGACACCACCGGCATTCGCAGCGAGCGGCTTTTCGATGTGTTTAGCGGAGGAACCCGAGTCCGCGACTACCCCACCCAGGGCCAGGGTTCTGGCGTGATCGTCACCCGCGAGGGCCACGTCATGACCAACCACCACGTCATCGCCGGCCAGAAGGACATCCGCGTCACCCTGCATGGCGGGAAAACTTACACCGCCCATCTCATCGGCGACGATACGCTGCTCGACATCGCAGTGCTCAAGATCGACGCGAATGAGACCTTCAAACCGTTGAAGCTGGGCGATTCGGCACAGGTCAAAGTGGGCCAGATCGTGATGGCGATTGGCAACCCGTTCGGCTTGGGCGAGACGGTCACCCAAGGCATTATTTCCGCCAAGGAGCGCTCGCTTTCGGACAACCAGCGGGATCTTTTCCAAACAGATGCCGCCATCAATCCGGGAAACTCGGGCGGCCCGCTGGTCAATTTGCGCGGTGAAATCATCGGCATCAACGTCGCCATTTTTTCCCAAGATAAGCAGAACCCAAGCTTCCAAGGCGTTGGGTTCTCGATCCCTTCGAATGACGTGAAGGACTCGCTGTTCCAGATCCTTGAGCGTGGGCGGCCGATCCGCGGATTTCTCGGCGTGCAAATGCATGACCTAGATTCCGGCATCCGCTCCGGCCTCGGCTATCAAGAGGAAACCGGCGCGGTCGTCCTCCAAGTTTCTCCCGCATCGCCCGCGCAAACGGCAGGACTCCAGCCTTGGGACATCGTCCGCTCGGTGAATGGCGAAAAAATCCGCACTTCCACGCAGCTGCTCTCGCTCGTCCAGCGCTCGCGGGTCGGCTCCACGATCACGCTTGATGTCTGGCGCAAGGGGCAGCCGTTGGAGTTAAAAGCAACCATCGCTGAAAGCGGCGTGGCCCAACCGCTAGCAGCACTTCCGGCGACGGACCCCAGCCAAGGTCGTACGCGCAATCCCGACGAAGTCCTGCAAGCGTTAGGCATCCAAGTCCGGGACTTATCAGCGCAAGAGCGGCAGCGCGGCTTTCGCGGCGTGTTAGTGACCGGCCTAACGGAAAGTGGCCTAGCCGCCGAATCGCTAAAAGCGGGCGATCTCCTCCTGACGGTGAACAACTCCCCGCTCAACAATGCCAGCGAGTTTTTCCTCTACCTCGCCGCCTCCGCCGCCGTGCAGGACACCGCGCTCCAACTCGTCCGCAGTGGTCAAGTGATCCGCGTGAACTTGCCCGCATTGACCCGCCAGAAATGATCTGGATTGGCTGAAATTTAGCCCAATACCACCGCGTTTTTAACCGATTCTCTCTCATGCAACGATCCAAGCTTCCCTACTTTTTCCTCGGCCTCGCAGCTGTGCTCGCGGCGATCGCCTTGGTCATGCTGATCCTCCGCACGGGAGTGAAAACCAAGGTGGTGACCGTGATTCCGCCGCCCGTAAATGTTCCTGTCGCGCCGCCGGTCATCCCCAGTCTTGGCGCACCCACCCCACCCGAGAAACCGGAAACTGTGCTGGCGGATCTCGGCATCGGCGTGGCCGCGGCGGACCCTGCCGAGCTGGTCGCGCAAATCGCCAAAGCCCTCGAAGCCGGCGATCTCGCGAAAGTCGGTCGCCTGCTCGGCAAGGATGTCCTCGATTCCCAAATGGTCGCCCGGCTCAAAGCACTCTCCGCCGTCCCGTTCCGCGTGCGCCAGCCGGACGGCATCCGCGAAGTGGGCGAACTCGAACTCAACGCCCGCTCGCGCTGGGCGCTCGAACTGGAAGGCATGGAACCCGGCCGCGACCGCATTTTCCTCGATCTTCGCCGCAACAACGGCAAGTGGTCGGTCGAAAAAATCACCCTCCCTCCCAGTCCGGGCGAACCGATCCCAAAGGCCGTTTTCGCCGACTCACTGGGCGTGGCCGACGCGTTTCTCCAAGCGGTTCTCAAGCAGGATTTCGAGTTCGCCCGTGCCTTCGTGGACCCCGCTGCGGTCTCGGACGCCAAGATCGCCGGACTCTGCATCCTGTTTGAAGAAGGCGGCTATCGGCTCCGCAAAAACAAGCCACTGCGCTCCATGTTCCAGCGCGCGGACACCGTCGGCTACCTCGCCAATGTCGAGACCGCCGATGCCTCACAAACCGCCCAGTTCGCCATGACCATGAAGCAGCCGCCCATGCCGTCTAACTGGATCGTCTCGGAAATCAACCTGAACCAGCTCCTTGCCGACTACGCCCGCCGCGTCGCTGGCGGCGATCTCTACTACTCGCCCCTCGTGAAAAACCCCGCTGGAGGCGACACCTTGGCGCTCTACTTCGAGTTCGACGAAGACGTGATGAACCCACGCACCCGCCGCCAGTTAGAAATCGTCACTCAGATCCTGCGCTCAGATCCGGGCAAGAAAATCACCCTCAGCGGCCACACCGATGCGATGGGCACCAAGCTCTATAACAACAGCCTCTCCTCCCGCCGCGCCGCGGTCGTCCGCGACTACCTCACCAAAGCTGGTGTCGCCGCCGCCCAAATTGTCACCGTCGCCAAAGGTGACAGCCAGCCCCGCCGCCCGAACCTAACCGAGACCGGCGGAGACAACCCAGAAGGCCGCCGCGCCAACCGCAGGACGGAGATCTATCTGGATTTCTGAATGCGGCTGGCAGTTCTCTGTTCCTGCAAATTTTGCGAGCGGGTGAACCATTTGCATGATTTCACGATTAGGACGGCCTAACGCGTTCACGTAAGGCAAACTCCTAGCAATCTCAAATTAAGCAGTTTGTGGTTTGCCCTTGGAACCTGGTACGCAACCTGCAAATTTCCCAACGTTCTTCGGGGGGAGGACAAAATTTTTTAAAAGTGTTTCGCGGGTCTCCCAGTGTCGATTTCAGGCATTCCGGCGAGCAAGGAATGAAATACTTTTATGACGACGAACGATCGCAACAACGACGGCAGCGGAAATAACACGGTTTTATTCCCAGCACAATTCCGCGTGCGCTGCCCGCGCTGCGGTGCTGCTCCACAGGATTCTCCGTTCTCGGACAAAGGCGTCCGTTATAGCTGCCGCAGCAGTGACGATTTCCAATCCGAGATCTGCGTGCAGTGGGAAAAGGACGGAGTCTCGGAAGGTCTCGTGGCCGACGCCCGGGATATTTTAAGCAAATTCCAGTTCACCGGGATGGCTTCACTTCGCGCGGTGAAGTGAGTTGCCTATCCCAGATTTTCGATGCGGAATACGACGGGAGTGCTGTTGATGCAGTCCAGTGCTTCGATTTCTGAGAGCGCGGTTTGGAGTTTTCCGAAGGGGCAGGTGTGCAGGAGAAACACCATGTCCACGAATTCCGCGTCAGGGTTGGTGGGATTGACCGGCGAGTGGGTGCCGGAAATGCCGATGCGGTGATCCGCAAGAACCCTAGCGATTTCCGCGATGACGCCGGGCCGGTCGGTGACGTCGAAGCGCACGTAATAGGCGGTGGAAGTCTCGCCCACGGGCAAAATTCGTCCGCTTTCGCGATAGGGCAGAAATCCCCGATGGCCTGAAATTTGCCCGAGAGAGCGAGCGGCTTCTACCAGATCCGCCACGACCGAGGAAGCGGTGGGATCTTGGCCGGCGCCGCGACCGTAGAATAGCGATTCACCGGCGGCGTCGCCATGCACGGCGACGGCATTGAAGACGCCGTGGACGGACGCGAGAATGTGCGTTTGGGCGATGAATGACGGCTGGATGCGCAGCTCCACCGAGTCGTCGGCGTGCTCGCGGATCACGGCTAGCAGCTTGACGGCGTAGCCAAGATTCTTCGCGAAGCTGATGTCTGTCGGGCGCACTTGCTCGATGCCGGAGACGTGGATGGAAGCCGGGTCAATGGGAAATCCGTAGGCCAGCGTGGCCAGGAGGATCGCTTTGTGGGCGGCGTCCCAGCCATTCACGTCGAGCGCCGGATCGGCCTCCGCGTAGCCGAGTGCTTGAGCCTCGCCGAGCGCGGCTTCGAAGGTCAGCCCGGCATCGGTCATGCGACCGAGAATGTAGTTCGAGGTGCCGTTGATGATGCCCGAAAACGAGTGAATGCGGTTGCCGATGAACGAATCCTGCACGGTGCGGATGATCGGGATGCCACCGGCGACGGCGGCCTCGAAGTGGATTGGCGTGTCCGTTTCCCGGGAAATGGCGAACAGCTCCACGCCGCGCTCGGCAAGTAGCGCCTTGTTGCCAGTGACTACCGGCTTTTTTGCGCGCAAGGCGGCGGCCACGATGTCGAAAGCGTCCGTCGTCCCGCCGATCAGCTCGACGACGATGTCCACCGCCGGATCGGCGACGAGCGAGCGCCAATCGGTGGTGAAAATTTCCTGAGCCACTTCGCCGGTGGTCGCACGGACCTTCGCCAAGTCGCGGACAAGGATTTTCGCGATATGCAAGGCCACCCCACCGCCGGTGCGTCCGGTGATGAGTTCGCCGTTACGTTTGAGAGTGTTCCAGACGCCGGAGCCGACGGTTCCGAATCCGGCCAAGCCGATGCCAAGGGAGGTGCAGGGGTTCACGCGGCGGACTCTGGCGGCGTTTTCCCGGCTCTCCAAGTCGGAAGCGTTTAAAAAAATCAGCGGGTCAGCCAGCAACCGATGCTTGGCGCTCTGCTTCCAGCCAATCCCCGTGGGAATCGCCCGGCAGGCCTTGTTCCACGCGGCGGCGATAGTTTAAATAAGCGGCACGGGCGATGGCATCGAGTGAAGGTTTCGCGGCAGCTTTCTTCGCGGCGGGAGCTGCCTTCTTGGCAGCGGGGGCTGCTTTCTTAGCAGCTACTTTTTTCGCGGCTTTTTTAGCGACGGGCTTCGGCGTCACTTCAGAATCTTTCGGTGCGGGTTCTGATGTCGTTTTTGCAGTTTTCTTAGCGGCCATGATGTGGGGAGGTTGGTTAGGGATGAGCACTCAAGGTGCCAAACCGGACGATAATCAGCCTTTCTGGTGATTGCCAGCCCATTACTTCCGAGTATAGTCGCGCCGTGGCGGAGACCTATTCATGGAGCGCATCGCGTCGCGGCGGGGCTTACCGATTGCCCGGTCCCGACCATCTTGGCTGGTGGGCCGCAGTCGCGATGCTGCTATCGGTGCTCCTCCATGTGATCGTATTTTTCGCGCTCGATGAAATGAAGATCGCCTTCAAATTCGAGCAAGCCCGCGAACTCAGCACCCGCCCGATTGATGCCCGCCAAGTGGAAATCCGTCCGCTCGAGTCCGAGCAATCACTCCCACCGGAAGAAGTGATCAAGCCGCCCACCGACACCGCCGCCTTGCTCGAGGACATCGAAATCCTGGAGATTTTACCCAAGGATCAGGAAATCGACATCAAGCCGGAAATCATCGAGGCGGAATACGCCCTTCGCCTGAATAACCCCGCCAGGGAAGGTGCTCCAGAGTCCGTCGCACCCGAGGTTTCGTCCGGTTTTGAAATCGAGGCCGACCTCCCCGAACTCGGACGTCAGCCGGAATCCATCCGGCCCGCCGAAGTCGGCCAGATCACCGTGGACCCCGGCGCGGTCCAAGCCGACGATTCAGAACTCGGGAAATTCACCGATGAACTCATCCGCCAAGGCGCAAACGGCAAAGTCGAGAAAGGCACCTTGGACGGCATGGCCTCACTTGATGCCATGCTTGATCTCCCCGCTAACATCCTCCTCAGCAAGAAAACCATGCTCCCCAGCGACTTGCTTTTCGAGTTCAACAGCGCGGAACTCCGCGAGAGTTCCAAAGTCGGCCTGATGAAGCTCGGCCTGCTGATGGACCGCAATCCTGGCCTCTATTGCTGGATCGAGGGCCACACCGATCTCGTCGGCAGCGACGATTTCAACCTCAATCTCTCCATCAAGCGCGCCGAGGCCGTGAAAAGCTACCTCGCCAATTCCTTGCGGATGGATGCTTCCAAAATTCTCACCCGTGGCTTCGGGCGCTACCATCCCATCGTCATTTCCGGCACCGCCGAGGAGCAAGCCGCTAACCGCCGAGTGGAAATCCGCATGAGGAAAACCCCGCCAACGAAGGAGCAAATGCAAATCGCACCGCAAAAGGCTGTGGTCATCGAAGAACCACCTTCGCCGAAAGCCGTGCTGGTGAAGCCGCTGCGCGCTCTGCCCATTGAGGAAACTCCGCCGCCTCCGAAGGCAGAGCCGGTCGAGGAAGCTCCTCCGCTTCGCGAAATTCCCGAGCTCCCCGCCGTCCCGAAAGCGACTCCCGTCGAGCCAGAGATCCCCCGCGCCGAAGCGGTCGAGCTGTGAAATAGGCGTTTTTGCCCGTAGTGCTCATCTGGGGTCTTCGCCTCCACCCGAGGCTTTACACCGCCCCCGACCGTCCACCATCTTCGCGGCCCTTTCCGCTGCGGCTGGCGCGTCCCGCGCCAGACCTATTTTCCTAAAACCTTCCCCATGACATCCGCCGAGATCCGCCAATCCTTCCTCGATTTTTTCCAGGAAAAACAGCACACCATCGTCCCCTCCGCCTCGCTGCTCCCGCAGTCGCCCGGCCTGCTGTTCACGAATGCCGGGATGAACCCGTTCGTCCCCTATTTTCTCGGCGTCGAAAAAGCGCCCTACTCACCACCCCGCGCCGCAGATACCCAGAAATGCATCCGCGCTGGCGGCAAACACAACGACCTCGAGGATGTCGGCTACGACACCTATCACCACACGTTCTTCGAAATGCTCGGGAACTGGTCGTTCGGAAACTACTTCAAAAAGGAAGCCATCGCCTGGGCTTGGGAACTCGTTGTCGAGCGCTGGGGCCTGCCCGCCCACCGCCTCTACGCCTCCGTCTATGCGCCGAAAGAAGGCGATCCCGGAAATTTCGACCAAGAAGCCTACGACCTCTGGGCTGCCTTGTTTCTGTCAAAAGGCTGCGATCCCGCCGTTCAAATCGTCCACGGCAACGTCAAAGACAACTTCTGGATGATGGGCGAAACCGGCCCCTGCGGCCCCTGCTCCGAACTTCACGTCGATCTCACCCCTGAAGGCAACCCCGTCACCGGCCGCAACCTCGTCAACAACGACTCCGACCTCTGCATCGAGATCTGGAACCTCGTCTTCATCCAATACAACGCCGAGGCCGACGGCACT
>JAYTLO010000089.1:0-51986 GCA_043729385.1 Akkermansiaceae bacterium
AAGACTACTTATCCACCTGAACTCCATCATGAGCAGGGTGTTGCGGGAATACAATTCCCCCAAAAGCCTAACAGACTAAAAAGACAGTTGCTGTCCGCCCGGCCGATGAGAAGAGAAAGAGAAGAGCTCCGCGCTCCCACCTTCTCTACGCATCGGCAAGTGGACAAAAATGTCCACTCTCCTCATTTTCCCACGCCTTTCACTTTCCACTCGTCGCAATCCCTTGTCCCAAAACTCCACCAGCACAATTCGTTAATTAGCTAAATAACTGATCAATGTCTGAAGGAAATGGTGAGGGTGATATCGGCCAATTTCACCTCTCATTACACTGATTCTTGCTGAATTCACTGAAAGAATGGGTATGGATTTCGCTCCCCTTTGGGTGATTGGCGCTTCTTTCAAACCTCTTCAAAATCAGTTCAATCAGTGAAATCAGTGGTTCCTCTCTTCCCATTTATATTGAATGCCGCCGAGGCAACGAACTCGCTATCCTCCGCCCGCGCGGATGCCGCTTCGCCTCACCTGCGGCCCCCTCAACAGGCACTTGCACTCTGCCCGCGCATCACCTAGAGCTTGCCGCGATGAAACGCCGACTCGCTCTAGCTACCCTCCTGTTTTTTCCGATCCTCGCCTCGTGCGAACCCGCGAAAGTGGCTGAAAAGCCCGCCGCGGCCACTGCCACTGGCAAGGTTTCGAAAGTCCGCTTGAAAACCAGCAAGGGCGACATCGTCCTCGAGCTGAACGCGGAAAAAGCCCCGATTTCCGTCGAGAACTTCCTCGGCTACGTGAAGAAGAAGCACTACGACGGCACGTTGTTTCACCGCGTGATCAACGGCTTCATGATCCAAGGCGGCGGCTTCAAACTGGAAGGCGAAGAGCTCGTCGAAAAAGAAAGCGGCAAGGGCATCCTCAACGAGGGCAAGAACGGCCTCAAGAATGTCCGTGGCACCATTGCGATGGCCCGCACCAACGATCCTAACAGCGCGACCGCTCAGTTCTTCATCAATGTGGTGGACAACGCGGCCCTCAATTTCCCGAACAACGGCGGTTATGCGGTGTTTGGAAAAGTCGTCGAAGGCATGGACGTGGTGGATAAAATCAAAGCCGTCCAAACCCGTGCTGATGCGCGGTTAGGTGGCGATGTGCCGGTGGAGCCGATCACCCTCCAATCCGCCACCGCTGAGTGATGCAAGTTTGGCTCTGCCCGTTAATTGCCTTTCTGCTAGGGTCCATCCCCTTCGGTCTCATCATCGCCAAGGCGAAGGGCATCAACATCCGCGACCACGGCTCGGGAAACATCGGCGCGACCAACGTGCTGCGCGTCATCGGGAAAAAATATGGCATCACCTGCCTGCTGCTAGACGCGCTTAAAGGCTTCATCCCGGTGATGCTCGCAGTCAATTTGATCCAGATTGCGGGCAGAGAAAATCAGCTTCACCTCGCGGCGCTTGATCCGTTCGCGTTGATTCTTCCCGCCGCCCAGCAGTTCAAGGGACAATTCGTCCATGTGCTAACAGCCCTCGCAGCGGTGCTTGGCCATAACTATTCGCCATGGGTCGGCTTCAAGGGCGGCAAGGGCATCGCCACTTCCGCCGGAGTCTTGCTGGCCTTGATGCCGGCGGGAATCGGCTTGTTAGTCGTCGTCTGGCTGATCGCGTTTGGCATCAGCCGCTACGTGTCACTGGCGAGCATCATCGCCGCCGCCGCGCTGCCGCTGATCACGATTTATGGCTCCTGGTTTCACGGGCGGATCGCCGATGGCACTTGGAATAAGCCGCTGTTTTTCTTCAGCCTGGTGATCGCCATTCTCGCCATCTGGAAACACCAATCTAACATCCAGCGCCTCCTCGCAGGCACCGAGCACCGCTTCACCCGCAAGGGCAAATCCAGTCATGTCTGAATCCAAGTTCACTTCCGCCGCCATCCTTGGCTCTGGCTCGTTTGGGATGGCGATGGCCAAGCTGCTCGCTCCGAAACTGGAGTCGATGGTGCTCATCGGACGCGATGCCGCCACCGCGGAATCTATCAACCGCGGTCACCGGAATCCACACTACCTGAGCGACATTCTGCTGGATGAAAACGTCACCGCCGCCACCGACATCGGGGTCGCGCTTGCCCATCCGTTAGTCCTTTTTGCCGTCCCCACATTCGCCACCCGCGAGATGGCTCGCACGCTTGCGGCCCTGGATTTACCAACGGAAACCACGCTTGTCTCGTGTGCGAAAGGCATCGAGCGCAGCACCGGCGACCGCATGAGCCAAGTCCTGCGCGAGGTTTTCCCGCACAACCCAATCGCTGCTCTATCAGGTCCTAACCACGCTGAGGAAATTGCCACAGCCAAGGCCACCTGTGCCGTCATCGGCTCAGACGACCACGCCCTCGCGGTGCGTCTCCAGGATCTCTTCACGTTCCCGCATTTCCGCTCTTACACCAGCGACGACCTCGCCGGCATCGAGTTCGGTGGCGCTGTCAAAAACGTCTATGCCATCGCCGCCGGGATGGCCCACGGCCTCGGTCTCGGGGACAATGCCGTCGCCGCCTTGGTCACACGCGCGCTTGCGGAAATGACCCGCCTCGGCATTGCGCTCGGCGGACGGATGGAGACATTTTCCGGTCTATCAGGCGTCGGCGATCTCATCGTCACCTGCTTTTCCCAACACTCGCGCAACCACCGCGTGGGCCTCGCGCTGGGCACTGGCAAATCGTTGGAAGAAGCCGTCGCCGCGATCGGCATGGTGGCGGAAGGCGTGCCTAACACCCTCTCCATTCACGAAGCCGCCCGCCGCGTCGGTGTGCGCACTCCCATCATCGACTCCGTTTTCGCCATCCTCTACGAAGGCAAGTCCGCCCCCATCGCGATGAAGGAACTCCTCACCCGCGATCCACGGCCCGAGCATAGTTAGGGTGCAGCCCTTCAGCGAATCATCATGACCCAAACCACTCTAACCCCGGAAAATCTCGTGCCCATCGTGGCTGCGCTCGCGGCTGAGAATCGCTCGTTCATAGCCACTTATCCGGGTGAATCGGATCGCCGCCAAGCGGTGCACACCGTTTATGGCGGTGCCCATCTTTTCAAGGCGGACTTGACCGCCAAACTGGGTGAGGTGGCGTTGCGCTCGTTGAGGGACTTCGCGCCAGATGCGGTGGAACTCACGCGCATTCTAGCAGCCGACTGGGAGCCGCATTTTGCGGAAAAAATTTACGCTCGGATCGTGGAAAAGCTCGGCCGCGAGCCGATTGAAGACTTTCGGCTAGATTTCGAGGACGGTTACGGCAATCGCGTGGATAGCGAGGAAGACTGTCACGCCGAGCAGAGCGCGCGGCAGGTGGCAGCGGGTCTAGCAGCCGGGACATTGCCGCCGTTCATCGGCATCCGGATCAAGCCCTTCAACGAGGATCTCCGCGACCGAGCGATCCGCACGTTGGACATTTTTATCACCACCTTGGTGAAGGAAACGGGCGGCAAGCTTCCTGAAAATTTCGTGGTCACGTTGCCCAAAGTTCAGCTCGCCGCGCAGGTCACTGCGGCAGCGGAGTTGTTGTCGCTGCTGGAGGAAAAACTCGGTCTGGTGCATGGTAGCATCCCGATCGAGCCGATGATCGAGACACCGCAGTCGATCATCGACCGCCACGGAAATTGCCCGTTGTTAGGCATCGTGCAAGCCGCAGCGGGGCGATGCCGGAGCGTTCACTTCGGGGTGTACGACTACACCGCATCCAGCGGGATCACGGCGGCCTATCAGGCGATGGGCCATCCCACTTGCGACTTCGCGCGCGCCCACATGATCGTGTCGCTGGCCGGGACTGGCGTCCATCTATCCGATGGCGCGACTAACATCTTGCCCGTCGCCCCGCACCGTGGGGAGTCGCTGACGGAGGCACAAATTTCTCGCAATTTCGAGGCCGTCCACGGCGCGTGGGTGCTGGGCTATCGCGATAATTTGCACTCACTCAAGAACGGCATCTATCAGGGCTGGGATCTTCACCCCGCGCAACTCGTGGCCCGCTACGCCGCCGTTTACAGCTTTTTCTTGGAAGGGCTGGAAGCCGCATCCGGCCGCTTGAAAGCGTTTGTGGAAAAGGCCGCGCTCGCCTCGTTGTTCGGCGATGTCTTCGACGACGCGGCCACCGGCCAAGGATTACTAAACTTCTTCCTGCGAGGTATCGCTTGCGGCGCAATCACAGAAGCAGAAGCGTTAGAAACCGGGCTATCGCTTGAAGAAATCCGCTCGCGCTCGTTCTACAAAATTCTAAGCGGTCGGCGGCTCTGAGTTATCCATTTTCAGACTAAACCAAGAAAGGAAATGGCTGGGTTGATACCGGCCATTTTTACCACTGATTACTCTTTGTCGCAAAGCGACAGTGATATTTCTCCTAACCAACTGTTATTTCGCCAGCTCGTAGTCGGCGGCCTTGGTGCCTTTTTTGAAGCCGTTGAAGGAATATTTGCTGGGAACATATTCGCCCACCAAGGCCACATCCGCCTTCGCTGGAACGTCGAGGCCCGCGCCCCAATAGACGCCGTTGACGATCAGGCGGCGGAGGCCTTCGTTAGAGAAATCGGTCGCGGCACCCATGGTGGTGCAGAGAATTTTGTTAGTTTTTCCGGCGTCGTTCTTGACCGCGCGATGCCAAGCGATAGGCATCATCGGGGAGTTGATGTCCTGCTTCTGTTTGTCGCTAGCGCGTTGTTTTTCGCGAGCTGCGGGAAGATCTGTCGGGTCCATGGCTTTGAGCACTTGGCCACGCATCAGGATGATCGCATCGGCGGGCGGATAGGCTTCATAGACGTCGGAATCGCCGAAAATGTTCTCCACGCCGCGCAGCAGTGGGTCTTTGCTAGCGGCGGATTCGATCACGCCGCGAGCGGCCTCGACCTTGTGATTTCCCCAATGGCTCACCCAGCCCTCGCCGAGCACTTTCTTGCCAAAACTGTTATATTGTTTGAACGCGCTGGTGTCTGGGAGTTGGAACGAGTGGGTGCTGGTGCGCAGGCCTACGACTGGGACGCCGCGCTGAATGGCGTCGTCGAAGTGCTTCATCGTTTCGTTAGGCCACTTGCGGAAACGCAGCGAAGTGACGATGACGTCGGCGGAATCCAGAGCTTCGGGCTTGCCGAGGCTGTCGCCCTTGTTCGGATTGATCGTACCATCGGGATCGGTGGAGAAAAGCACCGTGCATTTGAAGCCGTGGCGCTGGCTGAGGATTTTTGCTAACATCGGCAGTGCTTCCTCGGAGCGGTATTCTTCGTCGCCGGCTAACAGGACGACTTGTTTGCCCGCGCCCGGACCTTTTCCTCCAGGGTAGGAAACCCATCCGATTCCTGATTCTGAATAAGCGGGCAGCAGAGTGGCGACGAGGGAAAGACTGAGGGCAGTAATCGATTTTTTCATTTGGGGTAGGTTTCTACTTGGGTAGCGGCGGTCATCTTTCTGGCAACTCTTGGCGACGACAAGCACCCATTGCGATTTGACGAACCGTTTCGCAACCCTCACATTCCGCCGCGATGTCCGACATGAAACATGTGCTCTTTGTTTGCACCGGAAATACTTGCCGCAGCCCGATGGCAGAAGGGCTTTTTCGCAAAGCAGTCGCCGACCGCGCTGACTATGAAGTGAGTTCCGCCGGAGTGGCTGCGTCGAAGGGTACCCCCAGCAATCCAGAGACTGCGGCGCTTTTGAAAAAACGTGGAGCCACGTTGGAGCAATTTGGCAGCCGCCAAGTCTCGGATGCCATACTCGCCGCCGCGACCCATGTGTTCGCCATGACTCGCGGTCACCTACAAACGCTGGAGTCGCGCTTTCCCGAAAACTCTGACAAATTTTACCTAGTCTGCGAGTTCGTGCCGCCTTCTAACAAAGGGGAATGCGCCGACGTGTTAGACCCCATCGGCCTCGGCCGGCGCGCCTACGAGGAGGTGGCGGAAATGTTCGACACCGCTATTCCGTCGATCATCGCTTACATCGACCAGACGTGGAAATCGCCGGAAAAGCGTGCCGACTGATCAGATCATCCCGAGTTTCATTTTTCCTTCCTCGGAAATCATTTCCTGATTCCAGGCGGGATCCCACACGAGATCGACGCGGGCGTCGTCGATGCCGTCGATTGTCATGATCTTGGCTTGGGCGTCGGCGGCGATGACCGGCCCCATGCCGCAGCCGGGGGCAGTTAGAGTCATCTTGACGGCGACGGTTTTTTTGCCATCGGCTTCTTCGATGATGCAGTCGTAAACGAGACCGAGGTTGACGATGTCCACCGGGATTTCTGGGTCATAAACGCCCTTGAGCTGGCTCCAGACTTGCTCCTCTAACGGTGCATCCTTGAGCCGGACGACCTCGGCGTGCTTCTTGAGTTCTTCCTCGGGATTGACGCCGAGCGCATCCGCATCTTGCGAGGAAATGCGGGCAAGTCCTTGGGAAGTGGCGACGGTGTAAGTGCCGCCGAGGCGCTGGGTGATGAAGACGGCGGTGCCGGCTGGCAGCGACAGCGCGTCGCCGCTTGGGATTTGGATGGCGTTGACTTCGCGGGTGAGCTTGATTTCCTCGTGCATGGGCGGAGTTAAAACGAGTGCCACGCCGACGGCAAGGGATGAGTTTTTTCCTTGGCGGCGCGTGAATGGGTGGGCCGAATCCTTAGCAATGGCGGATCATTCGGGCATCGTCGCATCCCGTCCCTTGGAATTTCATGATCCACTCGCTCTCCATGATTGATCCCGAACCGGCACCCACTCCTCGGTTTCCGGCTGGTCTCGGCGACGACCGGAGCGGCGTGGCGGCAGCGCTCATCGTTAGAATGGCCAAGGAGGATGGCTCGGCGCTCACCGAGTTGCACGGGTTGTGGAGCCCCGTTTTGTTAGGAATCGCCTGCCGGATGTTAGGCGACCGGCGGGAGGCGGAGGAGGCCGTGCAGGATACTTTTGTGCGGATGTGGCACCGCTCAGCAGACTACGATCCGCAGCAATCTCCGCCATTTGTGTGGGCCTTCGCGGTGATGCGGGGCTACTGCATCGACCGCCTGCGCTACCGCCATCGCAGCAAACGGGATTCTTCGCGAGTGGTGCCAATTCACCTGCACGCACCGCCCGATGAGACCGAGGATCCGCGGGTGATGGCCCTCGACGATTGGCGGCGAGTGCGGGCAGCGCTGGACGTCCTCGGGAAAGATGAGCGCCAGTGTTTGGAACTCGCAGTTTTCCTGGAATACACTCAGTCGGAAATTTCCGCACAGTTGGGAACTCCGTTAGGAACCGTCAAAAACCGCCTCCGCCGCGCTTTGGAAAAAGTCCGCAACCAACTTTCACGCCATGATTTCTGATCCCCACGAGAGTGCCGCTTGGCGGACCTTTGGAATGCTCGACGCCGACGAGGCAGCCGCATTCGACGAGGCGATGCGCCATGATTTTGAATTGAAGCTCGCCTATCAGGAAATGGATCGTCTCGCCACCGCAGTGGCGGTGAGTGTGACTCATCCCATCGAGCCAGAGGCGGGGCAACTCGACCGCCTCCACCGGAGGCTGGGCCTCTATCCCATCAAGCGCGTGAACTGGCTTGGGATCTCCGGCTGGGCTGCGGCAGCCGCTCTAACAATGGTGCTACTTCTTGATCGGACTGTGGTGCGTAGAAGCAATTCCGCCGCGCTGGAGACGGACTATCCTACCCATGTCATCCGCCAGCAAAAACCCGTTAGAACTCTCCCGCCAGAGCCCGTGAACGTCGAGGAAGAGCGAGACCACGCAAAGGAGCCGGATGAAATCGCTGACAGCGGCCTCGCGGCCATCCCTCAGGAATCCAGCTCCAAGGAAATTTCCAAAGTGGAAACCCAACGGCTCGTTCAGGAAATCGAAGTGCTCCGCGAACAATTGGAAAGCGTCTTGGTGCGAGATCGCAAGCGCTTCGAGTCCATCCCAGGACTGGCGTGGCCCATCATCGTGCGGATGACCCCGCCGGAAACAGATGATGAATCATCTAGCAGCCTGATTGCCAAGCAGGACGACCCCACGATCACTTCGATGCTCGGCGACGCGCTCACCGCCGCCACCCAGCACCCGTCGCTAACAGATCCGCCCGCCGTTCGTGCGACCGTCCCGCCGCTGTCGGAAGTCGAGCCATCGGCCGTGCCGATTTACGATTCCGCGCGGGATGCCGGCACTCTGGTGGTTAGCAATCTGCCAGCCACCGGCCCAGACGAAGCCTATAACTTGTGGGTCACCACCAAGATGGGCGACAAGCCCGTCTATGTCGGAAGGCTCCCAGAATCTAACGCCCGCGGTGGGAAATCGTTCGATTTTAGCTTAGGTTCCAAAGCGACGGTGCCCTCAGGATTTATCCTCACCAAGGATCGCCAAGGGACGCCTGCCCTCCCCTCAACGACCAGCACAGTTCTGCAAGGACCACGCTAACAGGCGATTTATGACTCCGAGTGGCCGGTGGGTTCCCCCGCCCTATGCCAGAATCCCCTTCACCAGCTTGCCATGCACATCGGTGAGTCGGAAATCACGGCCTTGGAAACGGTAGGTCAGGCGGGTGTGGTCGAATCCTAACAAATGCAGCAGCGTGGCGTGCAAGTCATGCACATGGACGGGATCTTTGGTGATATTAAATCCTAAATCATCTGTCTCTCCGTGGATGTGCCCTGCTTGAAGTCCTCCTCCGGCGGCCCAGACGGTGAAGGCGCGGCTATGGTGGTCGCGACCGTCATTGCCACCCTGCACCATCGGCGTGCGCCCGAACTCGCCGCCCCAGAGAACGATAGTGTCATCTAGCAAGCCACGTTGTTTGAGATCGGTGACGAGCGCGGCGCTTGCTTGGTCTGTGTCTAGACAATTGGCCCTCATCTTACTCGTAAGGGCATCATGTTGATCCCACGCCTCGTGGAAAAGTTGCACGAAACGAACGCCTCGCTCGATCAGTCGGCGTGCCAATAGACAGTTCCTGGCATAACTGGAAATGTTAATATCCTTAATGCCATAAAGATCGAGAATGTGCTGCGGCTCTTGCTTAAGATCCATCAACTCGGGTGCACTCGCTTGGAGATGAAAGGCTGACTCATAGGCGTGGATGCGAGCTTGGGTTTCAGGGTCGCCTTGCCGCTCAAATCCCGATTCATTAAGCTGCCGCAGCACATCGAGAGACTCGCGCTGGGCTTTCACATCGAAACCGGGAGGGTTTGATAAATAGAGTAAGGGATCTCCCGAACCGCGAAATGGAACACCTCCAAAGGATGTCGGCAGGAATCCAGAACCATAGTTGCTGGCACCACCGCTAGTGCCCTTCGCACTCGCAAGTACGACGTAACCGGGCAGGTTCTCCGTCTCACAGCCAAGACCATACAGCGTCCATGAGCCGAAACTCGGACGCCCGAATTGCTGGCTGCCGGTATTCATCAAGATCTGCGCCGGAGCATGATTCACGGCGTCTGTGAACATGGACCTGATATAACAAGTGTCATCCGCGATGCCCGCCATATGCGGGATAAGTTCACTAAAATCCATCCCCGCTGCACCATGCTTCTCAAACTTAAACTTCGGGCCTAACAATGATGAGTTCGGATTTATAAACGCCGCGCGGTAGCCGTCCAACAAACCCGCTGGAGGTAGTTTGCCATCCATCCGTGTCAGCTCGGGCTTGGGATCGAACAACTCGAACTGGCTCGGCCCACCTGCCTGAAAGAGATAGATCACTCGCTTTGCCTTGGGCGAGAAATGCGACAGCAAAGACCGCGACGCACTCTCGACATTCGCCGCCGCAGCTGAATTTCCAGCAAGCGAGTTAAGCATCAATCCCGCGAGGCCCACGCCGCAATCCCGCAGAAACCAACGGCGGGAGATATAGCGAGCACGCTCGCGCTGGAGTTCTTGGTGGATTTTCATAATCACTCAGTTCTTGTTGAGGGTTTCATCCAAATTCAATAACACTCGCGCCGTGATGACCCAAGTTGCAGCTTCGTTAACTTCGATCCCCTCGGGTGGACTTCCTGCTAGAATCTCATCCGCCTTGAGCTCTCCCGAGGCGATTCGTTTGCGCTGACTCGCGAGGAAATGACTCACTGTTTCCGCCTCACCTGGCGTGATCGACCGCCCGGTGCAGAGGCGGTAAGCCAGATCAATTCGGGCGGCTTCAGAGGGATCTGCTTCACGCATCACGCGAAACGCAAGTGCCCGCGCTGCTTCGACGAAGACTGGCTCATTCAGTGAAGTTAGGGCAGAGAGTGGACTGTTCGAGCGCAAGCGACGGGCGCAGGAAAAGTCACCGTACGGCGCATCGAAGCCACTGAGAACCGGGTCCGGCATGGAACGCTTGCGGAATAGATAGATCGAGCGGCGATAGCGTTCCTCGCCCTGCGCCGCAACCCAGTAGTCTGGTCTAACAAAATTATTGTCGAGCACGCTTGCAGGCACCGGCGGATAGATTCCCGGCCCGCCGGATTTCTGATGGATGAGGCCACCCACGCTGAGGGCGAGATCTCTTAGGATCTCCGCGTCGAGGCGGAAACGAGGACCACGGGCGAGCAAATGATTTGCAGGATCAATTTCCAACATCTGGGGCGAGGCCTTCGAGTCCTGCTGATAGACATCGCTCGTGACCATCGTCCGCAGAAGAGTTTTGAGACTCCACTTTTGATCCATGAAATCCACAGCAAGCCAATCGAGGAGTTCTAGATACTCCGGTCGGGCGGCACGCACTCCGAAGTCTTCGGGCGATTCGACAAACCCAGTTCCAAACACCGCTTGCCAGACTCGGTTGACTTGCACTCTTGCTGTTAGGGGTGACTCGCGAGCGGTGAGCCAGCGGGCAAAATCAAGCCGAGTGGCCGTGTCTGACTGCATGGGATGCAGCGCCGCAGGGACGTGCGGCTTGATGGGATGCTTGGGTGAATCCCAAGCCCCCCGATCCAAAAGTCGGGTCGTCCGGTGGTCCGCCGCGGATCGCGCTTCCGAGTGAAGGATGCTCGTTTCCGCCTCTGGAAACTGCTTTTCCAAGGACTCTATTTGCGAATTAATTTCAACCGCATTCGATAGTTGTGAGCGCCAGGCTCGGAACAATGCCGCTTCGTCATAAACGGTGCGTTCGCTTGATAAACTCTCCATCGCCAAGGTGGCGGCGTGACCATAAGGCGGCGCGACGGGAGCCTTCGCCTGAGTGATCGAAAATTGCACATGACCCAACTGGTTATTCTCAATTCCATCCAGACCTCCACCATGGACTTGTATAACACGAATGCGCATTCTAGCACCTTCAGGAACATTAAGCGGCTCGGCGAACTGCAATACTGCCACTGACTCCGTGTGGCGGAGAACGGGACCGCGATCAGGGTACCAACCCAGCAACTCGTCGCCATCAATTAGAAATGACGCGGGTCCTAGTTTCCGGATTTTCCCTTTATCTCGATCTTCCCTTGGCGAGTAAACATCAGTGAATAATCGTTCGGGAGGCGAGTAATCTGCGCTCGCATTGATGAGAGGCACCGGCTTCCATTCCTCAGATCCAGCAGCTTTCACATCGACTCCTATTTCCGAGATAGCAAAGGTTCCTCGATTGCTTCTTCCCGGCCCGCCGAAAGGGAGATCATTACTTCTCAAAGCTTCCAGCCGCAAGCCCGTTAGAGCCATTGCTTTCGGTTCCGCTTCGAAGATCAGCAGGCCGAAATTCGTGCGGTGCCCGAGTATCATCGTGCTGTGATCCGGTTGCTCCACTGGGTGATTGAGTCCACCATCCAGAATTTGCTTATCAGTGTCCAAAACCTTCCACGGTGTGGCTGAGGCTTGTTGCGCAGCTATCCATGATGCAATATCCTCACGCCAGGTAGGGCGCTCTGATTTCAACTTCTCTTCGCAGCTCAGGACTTCAGATTTCAGTCGATTCAGCAACTTCAGTTGCCTTGGATTATACACCCACGATTGCGCTTCGTAAGTGTCATTGAGAAACGCGAAAATACCGAAGTATTCATCATGCGTGATAGGATCAAACTTATGGGTATGGCATTGTGCACATTGAAGAGAGAGACCGATCGCCGCCTTGCCGACCACGTCCATACGATCCACAATCCCCTCAGTGCGGAATTGCTCCGGGATGATTGCACCTTCTTCGTTGATCATGCCATTGTTGAGGAATCCGCTTGCGATCACTTGATCCTGTGTGCGATCCGGTAGCATATCTCCGGCGATTTGCTCAATGAGAAATTCATTATAAGGCATATCTCGGTTAATCGCGGAAATCACCCAATCGCGATAGGCCCATTGTTCGCGTGGTAAATCCTTTTCGAAACCATTGCTATCGGAATAGCGAGCGATGTCGAGCCAGTGCCGCGCCCACTTCTCACCGAAACGATCGCTGGCTAACAAGCGATCCGCCAGTTGACTAACGGCAGTCTTGGGGGACGCTTTAAAAGCCATTACGAATGCATCTATCTCAGCCGGTGACGGCGGTAGGCCGACCAGATCGAGATAGATCCGCCTCGCCAACACATCCGGCGCGGCGGCTGGCGAGAGTGAGCGCCCGTCTTTCTTCATGCGATCACCGACCCACGCATCGACTGGGTTTAATGATACACCGGGCAGCGGCACCTTCACGGGAGCCACGAACGCCCAATGCTTGCTATAGGGTGCGCCTTCCTTGATCCATTGGCTGAGGACCGCGACTTGGGCTGAACTAACTGGCTTATGTTGATCCGGCGGCGGCATGATGTCGTCAGCATCCCTCGTGGTGACGCGGCGGATTAGCTCACTGGCAGCAGGATCGCCGGGGACAATGGCGATTGCATGTTTATCTGATTTAGCGAGTGCGCCTTCGCGCGTATCCAGCCGCATTTCCGCCTCGCGCTTATTCTCGTCCGGCCCGTGACAGTGGAAGCAATGTTCACTGAGGATCGGCTGAATATCGCGCGCATAGTCGATCTCCACCGCCAGACTGGCGGATGAAATGACGACGAGAGACAACGCCGGGAACCAATATAACAATATCTTCATTTCGATAAAAAGTGATAGCTCCCTGCGGCCAGCTCGAGCACGACGCGACCATCTTTCAATGAAGCTACTTTTACGCCCGCGCTGGCGGAAATCAAATTACCCGCTTCGCGCAAAGCCGCTTGATCGTTGCATGGAACGAATGCCGTGGCGTGGCAGTTCGGAGGCACGGTGATCTTCCACTCGAACTGCTCCCCTTCCCGCTTCCACTCGCTGCGTATTTCACCATAAGGCGAGCGATGGCTGGCACGGGCGAAGGTGAATCCAGCAACTGGCTCGGGCTTCATAACGATATGTTTGAATCCCGGCTCTGCGGAATCCGCCTTGATTCCGGCGAGAGATTCGTAGAGCCAGATCATGAAGTCCCCGACAAGCATCACATGGTTCCCGGAGTTCATCGCCGGATTAGCCGTATTGCCATTCCACAGTTCCCAGACTGTGGTCGCCCCTTGTTTCATCATATAACCCCAGCTTGGGTAGTCGGTATGGGTTGCGAAATTCTTCACAAGATCCGCTCTGCCACCTTCGGTTAGCACGCGATTGAGCCACTGCCCACCGACGAGTCCAGTGGAGATGTGCCCGTTCGCTTCTCCGGTGATCTTCCCCACCAAATGGGCGAACACTCGCGGGCGCTCGGATTCCGGCACAAGTCCGAAGGCCAGAGGTAGGACACTGGAAGTTTGTGATCCATTGTCATAGTAACCTTTTGCACCGTCATAAAACTTGCGATTCATTGCAGCTGCCATGCGCTGCGAGAGATCCACATAATGTGCCTCATCTTTCGTCTTGCCCAAGAGCTTTGCGTAGCGACTCATCAAATCGAGATCATGGCAGAAGTAAGAAGTCGCGATCAATCCCGGATGCGTCTTGCGACCGGGATCGACGGAATGAATGAGCTCGGGATCTTCCGGCGGCACGCACCAGTCGCCATAGTTATCTTTTGCAATCAGATCATCTTCTATGAACTGGCTCATGTGGGAGATCCACTTGGCCATCGCCGGATAGTGCCTAGCGATCAGGGCGGTGTCCGCATATTGGTCCAGCATTGTGCTGGGAATCACAATAGCCGCTGATGGCCAGGCGACATTATCATTGTAGAGCGGCCAGTAGCTCGGGCACACATCAGGAATGCTGCCGGAGTCCTTCTGCGCGTCTGCCATATCTTGGAGCCACTTCGAATAGAAAGTCGCGGTATCAAATAGATAGGTCTCGCCACGGGTGCTGAAGGTTCGGTCGCCAAGCCAAGCCTGCCGCTCGTCGCGCTGCGGACAGTCGGTGGGAATGCTGCGGTAGTTTCCACGCACGCCCCAGCGGACATTCGAGTGGAACTGATTGATGAGTGGCTCGGAACATTCGAAATCTCCGGCAGAGGGTAAATCATCATGCACCACGCGGCCAGAGATGGAATCAAGCGTAGGCTTCCCCGGATAGCCAGTGACCTCTACATAACGGAAACCATGATAGGTGAAGCGCGGCTCATAGGTTTCCAGCTCCCCGCCTTTTAGATGATAGACGTCAGTGACTGCGGCGCCGCGCATGTTTGCGAGATAGAGATTTCCGTCGTCCCGCAGGGTTTCCGCATGGCGCAGCTTCACTACGGCACCTTTTGGTCCCTTCACCTAGAGCTGACACCAGCCGACTATATTCTGGCCCATGTCGAATACATACTTCCCGGGACTTGGCTCGGTCATCGCTACCGGCTGCCGTGTTTCCGTCACGCGGATGGGATGCATCATCTGTGCGACGAGCTTGCCGCCCGGTTCCTTGAGGATATCAGCGGCGCGCCATGACGAGTCCGCGAACCCCGGGGACGACCAATCCTTCTGCTCGAGCTGCGCATCATATACCTCTCCATCATACTCATTGTTTGCCCGAATCGGCCCATCATCCGTAAGCCTCCAAGAAGCATCGCTGGCGACCACTTGCCGAGTGCCGTCCGCGAATTCCAGCTCAAGTTGCAACATCAGCCGCGGCACGCCATAATCACGAGTCATCACAAACCACTTGCTGCGAGGTGCATGATAGCGCCCATTGCCGAGATGCACACCGATGGCATTCTTACCGGCCTTGATCGCGTGAGTGACATCATGAGTTACGTAAACCACCCGCTTGTCGTACTCAGTAAGCGCAGGAGATAAAACATGGTTGCCAATTTTAGCGCCATTCATTTCACACTCGGATATCCCCTGCCCGCTTAGGTAAAGCATTGCACGCAGCGGCTTGCTTGCGATGGCGAACTCTTTGCGCAACATCCGCGCCGGCAACTCGCGGGAAGCAGGTAGCAACGTCTCGCCAAAAGGAGCCATCCCAGCTGGGCCAAGCCGAGTTGCGGATTTCCATGATGATTCATCGGCAGCTGGCTGGACCCATGCTTCGGTCTCGACTTGAGAGGTAAGCCACGCCTCATCGGTCGCGAAGACGAGCGATGGCCCGGTTTCAAAATGGATCTCTACCCGACCAGTTAGAGATGGTTCATGGCGAGGTGACTTCGCATCAGTTTCCACCCACAGTGCGATGTTATTTTTACCCGCTTTCAAATGCGGGGCAATGTCCACCATCGTCGCCTCATGGAATCCGGAACCGCTACCGTGGGAAATGCCATTGACCGCGCTGCCGAAGCGACCATTCACGCCCAGATAGAACTCACCGCTGCGGATGCGCCGGTCTGCGGGCAACTCAAATGAGCGGCGGAAATAGTGGCGTATCACTTTAGAACTATCATCTGCCGGGCAAGCAATCCAAGATGCATCTCTCAGTGGAGCCATCACCGCAGGAGTATCTTTACCAATCCATTTTCCCTGCCAGTCGCCATCTCTTAAGCCCATACTCCAGTGGGCAACTTCGCTCCATGAAGATGCTTTACCATCCTTATCCCAGATGCGGACTTTCCAAAAACAGAGTTGCCGCGATTGAAGTGTCTTGCCGGCATAGCGGATATGGATCGACTGATCAGACTCAACTTTTCCCGAGTCCCAGAGATCCGCATTTCCTGACTCCAGCGCCGCAGTGGATGACGCCACCATGACTTGCGATGCTGTCTGCCGTGCTCCCCGCACGGTGGACTCCTGGATCCAACTCAGGCGGGGTTCGTAAGCGTCTATCCCCTGTGGATTCTCAAGAAATTCACAACGCAAGGTGCCGACTGTGGCAGCCTGCCCAACCATGACGGCGATGAGAGAATAGATGATAAACAATTTCATGGGATCACATTAAATTTCCAGTTACCTGCCGGGACGCGGAAGCGGGTGAAATGCGAGTCACTCCCCACCGCCTCAGCCAGCTTGTCATTCACCAACACCTTTTTGCCGCCGATCAACTCGGCAGCAGGAATTCCCACCACTGCGGTGGTTCCCGGAGGTGAGATAAGCTCCATGGTATAACTCCCGCTCGCCCGCACGATCTTTGATTGAATGTTCCCGAAACGCGTGGGCACCACCGAATGAATCGACGTAAGCTCGCCCGGCTGTGGCATCACCTGATACTCGCGAAATGCTGGTGCCGTGGGTGAAATGCCGCCGACGTATTGGCTGAGAATCGTGAGCGGCCCACCCGACCATGCATGATTGCAGGTGCCGCGGCCGATGGTCTCGTACCCTGGGATCACCATGGGATCGAAGGCTTCCCATAGCGTGGTCATATTATCATCGAGCATTGCTTTGTAGCGGTCTCTCATCCGCGTCATCGCGGCTTCTGGCATATTCATGATTAATAGCGCTTCCAGCACGAATTTCTCCATATAAGGGCTTGCGTGACGTTCCTTGTGAAGCACCGCAGCGATTGCAGAATACTGCGCTGGATCGGCTAGACCCGAAACAACCGCCATGGCATTCGCTCGATCATCCGTCGCGCCCTCGTGACTGGCACTCCGGTATTTCTCACCGCGCCAATACGCTTTCTGGTAGTGATTCTCAATGGACGTCATTTTAGCCCGATAGGATGAGATATCTCTATCATTCCCACTCAGCTCAGCCAAGGCGATTGCCCCCTTGAGCGCCAAGTAGAACAATGCATTTTCGATCACCGGCGTATCGAAATGCGCACCCCAGTCGGTCCAGTCCCAGCCACCTTTGCGGTGCTTGACGAGTCCATCGTCACCAAAATGCCACAACGAGAGATACTGCCTAACTGCTGGATAGGCATCGACGACGGTTTG
Source organism: Akkermansiaceae bacterium (assembly GCA_043729385.1). Lineage (GTDB taxonomy): Bacteria > Verrucomicrobiota > Verrucomicrobiia > Verrucomicrobiales > Akkermansiaceae > Luteolibacter. The sequence continues at coordinate 17,115 of JAYTLO010000089.1, forward strand.
CTTATCGCCACTATACCAATAGTAAGTCCAAAGCCCATACCAACCGATACTGGCAAGCATCTGTTGGGGAAGCTCGTCATGAATCGTGCCATCCGTGGGGTCCAGCACACCCGGTTTGCGAACGCCGGATGGGATGGGAGAATAGAGAACATGATCCGGCCGCTGCCAGCGGGTGAGTTCGTAAATTCCTTTTTTCACGATGAGCGGCGAGCGGACTGGCTCAAATGCGTAGAACGCCTCGCCGAGTTCATTGGCCACATCTCCCCACCATTGGGCACGCTCGCGGTCTGGGCAATCCATGTAGCTGTCCCGCATGGTTACATAGAGTGTGCGCCGGGACTCATTCCAGAGCTGGTTGAGGCGCGAGTCGCTGCACTCGAAATTACCCGTCATCTCGGTGTTATAGCCGGTTTCCCGATACTTCAGATCCAGCACTTTAACGCCGGCGGGAACTTCATAATGAACTTCGTGGCCGTTGAACCAGTTGGGTAACTCGAACTCCTGCACGCCCTCGCGAGTGATGTATTCGTGGCGGTGGGTTTCGATCTTAGGCAGACGACCGTAGGTGGCTCCGATGTCTGTTTGAATCTTAATTAACTTTCCAGCAGGGGCATCCACCTTAAACCATGGAGTGACGTGGCAATTGAAGGGGAGCTTGCAGATAATGGGAGTGCCACCACCTTCGAGCGGTAATTGGGGCTTTGAAACATAATCCATGAGTCCGCTGTCTTTCCACTGCGGGATCGGGCGCTGATAGAGTTGATTCCATGGAGCCATCGGCGCCGAGCCGAAAACTCGGGGAGCATTCCAGCCGTGATCGGCATAGCCGGGTGATTGCCAATTCACCATATCAAGCCGAGCGTCGAAGCGAAGGTTTGCCTCAGACAAGCGGACGTTATCAATCTTTGGCTCCATACTTCCAAAGGCGGGATGAACTCGGGCTTTCCATGTGGAGCCCGATCCTATAAGTTGATCGCCTATCCCTGATTCAAATAGTAGTCCCGCCTCGCCGGATGAGTGATGCGAGTAGCCGTCCCGCCCGAAGTAACACACGAGTATGGCAATTGTGTTCTTCCCGCTAACCAAGTGCGGGGCAAGATCGAGCGTGTCGAAGTATGTATCCTCCGGCGTGGGGCCACGTTTGAGCTGACCGTCGAACACGACGAGTGCGCCATTGATCCATAACCAGTATTTACTGTCGCAGGCAATACGAGTGGGTGCGGCGGCGGGTTTTTCCTGCAAGTCGATTTCTTTGCGGAAGCAAATCCAAGTGTTGGGTGTGCTTGCCCCTTCCACGCCGATCCACTCTGCCTTCCAATCGGCCACTGGATTTTCCTCAGCCGCGTCCACGCGAAGAATCATGCCTAACAACAGTAGGGCGATGATATGAATCCATCCCATTAGATAACTCATGGTATGCCAAGCAGTGGGTTCGGGCGGAACGAACCCACCCGGTAGAAACGGCGATTTCCAGATGCCGGAGCATCCCAGGAGGTTTCCGCCGTGGTGGCGATGATCGGCCCAGAGTTAAGTGGGGTCCATGATCCGGCGAGCATGGTATCAGACATTTCCACCTGATAGACGACGCCGGTCCGGGATGTCCAGACAACGCGCTTGAAGCCGGGATTCAGTGGCAATTCTTCGAGCCGAAGGACGTGAAAGCGTGATGACGGATCACTCGGATTGGTGTCTGATAGATATTCGTCTAGATTCGACTGACCGTCGCCGTCCTTGTCGGAAGCGGCGTCCGCCGCGAGATTGGGATTAAGGCCAGCGGCGGTTTCCCAAGCATCCGGCATCCCGTCATTGTCGTTGTCGGTGATTGGTTCAGGCGAAGTGGTGAGCGGGAATTGGCTTCCGTTCCAGAGGACGTTGCCACGCACGTCGAGGGAGTTAGTTGCGGTTAGAACTGCCATCAGTCCATTGGTATGGCCGGTGTTCCATGTGAGTCGATAGATAGGCTCGGTGGTGGTGGAAATGAGACTGACGCTGGACGGACTGGTGGAGGCGGTGCCTTTACCAAGACCAGAAAGTTGATAGTTCGCAGGAGTGAAGACACCACCGTCCGGGAGCATCGCTTGGTTGAATTTCACATCAATGACATTCGAAGCGACTTGGTTCACAGAGAGAAGATAGGGCTGAGACTGGGAGTCGAAGCTGTCGATGACCATTGCCGAACCCGAGGCGTCGGTCGGGTCGAGTCGCCATTTTGTCACAACGCCACGGTAGGTCACCGCGGCGCCAAGTGGGACGACATAGTCACGCATCACCCCGTCGGCAATGATGGGGAAGGTAACAGCCTTGTCGGCGGTGAATGTAGGGAATGTTTCTGTTTGGAAAAAGACCTGCGCGGTGCTTCCCGCAGTTTGGCTCATGCGGACAAGGACCCAGCGGCGTTCGCGAGTATTCACCCAAGTGGCCGGGCTGCTGATGTATGGATCGGCCCCTGACGAGGTGCCAACCAGCGAGCCACCCGTTGCGGCCAAGCCCGACCAGTTATTGGCAATTCCCCAACTCTCGATGGATGATGTAAATGCCCAAGTGGTGGGACGGCTGCTGACCGCAGAGTAGGGTGTGGTGGTGCGATTGCTCGTGCCGCCGGTGTAGCTCTGCCAGCGACTTGCATTATTATAGATACCCGGTGCCCCGATGCCGTTGGTTGATCCGACGTAGATTCCATTGTTGGTGTAGGTTCCCGCATTGCCGGAACTGGCCTGCATCTCCACATTCTGAGCGGCGTCCTTAGGGTCGCGGCAATTGTTCCATAGGGTGTTATTACTGATATTGAATCCTTGGTTGGATCCATTGGTGACGATCATAAGAATGCCGCCACCATCGCTGTCGTGAAGGACATTGTGTTGAAAGGATACGTTCTCAGTGTTTCCCTCATAGTCGAAGCTCACCCCGTCATTGGCCGTGCCGTTGCGCTTGTTGAATGCGAACTGACAGTCCTCAATGGAGAAATTCCTAACATCCTGTACGAGTCCACCAGTGGTGCCAGTGTTATAGAACCCACTGCCGCCGAGGAAGGTATCGACCCGCCTCGCGCGGCCACCATCGACGTAAAAGAGCGCCATCGAGCCGGCTTCGCAACCCGTCACCCACGAGTCTTCGAATACCAAATTGGTAAAGCGGCTGCGGTACACAGGAGGGAAGTAGAAGTTCGTACCCACGCCCTGACTCACCTCATCAAAACCACAATACCGGATGGTGAGATTATTCAAAACTGGGGTGGTGGCGGAGGCCCACGGCCCGCCGGGTGGAGACGGAATATTGCCGCCTATCCATATTCCAGTTCCCCATGAAATTTCGTAGGGTGGCGGGACAATTATGGCACCATTCACATCACTCCAGATTTCATCCATGTTCTTGAAATAACAATGTGTGATGTTAACGTCGGTGTTATTAAACATTTCACCGGTGCCATCCAGATTTCCGCCGGTATAGCGCAGATAGAGGCCTATCTTGGCATCACGACAATCCATGGAATCAATGTTCACAAACGAAGGATTGTTCCAGATGATACAAGCCTCCGTGGTTAGGTTAATCCCGGTGATTCGCGGGCGATTGCCATCGCCATAGGCTGTGAGCTTGATGGGATTTCCGCTCACGCCCTTGCCGCTGAGGGTGAGTTGACGATTTGCCCAGACATCGCCGCGCTTGAGATACACGGTGGAGCCTGGACCAAGAGTGAGGCCGTCTAGATTGGCAAAAGTCTTCCAAGCAGTCGCGGGCGTGCGACCGGAGTTCAGATCATTACCACCGGAGAAGCTGACATAATAAGAAGGCGGAACGGGTGTGCCGGAAGCGATGACCGCAACGCTCGGCCCGTAGCGGATTGCTGGATGGAGGCGGATGTAGTCCACTTCCGTGAAGTTTGCCGCTGCATTGGCGAACATTCCGGTGAAGGCATCGGTGGGCAAATTCATGGTTGCCGCCCCTCCCGCACCCCAGAGATTGCCGTAGGTGGGAGTGCCTGATAGATTAAGATTGAGGGTCTGGAAATTTCCATCAGCGAGAGTTCCATTCACTTGGAAGCCACCGCCGGTGTAACCCGCGGGATTACTAACATACTGCCAGGATATCAAGTTAGGCTGCTGAGTGGTGACTTGGCGGAAGCGTGTCTCAAGCTGATTGAAATAGCCGGAGCCAAGATTCCTGAACGGGCGGAACATGGCCACAGAGCCACTCGCAGCTGCCTGCATTTTTAGCACTCCACTGGTGGCACTCAGCGCGGTGTTAGCGTTTCCCTGCCACTCGGAGAGGTCAGCGTTAGAATCGAAGTTCCAACGCAGGGATTCGGTAAGGCGGATGGAATCTACCTCCACAGTGTTGCCGATGTTAGTGCTGGGAATGTAGAGGCTGAGCTGGATGGGAGCAGTGCTATCCAGCCAACAGGTGGAAGCGCCGGTATGGCTGATCCCGAGGTCGAAAACGAATGTTTGATAGTTCGCGCTATTCTGAAGGGTGACTGTATTGAGGATGAATGACTGAATATCATCGCCGCCACCGGCGACTCCGTTAGGGCCAGCGCTTTGAATGATGAGGCTCGCTTGCCGCGTCCCGCTGCCTTGGAAGCGCATGCGGATTTCAAGGGCGCGGGCCTTGGTTTTGATCACGTTATCGCCATAAAGATTGAGCGTCATGTCGCTACCATTGGCGGTTTCCGTCTGCTTCCAAATCCCCCCGGCGACGAGCGAGGTATCTGCGCCGACGCTCCAACCCTCGACATTCCCGTCGGTGTTGAAATTCCAGACCTGCCCGGCTGCGACCTCGATCGAGTCGTTAAGTGCCGTGGTGACATTGCTGAAACTGAACTGCCCGCCCACCGTCGTCGATGCGGATCCTACTGAAACCCCATTGTGGAAGAGCTCAACTGACGACGAAGGTGGGCCACCACCGCCGGTGACGGTCACCGCCGGCCCGACACCGACCCCGTCTAACACTAGACTCTGCGCCGCAAGCGGAAGGATGGACAGCAACCCGAGGCAAGCGAATAGGATGGGCCGATACGTCATTGGAAGTGTGGGTTTGAGGAACTCAAAGCCTTATCATGCGCCCAAAAGGGAGTCTGACAATACGTCCAATGGGATGCGTGTGAAAAATCCCTGTGCGCCCTGGTGGCTCACGCGGGAGCCTCGCCCTCACTGAATCTCTTTGAGCAGGCAACGAAACGTTTAGGACCACTTTTCTTCAGCACTCGCAAATCATTCTCGATGGAGCGGGAGCCGTAATCCGAACTCCCGGTTACCATGAGGACCCGCACCTTCGGGTATGGGAGATTAAACTTTGATGGTTTCCAATCTGTGGCTGTTCCTGAATCTGTGGGATAATTCTTTCTGAGATATAGGATAGCTGATGATGCTTGGGTGAGTGAATCTTGAGTGATAAGAGGAGAATTTTTCCCGCAGATTCAGGGACGGCCACAGATTTCTTATTCTTCGGGTATGCCAGTGACGGACGACGGCGTGTCGCGCAGCAGTAAGGAGGGCGGACATTTTTGTCCGCCCTGGACGATGGGGAGAGAAAGAGATGTGCTTCGCGCGCTTTCTTTCGCGACGCATCGGCAAGTGGACAAAATGTCCACTCTCCTCAAACGACATTTGTCCAAGGGGGAAAAAAGTTGACCGGGCGGAATCCTGCGCGAAAGCAGAGCCATGGATCGATGGCTGGCGGGATACGAGGGGGCACTGGCGGCGGATGCGTTGGCGATGCCGGTGCATTGGTATTATGATCGCGCGGCGTTGCAGCGGGATTATGGGGCGGTGGATCATTTCATGGCCCCACGCAATCCGCATCCGGGAAGCATTTTATGGCGCTCTAACTATGAGGCGTTGAACGAACGCGGTGACATTTTGCGGGAGCAGGCGGTGTTCTGGGGGCAGCGGGAAATTCATTATCATCAGTTTCTCAAAGCGGGAGAAAACACGTTGAATTTCAAATTGGCGGCGGAGTTGTTTGCATGGACGAAGGCTCGTGGCGGCTACGATGCAGACGCTTGGTTAGATCACTACATCGCACGGATGCTGGAGCCGGGTTGGCACCGGGACACTTATGTGGAGGAGTACCACCGGGCTTTTTTCACCCGATATGCGGAGGGCAAGCCGCCTCGGAAATGTGGGATCAGCGACGAACACATCGGCGGGCTAGCCACCGTGTCGGCGCTGGTTGCGGCCTTGGAGGGAACGCCGCGCGAGGAGTTGCGGCGGATCGTGAAGGAGCATGTGGGCCTTACCCATGCTCATGCGAACGTGCTGAGAGCGGCTGACGCACTGGTGCGAATCTTGTGGGCGGTGGCGGAGGGAGCCGCACTGCGGGAGGCGATCCGTGCGGAGGCGGGTGACTGGATTTCCGGAAATAAGGCGGAATCTTGGCGCGACCAGCCGGATGAACTCGTGATCGGTGCTCGTTTCAGCCCGGCTTGCTACATCGCAGAGGCGATGCCCGCTGCGCTTTATCTCACTTGGAAGTACCATGATGATTTCGCGGCGGGGATCATCGCAAACGCGGTGGTGGGCGGCGATAATTGCCACCGGGGTGCCGTGGTCGGGAGTCTGCTAGGGGCGGCTGCGGGTGAGCTGCCGGCGCGATTTAGCCGCGCTGGGTTAGGGCAGCTGCTTCCAGCTCGCGCGAGTTAGCCGCCAGCCGTCCTTTTCCTTTTGCCAGTCGAAGGTGACGTCGTAAGTGCCGTCCGCCGGGCGGTAGTTTGGAAGGACGACGAGGCCGATCAATGTTAGATTCACGGTGGCCTTGTCACCGTTGATAGCGACGTTGCGGAGATCTTGCAGCTTGAAGCGGGTTTCCTTGGCTTGGTTGCAGAGCCAGGAGAAGAGCGATTCGAGTTCTTCGCGCTGGAAGGTGCCGTTGGCTTCTTTGATGGTCGGGGTGTCGAGCGCGACCTCGCTGGCGAGCAGAGCATTGAGTGAGTAGGAACCCATTTGGCGACTGACTTTACCGGCGCCGCTGTCGAGGGTGAGCGTGGTGAGCAGTGACTGGGTCCGGCGTTTCAGGACCTGAGTGTCGGAGAACCACCAGGCTGCGAGACCGGCGAGGATGGCGAGAACGATGCTGGAGATGACGAGGCGTTTCATGGGGCGGCGAGCTTTTGGCTGGGGTCGTAAAAAATCCTGATGTCAGCCTTGTCGGTGCCGAGCAATTGCTGGGCGCGCTTGAGGGCGGCGCGGGTCGAGAGGTTCGGGTTGCGCGGGTTAGTTAGAAAGATGTTGCTCTCGCCAGCCCGGCGGTCGCAGCCGTCTTGAAGGGTGATGAGGATTCCAGATTTTTTCAGAACCCGATAGACCTCCCGAGTCGCGCCGGAAACGATGAGATGCAGGCCTTTTTCCCGCATGAAAAGGATCAAATCTTCTAACGCCATCACGCTGGTCGCATCGAGATGGCGGGCGTTTTTCAAACGCAGAATGATCACCTGGATCGCCGGGTCGGAGACGGTCCGCTGGATCTGGGTGCGGAAAAGTTCGGCCGCGCCGAAAAATAAATCGCCCTCGACGTGGACGATCGAGATCGCCGGGATCGGGCGCTGGCGTTTCTCGCCCATTTCCCGCAGCTCGCCCTTCTCGCTGAACTCATACTCGATCAGATAAGGGCGGCTTGCCTTGCGCAGAAAGAGCATGATGGAAATGGCGACGCCGATGAAAATCGCCACATGCAGCGGTGCTAACAGCGTGGCGAGGAAGGTGATCACCAGCACCGCCGCGTCGTCAGTGGTGGAGAGCAGGCAGATCCGGATGTGACGGATGTTGAACAAAGAAAACGAGAGCGCGATGACCAGCGCGGCCAATCCGGCCTTGGGCACGTAGTCGATGAGAGGCACCCCCCAGCCGACGGAGGCGGCGATTAGAATCGCGATGCCCAAGGTATAGACGCCGGAAAATAACGAGGCGAAGCGGGTGCGCGCGCCGGATTCGTGGTTGAGCATCGAGCGTGTTAGAGAACCCGAAGCTGGCATCCCACCGGCGAGGGCGCTGGCGAGGTTGGCCATGCCGACGGCGAACATGTCTTGGTTCACGTCCGGGCGGTCGCCGGTTTTCGAGGCCAGGGTTTTCGCCATCAAGGTGTTTTCTAACGACGCGAGAAAGGCGAGGGCGAAGGCGATGCTGAGCAGCGATGAGATGTCCGAGAAAATTCCTGGGCGGATCAGGTGTGGCATCTTGAACATCAGATCGCTGAAGCCAAAGGTCGCGAAGGTCGCCGTCCCTTGAAATGGCTCCGTACCGTGGTGGATCAGTGAGCCGAAGACGACTGAGGAAATTAACAATGCCAAGGCAAACGCCGGCCACGTCGGCCGCCAACGCCGGAACGCGGCGAAGACTAACAAGGTGCTGCCGCCGATCAACATCGAGACCCACTGGGTGTGCGGAAGCGCCCGCGCCAAGCCGAATAACAACCCCAAAAAGGTTGAGGATGCTTCACCGCTGACGTAGGCCTCCAGCCCGAGAAATGGCTTCAACTGATTGGCCACGATCAACACCGCCGCGCCGGAGATGTAACCGACCAGCACGCTGCGCGAAATGAACTGCAACAAGTCCGCCACTCGGAACAACGCGCCCAGCGTCGCGAAGAATCCCACCATCATCACTAACAATGGGATCAACTCACTCCATCGCCCTGTGAGTTCTGGGTTCACCGAGAAGAAGCTGAACAACATAAACGCCGTCGCATTGGTGGGCCCCAAGATGGTGTGCCGCGAGCCGGCGAACAACGGGGCGACGAACGCCGCCACCGCCGTGCTGATGATTCCATAGACGACCGGCAGCCCAGCGATCGCCGCGAAGGCGATGCCTTGGGCAATCGCTAGCACCGTCACATTTGCGGCAGCCCACGCGTCGTGCCGCAGTTTGAGCAAACCGTAGCGTTTCAGATCGCGGGTGAAGGGAGCGAGTTCCACCCGCTCCGCCGCGAAGAAATCCCCGACATTGCTGGCGGATTTGCGGAGCGTTCTGAAAATTTTCATCGAGCCATTTAGGACTACTTGAAACGCGCCCGCCAGAAGAGAAACACGCCTAACATCACGCAGGCCACGCTGGGCACCCACAGCATCAGCATCGCCAGCGAGTGCGGCTTGAACTGCTCCGCCATCATCGTGATGAGGAAATAACCGGTGCCTATCAGCAAGCTATACACCAGGCCACGAGTGGTCTCGCGGCGGCGGGCTTGCAAGCCCAGCGGCACCGCCACGAAGGCGAACGCGAAGCAGGCCGCCGAGAACGAATAACGCGTCATGATTTCCGTCTCCATCTTGCCCTTCTTGTCCTCGCTCATCGTCGGATCGTTGGCGATTTCCTGGCGGATCTGCTCGTTAGACATCGAGTTCGCCTTCGGTTTTTTGGGGTTTTTCAGGTCGATCACCAGCGGTTCCGCCTGGTGCGCGAAGACCATCATTTGAATCTCGCCTTTTTCATTGCGGGTCTCGAACTACGCGTCTTCGAGTTTCACCCGCAGTTGGTTTTTCCCCGGCTCCGGATCCGTGAGCAGCGCCGCCCGCGCTGCGTGGACGTAGGTCACGCTTCCCGTCACCCCCTTGTCCTTCGATAAGCTGTAAAAATGAAATCCCTCCACCCACTCGCTGGATTTCCCCTCGATTAACAGTTTCTGGATTTCCTCGTCGTCGCCCTTGAAATCTCCCTGCACCACGCCAGGCTTGAGGAGTGAGTCGGGATCGCGTTTGGCTTGTTCGTAAACTAACTGCCAGATCGACGCCCGCGCGTGCGGCACCACGTTCACATTTAGCCACAGACTGAGCAGCGAAAGCGCCGCGCCGATGACGAACACCGGCACCGCCAACCGCACCAGACTTAGGCCCGCCACCCGGAAACTCGTAATTTCATGGTCCGACGACAGCCGCCCGAAAATCATCAACACCGCGGATAGAAAGCCCCACGGGATCGTGTACATCAGCGACAGCGGCAGCACATTAATCACAAACCGCATCACCAATTCCAGCGGTGCCTTCTGGTCCACCAGCAGCGGTTGGATCTGTTTGAAAAGGTTCCCAAGCACCAGCACCAGCCCTAACACCAGCACCGCATACAGCGTGCCTGATAGCACCTGTTTCCCAATGTAGCGGTCCGAGATTCGCATGAAGTCGCCACACCCTAGCCACCGCTTACCCCCTGTCCAGACTAGAGACGGCGGGCCGTCAGCTGGGCGATGCGACGCTCTGGGTTCAGGAAAACCTTGCCTCTAACTGGGCGCAGTAGGATCCGCAAGCAGCCGGGCTGTGGGTGAAATCCCTCCCCGCCAGCCTCTGAGACGCCGTTTGGGATTTCCAGCTCATGACTCATCTGCAAGCCTCCGCGCCTATGCAACACAAACGCTTGATCGTTCTGTTAGTCATCGCTGGAATCGCGGGTGCTGCCCTGATCGTGCTTCGCGCTTATGACCGGATGACGGAGGTCGCGGTTGAGAATCCCGGAGCCACCGGACCAGCCACTGTGGACGCGGAAACGGAGGAACTCATGGCCTTCCGCAACTCCACCCGCCAACTTTATAACACCCGGAAATTTGCGGAGCTTGAGGCGCTTGCGGGGAAGATCCGTTCTGGCAAGGAAAGGATCGGCAGCGGCAGTTGGAAAATCTTCCAGTTCTACGATTCGCTAAACTGCCGCGAGGATGAGCCGGAGAGCATGTGGAAGCTCCACGACACGATTCACCGCGAGTGGGAGGCGGCGTATCCAGAGTCGATCACTGCGTGTGTGGCGCGCGCCGATTTTCTAACGACCTATGCCTGGCACGCCCGCAGCAGCGCCTATGCAAATGAGGTCACCGAGGAGGGCTGGCGGCTTTTCCGCGAGCGCCTCGCGGAATCCCGCACGCTTCTAGAGCAATCCAAACGCCTGACTCCGCCGTGCCCGGTGTGGTGGCTGACCAGCCAGACGGTCGCTCTCGGGCAGGGCTGGAGCCGCGAGGGATACGACACGCTTTTCTTGGAAGCCAAAAAGCTAGAACCCGAATTTTTCGCCTTCGATCTAGCGAGGGCGAAATTCTTGCTACCGAAATGGCACGGCGAGCCGGGAGAATGGGAAGCCGCTGCGGAGAAGGAAATCGAGCGGGCGGGAGCGATTGGCTATGAAATCTACGCCCGCCTCGTCACCGAGCAGGGCAGCCATTATGACAACATTTTTAAGCAATCCTCCGCCTCGTGGAGAAAGACTCGCAAAGGCTATGAGGAGCTGCTCGCCCGCTATCCCGAATCGAAAAATTTCCTGAACCAATACTGCCGCCTCGCCTGCTATGCCGGCGACCGGAAGCTCGCGAAAGAGCTATTCATCCGGATCGGCGACATGAAGGTGAGAGGCGCTTGGCGGAAGGGCCAGTTCGAAAAGGCGAAGGCTTGGGCGATGGAAGGGAGCTAACCGATTAGATCTCGTGAACTGCTAGATGCGTCACTTCTTCCCGCACCTTTTCGGCCAGCGCGGTCGAGAGGTAGCGCTCGGTGGACGAGCAACCGAGGGTGACGATGCGCTTGCCCTTGAACTCGGGACGTTTCGCGACTTGCAGCGAGGCCCAGACGTTCGCACCGGTGGAAATTCCCGCGGGTAGGCCTTCTTGTTGGGCCAGAGCTTGGGCGGTGGCGAGGGCGTCTTCGTTAGAGACGAGGATCGTTTCATCAAGGATGGCGACGTTGAGATTTTTCGGAATGAATCCAGCGCCGATGCCCTGAATCATGTGCGGGCCGGGTGCACCGCCGGAAATCACCGGGCTGGCTGCGGGCTCCACAGCGATGATTCTAACGCCCGGCCGCCGCGCTTTTAGAACTTCACCCACGCCAGTGATGGTGCCACCGGTGCCGACTCCCGAGATGAACACATCCACTTCGCCATCCGTGTCGCGCCAGATTTCCTCGGCGGTCGTCTCGCGGTGGACTTGCGGGTTCGCCGGATTGTCGAATTGACCAGGGCCGAACGCGCCAAGGTTCTCCCCGATGAGTTTCTTGGCCATGGCGATGGCACCATTCATGCCGCGGGCACGGGGAGTTAAAACGATCTCTGCGCCTAACAACCGCAGCAACACGCGGCGCTCGATCGACATGCTCTCGGGCATCGTCAGGATGATGCGGTAGCCCTTCGAGCGGGCGATGAAGGCCAGCGCGATGCCAGTATTTCCCGAAGTCGGCTCGATGATCAGGCCACCGGCCTTAAGCGAGCCGTCCTTCTCTGCGGCTTCGATCATCGCCTTGCCGATGCGGTCCTTAACGCTGAAAAGCGGGTTGAAAAACTCAGCCTTCACGCAGATCTCGGCATCGAGTCCGGCGGTGAGGTGGTTGAGGCGGATCAGTGGGGTATTGCCAACGGTGGCAACCATGTTTTCGGCGATGTTCATGAGGGTGGGAATGAGGTTGGCGGTAGCTTCTCCGCTTCCACACCCGAGTCAAGGCAGGTGTATCTCCGGGAAAAAACTCACTCCGGCCGCTCGATGGTGAGCACGTCTCCCCCGTCCTCGTTGTCGGTCGCCGTCAGCGCATACACCTTATATCGCGCCTCCGCCCCGGCCACTGTCAGCCCGTCGTCCGTTAGGAAAATCTTCTCCGCCACCCGCGGCGGCATCCCACGCCCCGCTCGCATTCGGCTTGTCCGGCGTGGCTCCAGCCAGCGGCGTGAGCAGCGGCAGCGGCCCTTGCCATTTAGCTTAAATCTTCCGCCGAGGCGCGGGCAATGAATCATCTAGCGCACGGAGCAGAAAGTCCACGTCTGTGGACGGATTGGCGGGGTCTGGGGTTCTTCCCTTGAGATGGTGCTTTCTCACCCGTTCGGCGTGCTTCACGGCTTTAGGCCAATGGGGCATCAGACCCCGCACGGAAGTCGCAGCGGTCACCGCAGCCGCGCAATCGAATCCTGCTGTCTTAAGAGCAGCCTTGGCAGCGGCCCCATCCATGAGGGGAGCGGTGCTGCAGCTCAAATGCAGTATGAGCCAATACTCGAAACACGGCGTAGAGGGGGCCAGGGAAACTTTTCCGGCAGAGGCGGCGGCTTTCACCTTGTCCCAGATGCCGTCCCTCACCGCCACATCGGTATCGATGACGGCCCAGACGTGATCGAAGCAGGTCTTGGAAAACGACTGGCTTTCTCTCTGTTTCCTCATCTCGGCTTTTCGCTCCTCCGCCAGGCGCACGGCGGTGGCGATGACTTTGAGCGGGTGTGAGCCATCCCCGGGCTGGACGTGAATCTCCACCACGGAAAGCTTCATCTCATCCCGCAAGCACTGGAAATAGAGCGGCTCGGTGACGGTGCCCTCGGTGACGATGAGAAAGGAATCACCGGGATTCACGCCGCCTTCCTTCCGCCGGGCAGCGGCCTTGCGCTCGATGCTGCGGGCGGCTTCTTCCTTCCACCATTGCTGGGCTGCCATGGCTTAGGAGTCCTCCCCCGGCTCGGATTGCAGCTCCTCCGGGGAACCCAGCAGGCCATGCGGAATGTAGGGGATGCCACCGTAGCGACCAGCCATGTAGCCGCGTGCCCAGGACTCGTCCTTCCGCGGGTGGAAATCGGTGAGGGGATAGAGGTGAGATTCGCCCGCAGCGTCTTTCTCGGTGAACCAGACCTGGTCGCGGCGCAGCAGTGTGGGATCGAGCAAAAGCGGATTGTGCGTGGTGAAAAGGATCTGCGCTCCGCCGGGATTGGTTTCCGCATTGAAAACGAGGCGCAAGATTTCGCACACCATCTTGGGGTGGATGCTGGTGTCCAGCTCATCAATGCAGACGACCTGGCCCTTGCGGAGAATGTTCAAAAGCGGCCCGGCTAGTGTGAAGAGGCGGCGGGTGCCAGCGGACTCGGCGGACCAAGGGAGCGCCACACTTTCGCCATCCTTGCTGCGGTGGAGGAGCTTGATGCGATTGGCGGGGCCGGATGTGCGTGAGGGCTTTCTCTTGCGGAATTCTTCCAGGTAGCGGGAGAAGTCGGCTTTCTTCAATTCCTCAAATAGCTGCTCAACTCTCCCTTCCCCGTCTTTAATCGAATTCCAGATTTCCGAAAACATCAAGTCAAGCGCCTCATCGCGTTCTGGCAGCTCCGCGCCGATCACGCCGATGTCCGCGTGGCTCAAGAGCGCGACGACTTGCCTAGAAAGCGCGGAATCTTTTTCAAATTCCTGGACAGTGAATTCATTATCCACGCCCCGCATCTGCACGCTGAGATCGAAGAAACGGATGCCCTCCTTGAACCAACGATAGATCGGCTCGAGTTGGACGTCCCCGAGGCTGATGGCCTTGGAGAGGAAAAGGACGTTCGGCAAGGTGAACTCGCGCATTTTCGCGTCCGGCTGGTAGCCGCTGGGGCGGTCCGGGGTCCATTCGTAGCGCTGCTTTTCCTCGCTCCAATCGCGGGAGAACCAGACTTGTGCCTTCGCGGTGGGGAAGGCGCGCAGGGATTCGTGGAAAATCTGCTCGCGGGTGGCCGCCACCCGATACTCATAACGCAGCCCACCGGTGATGAAGACGATGGCAAACGCGGTGGGCTCGGCTGCGCCTCCGGGACTTAGGGCAAACGGCTCTATGCCGGTGATGGGATCTTCGGGATCGACGATATTTGCCGAACCGGCGACCCAGGTGGCGAGGCATTTCAGGGCATCCAGCACGCTGCTCTTGCCACTTGCATTCGCGCCGTAGAGTGCCACCGCTTTGACGAACGAAGCTTCCTTCTGGCCGGGCAGCTCCGGCGTGAAACAGTTCCCCGCAAGCTCCTTGTCCGCCTTCCCTGCATCGAAATTGAGGGTCTGCACGTCTTTGAAGGCGCGGAAGTTTGAAAACGAAAAGCTGAGGATCACGAGAGGAATGATGCGTTCTTTTTGCAGAATCAAAAGTGATTTTACGGAAAACCTGCAATTTTAAAAAGATCGGTAATTTTTGATGCCCGCCGCAGGAAGGCTTAAGAAAACGCGGAAGTGGGTGGGAAGATCACAGAGTCTTGAAGGAAACGTCGCTGAGCCGCAGCTCGCTGGGGGGTGGGGGCAGTTCCTTTTTTTTGTTGCTGCGTTCGGTCTCGGCCCACCATTTGACGGACATTTCGCCGGGCTCGTGGAGGCGGATGGCTTGGGCGAGGCGCTGGCGGGCGGTGGCGATGGGGTCCGGGTGGCCGGCCTCAATGGTGATGTGGCCGCGCTCGAATCTGGCGAGGGCAATGACGCGTAGGTTCGGCGGGCCTTGGGGGATGGCGCGGATTTCCTCGGGCCGGAGGGGCTGGCCGGTGTGGAAGGCTTCTTCCTTCATGAGCCATGCCTCGAGCTCGAGGGGGAAAAGGTAGCCGGTGGGCGGGCTGAAGGTGAGGCGGAAGTAGTCCGCCCGCCACTCGTTGCGCTGCCATTTCCCGGTGCCGGGGTCTTGCTCCATGGTGCCGACGGAGAGCCAGGTATTCTCAATGCCGCCATACGCGCCGATGTGCTCGGCGCGGGTGTGCCAGTCCGGGGTGGCTAGGATTTCCTGCCTGCCGATGTGGCGCCAGTCTTCGAGCTGGAATCCGAGGTTTTCGACCTCGATGAAGAGGGCGAGCTCGAGGCCGCCGCGCACTTTTATTTCGGGATTTTTAACGAAGTGGTCGAGACTCAGGGACCAGCTCTGGGCACGGGCCTGGGAAAAGGGCGATTGAAGGGAGCAGGAAATGAGCGCTTCCTGCTCGGCGATGGGGAGCACTTGGTGGTGCCACTCGGTCCAGGCCATGGGGGTAAATGGGTGCGGGGTTGGGGATTTTCAGGTGCCTTGGTAGCCGAAGACGTGGAGGTCCACATAGAGGTCGCCGCGGATGGATTCGTTAGGGTGGTCCTTGTGGTCTCTGAGGACCATGTGGTCAGCGGCGGGGGTCTTGAGGTGGCGGCGGGCAAGCAGCTCGGCATGGGCGAAGGGATCGCTGGCATTGCGCGGCACTCTGACGTTGATTTTGCCGAAAGGGATGGTTTCCAAGAGATAAACCTCGTGCTGGCCGGTGTCGTGCGGCTCCTCTTGCGCCCCCTCGGCGGCGGGGCCGGTGGTGGCCATCTCGGGAGTGGGAGTGAGGGGTGGTGCGCCATCGGTATCGCCACTGAGTTCGATGGTGACGAGCGGGCCGTCGAGGCGGACGACGCGCCAGTTCGCATCCCCGAAGTCGGTGGCGATGCGCTCCCGCCCTTCGCGAAAGGAGCTTAGAAACTCGGCACGGAACCAGCCGGGATTGGGATACTCGGAGTCGTCCAGCAGCCAACTTGCGGAGGTTTCCTTGTTCCAGAAATCCACTTCGGTAAGGTGCCGCCAGTCGCCAGGTGTGAGGTCGAAATCGGAGATCTCGATGAAGAAGTGCGGGCGGTCCATATTGGAGCAGCGCCGCCATTCTGGCCCCACCGCGATGAACTGTGCCTTCAGGTTCCACTGCGCCTTGGACCCCTTGCTGTCGGGGCGGCCGAGATAGACCTCGAAGAGGGATTCCCCATGAACCAGCGCCCAATCATATCCCCGGTAACGTAACATGGATGTGTTTCTTGGATGGGTGGGTTTTCTATCGCCGGGTTTATGCGTCAGCGGGGGCTGGGGTTTTCCAGCGGGTGAGGGTCTTCCGAATTTTACCCGCATAAGGATCTTCTATGGCTTCAAGAATCACCAGTGCCTCATTCAGAAGTGCTACCGCCTTTTCCCGCTGGCCTAAAGATTCATAGGCCATGGCGGAATTCCAAAGAGCAGTCCCCACGCTGCGACGATCACCAATCTCGCGGGCAATCACCAAACGCTTCTCGTAGTAACCGATAGCTTCCAGCGGATGCCCTAACTCAACGTTTGCGTTGCCGAGATTACCCAGTGCCCCCCCCTCCTCGCGCCGGTCCCCAATCTCGCGGGCTATCGCCAGACACTCATCGAGATATCCAACGGCCTTCCGCACATCCCCCAGTGAGAGGTGTACGGTACCGAGGTTGCCCAGCGCAGCGCACTCCCCGCGCCTATTCGCGGTTTCGCGACTCACCAGCAAAGCTTTCTCGTTAAACTCGATAGCCTCATACGGATTACCCAAACTAAAGTGCGCTAGTCCGATATTACTCAGTGCGTTGCACTCGCTATTCCGGTCACTAATCTGGCGGGCGAGTTGCAACTGCTCTTCGCAATATTCAATGGTCTTTTCAGCATCACCCAAAAAGAAATACACGTTACCTAGATTGCCAAGCGCACTTCCTTCCCCATGCTTGTCACCGATCTCACGCGCTATTGCCAACGCTTTCTCATATTCCGCCAAGGCCTTTCTTGTTTCGCCCGACTCTACCAAGATGTTGCCGATGGTTAGGTAGGCACTTCCAACTATAAGCCAAAACCGCCGATCTTCTGGGTTATTGGTTGCCATAGCTTTGGCAGCGTCACGGTACTCCCCGGCAGTTCTCAAGGCTTCCCCTATACTCCCAGCCATGCCAAGTGCACGCGCCAAGCGCGGCATAAATCTGAACCAGACAGGCATCTGATCATTCGAGAGAGAATTGTAAAAACGAGCTGCGGCGTGGCGAGCGTCCAAAGGTCTTTTTTCCAAGGCGTAAAGCAGTGCTGCCTCACCTAACCAACCTAGGGCGGCTGCAGGTACTACATCTGGATACGCGGCCAACCGCTCTTCTAACTCTGCCAGTCGAATGGGGCGTTGTTTAGAGTCCGAAAACGGAGGATGGAAGAGTAAGTCTGCATCTCCGGAGTCCAGAGACAAGGATGCACTGGCCCCTGACGAAGCAAGGGAACCGACGGTAGCCACGCGCGGAGAGCCGCTGCGCCAACTGGAAAAGTCCGGGGCGTGGCGGAGGAGCAGGCCGAGGAGGTAGTCCGGCACCCAGAGGACGACGGGGCAGCCAAGCTTTTCCCACTGGCCGCGGCGGAGATTCAGGGCGTGGAGCGGGGCGATATTTGATTCATCGCTGGGGACGCTGCGCTCGAGCTGGACGAGGTGGAGGGCGGCGGGTGGCTGGCCGAGGATGGCGTGGAGCGGGATTTCCAAGGGGTCCGCCGTGCCCTCCGGCAGGGCGAGGAGGAGCTGGGTGCCGGTGGAGGTTCTCGCCAACTCGCGGATGGCCGCGTCCCGCGTGGCGGCGTCATTGCAGGTGGCGATGAGGAGGCCGAATTCCCCGTTTTTCCACTCCAGAAAGCGGCGGATGGACTCGACGGCTGCGGGATCGTCCTCAGGCGGGGTCTCCATCTTTGAAAGCGGCGAATTTCCGGATCTCGGGGGCGACGTCGTAGGTGGAGTCTCCGTTGATGTATTCGTAAACGATGAGCTGGTTGATGTTGTCCCGGCGGACGTTGTCCGGGATGCCTTCGGGCATGCTTTTGAGAATGCCGCTGCGGAAGTGGCGCAACCAGGGCCAGAGGTCGGAACTGATTTGGCGGGTCATGCCGATGCGGTAGTCGCGCAGGGCATCCTCCACGGCAGCGGCGGTGATGGGGAAATCCTTGCAACGCGTGAGGGCGGACTGAATGAAAATGAGGAGCTGGCGGACGTGGCCGCCGCTCTGGCGGCAGAGGTGGTCACAAAGCGCGGGGGTTTCAAAAACATCCGGCAGGGTGAAGGGCACGTCGCTCCTGCCGGGCTGGCTGGCGTAGTCGCAACGGGTGGCGAGGATTTCCCGCAGGCAGTCCATGCCCTCCGCGGTGTCTGGATGGATCATGGAGACGGTGCACGGATCCTGGGCGAAGGCCATCCGCGTCTCGCTGAAACGGCGGTGGTAGGTGAGCTGCATGGGGACGGTGAAGAGGACGTGGGCGCAGATGTCCACAAGCTCCGGCACTCCATCGATAAAGATTTCCTCGTGGCGGGAGCTGGGGATTTTCTCAACCCCGTCCACGATGAGGAGGATGTTTTTGCCGAGCTTCACGCGGGCCAGAGCGAGGATGTCGTCGAGTCCTTTTCTGAGGGAGGAGCGGGTCTCGGCGATGGCTTTGCGGAGAATACTGCGGCTGGAGTCCGGGCCGTCCTTGATCTCGGCGACGATCTCGCCAAGGCCAAGCTCGATGGTCTCGAAGGCGGCGATCTTGGGGGAGATGGTGGCTTTGGTGAGGTTAATCTCGGTGAGGAGGATCTGGCGGAAGCGGTCGGCGAAGTCCTTGAAGAAGACATTTTCCAAGGGAATTTTCCTACCCTTGAAGTGGTCCACGACGCGCTCGGCGATGAGGATGTCCAAATCGGTGAGTTGGAGATCGGCGATGCGTTTGTCGAGGTGGTCGCTGATGTCGAAGTAGATGACATCGGAATTTCCAAGGAGTGAGAGGATCTGGCGGAGTTTTTGCAGCTCGGTGCTTTTCCCGACGCCGAGGTGGCCGGTGAACATGCGGTGGAGGGGCTTTTCGGGGTCCGCGAGCTTGAAATCCTCGGCAAGAATGGGAGCGACGCCGCCTTCTCTGCCCCTGTCACAATCGACGTTGCGCAGATCCCCGGGCGGGAGAACCTCGGTGAGATTGCAGGAGCGATAGAAGGCGGTAATGCGGTCCATGATGCGGGGAATCCATCGCTGATCGTAGGAGGGAGCGCAATCTTTCAATTTCCCCGAATACTCAGATCTGGAAATCCGGAGAACCCGAGTCAAGGTGCAAGCCGCACTCGAACTTTTCGCCGTTGAAACGAGTGGCTTCTACGTCGCCATCCACGACCGGACGGGTGCTGTGCCAATCGCCCATCGTGACGTAGCTCTTCTCCGCTAATGGATGGCGCGGCAGGCCGTTTTGGTGGAAATAAAGATCCACCTGCGCGTCTGCCCAATCGAGGATCGGATAGGCTTTGACGGTCTTTTTCTGCTGCTCGACGAAGGGCCGGTCCACGCGGGAGTTCGACTGCGAACGGCGCAGGCCACTGAGCCAGACATCGGCCCCGGTCTCGCGCAGGGCGCGGTTCATGGGTTCGATTTTAGTAAGCAGGCCGTAGCGGTCCGCGCCGTCCTTGCCGTTTTCCCAAAGATTTCCCCACAGCGCCTGCATCCGTGCGGCGGAGACGCTGGGCTGATAGATCCGCAGGTCGAGGTCGAGCTTGGAGGTGAGCTGCTCGGCATACTGATAGGTCTCTGGAAATAGGAAACCGGTGTCGATGAAAACGACGGGAATCTTCGGCGCGTGTTCGTGGATCAGGTGCAGCATGATGGCCGCTTGCAGGCCGAAGCTGGTGGACGCGACGAGGCGGTCGCCGAGCTGCTCGTAAAGCAGGCGAAGTCGCTCGCCGGCGCGCAATGGAGCGAGCGCGGCGGAGAGTTCCGCCGCGTTGATGCCCAGTGAGATGACAGGCGGGAGTTCGAATTTAAGCGCTTCCATGGTGGGCGTAATTTGGCTCCGGGCAGGATGCCCGCTGCTTATCACACAGAGGCGAGCGCCTCGGGCTTGAGGTTCTTATGGAAATCCGGGCCTTGGATGGTGGCGACGACATAGCCCGCGCGGATGCAGAAATCGCCGAAGCGTTCGCCGTCACTGCGCTCCTTCGCGTAGCGCGAAAAGATCGGCGCTAACAGCGGTTTGATTTCCGAGGAAGTCACATTCTCCCGGTAGAGTTTCGACAAGCGCTGGCCGGCGAAACCACCGCCGAGATAGACATTGTAGCTATCTGGACCGCGACCGACGAAGCCGATCTCGGAAATAAACGGGCGGGCGCAACCATTCGGGCAACCGGTCATGCGGATGGTGATCGCATCGTGGCGCAGGCCGATTTCCTCAAGCGAGCCCTCAAGCTCGGTGATCAGCTCTGGGAGGAAACGCTCGGCTTCCGCGAGAGCCAGGCCGCAAGTCGGCAGGGCCACACACGCCAGCGAGTTGAGCCGCAGCGCGCTCTTCAGGTGACTGTCCTTGATGCCATATTGCTCCAACAGTTTCTCGATCTCAGGACGCTTGGCCGGGGAAATATTAGCGATGATTAGATTCTGATTCGCAGTGAGGCGGAAGTCACCGTCGTGGATCTTGGCAATCTCGCGGAGGCCGGTGCGCATCGGGTAAGACGGCGTGTCGAGCACGCGACCACCGGCGATGAACAGCGTGAGGTGCGAGTTGCCATTGGCATCCTCGACCCACCCGTAACGGTCGCCGTTGTCTTCGAATTTGAATTCGCGGACCGGTCCGAGTTCGTAGCCGAGATACTCATTGAGCTTGGCGAGAATCCAATCCGGGCCGTGACCGTCCACGGTGTATTTGAAGCGCGAATGTTTCCGATCCGTCCGGTCGCCGAAGTCACGCTGCACCAGCACGACTTTTTCCGCAACATCCACAACCTGCTCCGGGGTGCAAAAGCCAATCACGTCCGCGATCCGCGGGTAGGTGGCATCGTTACCATGAGTCGAACCCATACCGCCGCCAACGGCGACGTTGTAGCCGACGAGTTTTCCACCCTCGACGATGGCGATAAATGACAGGCAGTTTGCATAGATATCAACATCATTGGAAGGCGGCACCGCGATGGTAATCTTAAACTTCCGCGGCAGATAAGTTTTACCATAGATCGGCTCGAGATCTTCCTCGCTCGTCTTGACGATTTCACCGTCGAGCCAGATCTCATGATAGGCGCGCGTCTGCGGCGTTAGATGAGTGGAAATGTCCTGCGCCGTCTTCAGTGCCTGCGCGTGAATTTCTGAGAGATAGGGATTCGGGTTGCACATCACGTTGCGGTTCACATCGCCACAGGCAGCGATGGTATCCATCGCGGCTTGGTTGATCTCGGCGATGGTGCGCTTTAGATTGGTTTTAATGATGCCATGAAATTGGAACGCCTGGCGGGTGGTGAGTTTGATGGTGCCGTTCGCGAACTGCGTGGCCAGACGATCAGTTTCCAACCACTGATGGGAGCTAGCAACGCCACCGGGCACGCGGATGCGGATCATGAAAGAGTAAGCCTTCTCCAGCTTGTGTTTGCGGCGATTCGCGCGGATGTCGCGGTCGTCCTGCTGATAGGTGCCGTGGAACTTCAGGAGCTGCTGGTCATCCTCGACCATCGAGCCGGTGGAAAGGTCCGCGAGTCCCTCGACGATGGTGCCGCGCAAGTAATTGCTGCGGGTCTTGATATATTCATTAGCGGAAAGTTTTTTCTCAGCCATAAGAAAGTGGATAGTTAAAGTGGATAATTGACAGGAAGTTCTAGCTCTTCTCTTGCGTCTTAAAGTCTTCAGTCTTTTTTAATAAACGTCGCGTTGATAGCGTTTGGTTTTCTTGAGATCCTCAACATAGACCTCGGCAGCTTCGCGGGAAATACCCGCTTGGTTTTCCACGACGGAGATGAGTGCTTCGTGGACATCGTGCGCCATGCGATTGGCATCTCCGCAGACATAGAAATGCGCACCTTCTTCCAGCCATTGATACAGTTCCTTCGCTTGCTGAATCATGCGATCCTGCACATAGACCTTCTCCGGTTGATCGCGGGAAAATGCGACATCGAGTCGGGTGAGTGCGCCGTCCTTGAGAAAATCCTGCCACTCGAGTTGATAGAGGAAGTCGTAGGTATAATGTTGGTCGCCGAAGAACAGCCAATTCTTCCCCGGACTGCCGAGCGCCGCGCGATGCTCGACGAAGGCGCGGAATGGTGCGACGCCGGTGCCTGGACCGACCATGATGACCGGAGTGGAACCGTCCGCAGGCAGGCGGAAGTTCTTGTTCGGCTGGATGAAGACCTGCACGGAATCTCCCGATTTCACGAGGTCCGCCAGATAGGTGGAGCACACGCCCTTGCGCTCGCGGCCATGAGTGTCATAGCGGACCGCAGCCACCGTTAGATGCACTTCATCGGTGTGCGCCAGCGGGCTGGAAGCAATCGAGTAAAGACGCGGCGGCAACTTTCGGAAAATGCCGGTGAGGGCCGCAGCCGTGAGTCCGTTCGGAGCGAATTTAAGAATAGCGTCAATGATTTCACGACCATCGTTGAATTCCTTTAAGCGCTCCTTCGCGTCCTCGCCGAGCAACTCGCGCAGCAGAGCCGAGTCGGCGGCAGCGGCGAGTTTCGTCAGCACGGCGCGGGAAAGCGCGGTGATGTCGCAGTCCTCACGAAGCGCGTCGGCGAGCAACTTGGTGCCTACGTTCTTCACCTCAACCTCTTCATTTCCCGTCAGCTTGGCGGCTTGAATGATCGCCTTCACGACGTCTGGCGCGTTCAGCGGAATGACGGCCAAGGCATCGCCTGGTTCATAGGAAAGCCCGGAGGCGGCGAGCGAAAACTCGAGGTGCAAGGTCTCCTTGGACGAGCCTTCGCCATTGAGAATCACCGTATCGATGGTCTCAGCGGGAAATGGATTCTTTTTCCCAAACTCGGTGGTAAGCGCAGCCGCTGGTCTGGCAAATTCCACCACCGCCGCCGTAGCGGGCGCGAGCGCGGAGAGCGAGCTTTCTAACCAAGTCGCGTAGGCTTCCTCGTAGTCCAGATCGCAATCCTGGCGGGCGGAAATCCGCGCTGCGCCGAGACCTTCGAGCCGCGCGTCGATGTCCTTGCCGGTCTGGCAGAATTTCTCGTACGACGTATCTCCCAGCGCACAGACTGAGAAACGGACGTTAGAGAGCGAGATTTCCGCGCTCATGAACTCCTTGTAAAACGAAACCGCTGTCTCCGGTGGATCGCCATCACCCCACGTGGAAACGATCACGAGAAGATTGGTGGCCTTCGCCAAATCTGCCGGAGAAATCTCGGACATGTTTTTCATGATCGCCTGGAATCCACGCTTCTTCGCGGCTTTCACCGTGCGATCCGCCAACGTTTCCGAGTTCCCTGACTCGGTTCCGTAAAGAACCGTGAGCTTGCCAGCGGCGACCGCTGCGGGCGCGGAAATGGCGGGCGGACCCGAAGCTGCGAGGAATCCGCTGAGCCAGCCGCGTTGGACGGGATCGAGGCCGGAAAGTAGCGAATCCAGCGCGCGGCGCTGGTCAGAATTGAATGGGGCGTGCTCGGGAAGCATAATCCTTAGTTAATTACCTTGTTTTATGAGGTTACGCGAAAAACGTGGCTGCTGACCCCACTTCGCGCAACTATTTTCTCACGAATTCTGCCGGTGGATCGCTCCCCGCGTTTCGGTTTAGGCGCACTTGTCTCGAACTCGCAGCTCACTCTTCCCGCCAGAGCCATTTCATCACCACCTCGATGTCTGGATGGATGCTGTGATGGACCGGGCAACCATGCGCGGCGCTTTCTAGCAGTTTACGGTCCGGGTGAGACGCGGGCAGCGGGATTTGCAGGTCGAGTTCGAGCCGTTTGACGCGGCGCGGTTGGTCGTCCGACATGAATTTCCGGACGTTCACGGTCATGCCTTCCACCGCGAGACCTTTGCGTTTGGCGAGGATACCGATGACAGTTGCCATGCAAGAGCCGAGCGCGGTGGCAAGCAGATCGGTGGGCGAAAACGCGAGGCCGAGGCCGTTATTATCGAGCGGGGCATCCGTGACAAGCGTGTTGCCGGAAGGCAAATGGGTGGCGCTGCAATGCAGGTCGCCTTCGTATGCGAGTTTGATTTCAACCATGGTAGGAGTCGTTTGTTAGAAAATTGGTCATTCGGATTTCGGCGGGACTTTGGCGAGCACCACGCGGAAGCCGTAGATCGCATCTTGGTAAGTCGGAGGCACGGCGTTGCGCGAGCCGGCTAGCAAATTCTCGGACTGGAAGGTGCTCCAGCCGCCGCCGCGCAGCACGCCTAACAAGTTTTTCCCGAGCTTGGAGTATTCATCCTCCACCCACTCTTGGACATTTCCGCTGAGGTCGTAGAAGCCGGCGGAGTTCGGCGGAAATGATCCCACGGGAGCGGTGAACGCGAAGCCGTCGTTGTAGTTAGAGATCGTGCGATCAATCGACACGCCCGGCGTGGCGGCGGCAGTTAGATCGGCGAAGTTGCCGACGATTTGATCCGGTGGCCACGAGACGCCCCACGGATAGACCGCTTGTTTGCGGGCGTCGCGCCAGCCGGGGCTAATCCCCTCTTCCTCGCGGAGGCCCACCATCGTGCTCCACTCCAAGTCGGTGGGAAGGCGGTAAATGTGGGTGTCGGCGATGCGTTGGGACTTGCGCTCACTCTCGGTTAGCCATTTACAAAACGCCTGTGCATCCTCGCGGGAAACGTTGACGATTGGATGGTCCGGGGTTTGGGGAAAATCGGGAGGGCGCGCTGCGGCACGGCGCGATTCCTTGGGAAATCGCTGATAGTCACTGACGCGCGTCTCCCAGACCGAGACCATGAGATCCGCACCGAGCGGGGCAAAATTCATGCCAATGCTGTTCGCCCAGATTTTCCCGAACACCACTCCCAAGTTTTTCTCCAAGGTCACACTTCGAACCACTTTCTCGCCCTCGTTGACCTTGATGTCGATGGGCAGCGGCTTGTAGCCCTCTTTCACGAGATAGAGTTGCCAATCACCGGGCTTCAACTTGGGGATGACCAAGCGTGGGTCGGTGGATCCCTTCGACTCGCGGTTGGTGGCGTCCGACTTCGCGTTCAGGTAAACTTCGACGCCCGGCGGATCGGTGGTGAGAGTGATTTCCCCGTAAGCGACTTGCCGGACCTGCACCCGGAACGGCTTCAATGAATCGTTGCGGGCGCGCTCGCTGAGAGCCGGATTCTCGAAGGAACTCTCCATCACCGGGATGACTTCGTGCTCGTCAGTGAGGAAACCTGCCTTGATTCCACCGTCGCGGAACCAATCACAAAAAGCCGCCGCCTCCTTGGCAGCAGTGAGAACCACTTCCACTGGTTGACCGTTTTGGGAAAATTTAAGGAACTCCACGGGTTTCCCGGACGGCTTGATAGCGCGGGCAAATTTTTCCCAATCCGCCTTGGTCATGAAGCTTGAGCTGACGTGTTCTTGACCAACGGGCTGATAGGAATTCCCGAGATGGTCATCCCACTTTTCCCCGAGCTGCGGCGGTGAGTAAACTTGGAGGGTCACGGGGACGAGCTGCGGCTCACTCACAATCGTCGGCTGAGCCTTGCCCTTGACCGTGGCGTCGCTGTAGCCGGATTTTTTGATCGTGAAGGAAAATTCCCCGCCCACGCTGGCCGGGACAAAAATGCTGGTGGTGCCCAACGATTTTCCCGAGCCATCGAAGACCTCAGCTCCTTCGGGAAAACTCACCACTTTGAGCATCCCCATCTGCGGAGGAGTCGGCTTGCTGATGGTATTCACCTTCTTCATCCAGTCGCTGTCCTTGACGGTGATCCAGCCCACCCAGCCGACGAAGCCAGCTAGGACCAGCGTGGTCATCCACACCGCAAGCCCGCTTTGGCGGCGGCGTTTCCCGCGCTGGAGGCAGCGCAAGGCGTCTGCTAAATCGGCGGCAGTAGAGATCTTGCGCTTGGAAATCCGTGGCTCGCAGATGTCGCAGATGATTTTGTTCAACTCCAGCCAGCGCTTCCGATCCGCCCCCTCGGGGATCACGTCCGGCAGTTCGGGAAATGACATCCGGTCCTTGCCCGTGGCGATTTCATACAAGACCTTGCCTAGGCTATAAACGTCCGCCTGAGCCGAGCCTGGCCCTTCCGGTGGGACAAATCCTTCGGTGCCGACGAAGGTCCGCTGGCCGCGCGTCGCCACCAGCCCGATGTCCGCCAGTTTCGCCCGACCGTTGACGAAAATCACGTTAGACGGCTTCACGTCGCGGTGGGCCAGCCCCCGCTCGTGCAAGTGATCTAACGCCTCGGCCAGGCGCAGGCCGACGTCGATGCAGACGCTGGTGTCCCACTGGGTGCCCAAGCCTTGGTGATTGTCCGCCCGCAGAGTGCGCGGCTCGTACTCGATCGGGTTGATGTCTTGGCCGGACGTCACGTCGTCGCCCAGTTCCATCACATAGTAATAAAAGGAAACCCCGTCCGGACTCCGCCCGACGTGCAGGATATTCACCAATGCTGGGTGATCCCGCGACATTGGCTCGAATTTCAAAATCCCTTCGAACTCCCGCTCGAAGGTCCGCGCGTCCTCGAAATCCTCGCGCCACACCACTTTCACCGCCCGCAGCGCGCCGGTCACCCCGCGCGCCAGCCAGACCTCGCCATACGCTCCGCCGCCGATCTTGCGCAGGACTTCATGATCGGGGATCGCTGGGTTCGGCCGGATTTTAATCGCCATCGGCTTCGTCTTCGAGTTTGGCGAGTTCGCGCTTGAGCACGGCACCCACGCGGTGCTTCGCCAAATAAACCTGGGCCATGCTCACGTGGAGCTGGTCTTGCACTCGTTTCGCGTCCCACTGCTTGATCACATAACAATCGAAAATCTGATATTGCTTGGGCGAGACCTGCGCCTTTACCCGCGACAGCGCGGCATCGGCGACGTTCTTCTTCCACTCCACATTCCACAATCGGGACAAAACGTCGCCGTTTGGGTCTTCCACCCGGTCGATCACCGCAGTCTTGCGGTCGTTTTCCCACTCGCCGGTGATCATCGCGGTGTCTTTCTTGCGCTTGCGGAATTGGTCGTTGATCCGCCAGCGCGTCATGTTCATCAGCCAAGTTTTAAAGGAACCTTGCTCGGGATCGTAGAGCTTTTTCTTGCTCTGCTTGGCGATCGATAAAATCGTTTCTTGCACGCAATCGAACGCCTCGTCCTGACGCAGCCCCGCTTTCACCGCCACGGAGTAGATCAGGCGCCAGTAAGTCTGATAGAATTCATCCCACGTCCGCTGGTCCTCCCAGTTGTCCAGCCGCGCAATCAGACTCTTTCGAGTTTTCGCGTAGCCCTGCACCAAAATCGCGTCGCGTTCATCCAGTTTCTCCACTTTCTCCTCGTTACCCTCGGACATTGGCAACTGTTTACCCGATTCCTCGCGCGGTGTCTTTCACCGATTCAAGTTTTTCACTGCGTCCTCAGCCTCAATGCCCAAATTCTCTGCGCTGGCCGATACCCGCGATCATGGGGGGGCAAAATTTCGTGGAACTTATTTACAAACCGAGAAGTTTCCATACGGTCACGGCGCACCACCTCAACCGTGTTTCAGATTCCCCCTGGGATCTGGAACTCCCCCCCGGCGAGTCACAATGTCCCCCTACTCACCACCTCTCAATCCATCCCAAACAGTCGAACGCATCCGCGAAATCATCGTGGGTCGTCATCTCGAACGTTTGGAACAACGCGTCACCATGCTGGAAACTGGCGTGTCACCTTCCTCCGTGGCCACTCCTCCACTGGATGGGCGATTTTCTCCCACCCATGAAACGCTCGCGGCGCTGAAAGACAACGTCGAGCGGCTGATGGAGTCCAATCGCCAACAAACTGAGCTGCGTTTGTCCCAATACCGGGAAGAAACCCAGCGGCTTGCCGACCAGATCCAGAAGGTGGCCGTCATGAAAGCGAGTGAACCCGAACCACGCTCGATCAACCAGCTTGAGAACCGGCTCGGCACCTGGCTCACGGATTGGCAAAGCTCGATCAACGTCCATTTGCATGAGCGAGACACTCGCATCGCCACCCAACTCCGCAGTGAAGTCGGTGAATTGTGGGCACGCACGGAGTCCCAGCTCGCGCACTTAGAAAGCCAAACTGTGCAGCAGGAATCCCTTGAGGCGCGCTTTAGTCAAATCGCAGTTGCCGCGCGAGCTCTTGCGGATAGCTTATCGCCCTCCTCGTTTAACCCTGGCTCCGCCGCCCCCTAAATGCCCGATCCTCTCACTCCGCTCCCGATCACGGGACCGACCCAGGGCCTTGACGCACCCGCCGTCAAATCACCGGCATGGAGTCGCCAGCCGCTGCCGATTTCTACCGATCCCACGGCCAGTCCATGGCCGTCGCCGAAGTTACCGCCACTGTCGGTCGAAGAATCGGCGGCGTCTTCCGCAGTTCAGGCTTCCAAGCTCACTCCGGTTCCTTCGGCCACTGCCAGCGATTTCACTCCGGGAAATGCCCCAGCTGCCCACTCTTCAAGCGGCCTGGTCCGCCAAGATGTGCCAGAATTTTCCGATGCCGACCTAGTTCAAGCATTCGCGCCGATCATCGAGCACGTCGTTCACAGCGCCATTTACACCAAGGAAAACGTCATGGACAACTACTTGGAGCCGATGCTACGCGCCACCATTCGGCGGGCACTCGCAGAGTCCACCCCCGGCTCGCGACCGTTCCACCACCCGGTGCCTTCGACCGTTTCATCTGGCATCTGCAAGCGCTTTTTACCAGTCGCACTTACGAGGACATCTTTTTCGAGAAAACCCACCGCTTCCAAATCGGCGAAGTTTTCTTGGTGGATGCCGCCAGCCTCGCGCTCGTCTCGTTTGCGAGTTGCGATCCGGCCCGCCACTCGTCGCCCCGCCGCGTGGAAAGCTCGGTCCAGCGCCTAGCGATGCAGCTTCGCGATGAATCCGGGAAACTGCGTGATTCCTTCGAACTCCCGGACCAGCGCCATGTCATCGCCCGCGCCGGTCGCTTCGTCACCATGATGGCCGTCGTCCGGGGCCATCCCAGCGATGTCGTCATCGCCGATCTCGAATACGCCCTGCGCCGGATCGAAGACCGCTTCCGCGATCAATTCCAGCAACAAGGATCGGCGCTTCTCTACACGCTCCAGCCATTTCTCGAGGAGTGCCTCCTCATCCAAGCTCCGGCCAGCGCGGCTTGATCAGTCCTCCGGTTTGCCGAGGGCTAACAGGACGATGGCCGGTACCGACAACGGCTTTTCCACCAGCAAATCCTGCAATAAATTCTGCAACCACGGCCGCGTCGCGGAAACTTGCTCCACCACCAGCGTGTGCTCGCCGGTTTTTCCGGTGGTCCGGTAGCGCTCCACTAGGATGCCTACCGGGATTTCCTCACCTTCTAGCAACAGCTCCAGGTTGATGGTTTTGTCCCGGCTGCGGATCTGCAATTCCGTGAGTTTCCCATACCGATCAAGCCGGGAGGCCAACATGGATTTCGCCGCTGAGGAAGTGAGACTATCTTTGATACCGCCAAACATGGGCGCACGGTAAAAGCATTCGCGACCGATGATCAACCCCGATTCACGGAGTCGGCGGCGGCAACTTGCGAGCGGCTAACAAATAAGCGAGCACCGCATCCGCGTCGGCGGCATCCAGTTTGGATTTCCTCGCCATCTCCGGCATGATCTCCTGCGTGAGTTCTTCCACCCCATAGTCGGCAGGATCTTCAAACGCGTGGCACTTCGCGCACTTTGCCTGATGGACCTGGTAGCCGCGCTCCAGCCGAGACTGAGGTGCTGGCGAAGTTTTCACAAGCTGCGGGCTAACAGGCGGCGCAGTGAAGCTCGGCGCACAAGAAAAAACCAGCATCCCGACCGCCACCCCCGCGAGGGTGTGACGGAGGGTGGCCCAGTCGCGACGGTTCGCTTCCATGATTAGAAATCCAGCGCGAAGATGGTGCGGAGTTGGAAATCAGGCTCGTCGGACAGCGAGGTGACCTGCCAAAGACCGGTGAGGGCCACGGAGAATCGGTTGTTCCGCCATGAAACATTCGGCCCCATGTAAACGCCGCTGTCGCCGATGGTGTCCACATCCGGCACGGCGATTTCGTGAAGCAACTCCGCTCCCACCGACCACGAGGGACTGATTTGATAGCTGACCCCGGCGGATTGGAACAACTCCGCCTCGTCGTTCAGGTAATCGTCTTCCCATTCAATTTCGCCACCGATGTTGTAAACGAACATCCACGATCCCAGATTTTTCTGGAGCAGCAGCTTAGCTTCTAACTCGATAAAGTCGTCGCTGCCCTTGATTTCACCATAGATCGCCGAGCCAAAGGGCGTGGTGTTAGGATCTGTCAGGTTGTAAATGACCTCGATCGCGACATCGCGGAACTCAGTCTTGCCGGATTCCGTCGAGGACTTCTCGTGCCGCCAATCCGCGAAATACAAGGCGAGCTGGAGCCGGTCGGTGACGCCATACTCGAACTCGTGACGGATATCGAACCGCTCGAAATCAGGGTCGCTCGCTTTGTTAGTTTTCCAAGTCACCCAACTTTCAAGCTCCATGGCCCCGGCAGCCATGGTCGTCGTTTCGTAGCTGTAGGTGAAGCGGCGGCTGCCAGCGTCAGCCAAACTGGTAAGGGCAAGGGCGGCTCCTACGCAAGGAATGACGCTGCGGAATAGGCTCGGGAGGTGATTGGTCTTCATGATGATAATTGGAAGTGAAACTGTGTCTTATTGCAACTGCGTCTCACTTGCGGGCAAGAAACGAGGAATCAGCGAATGCGTCAATTGAAAAATTCACTCGCGAAATAACGCCTACGAAAGCCGCCAATGCCCATCATACCAAAAAGCAGCGATCTTCACTCCTCCTTGCGAATGCCCGTCGGCTAAGTTGGATTTTTCACCGCGAATGGACGCGAATAAACACGAATAAGATCAGATTTTCAGGCTGATCGAAGTTGGCGTTGCTAGACGCTGTTCGAGAACTCCTTCTTGTTTCACAAAATTCGCGTTCATTCGCGTTCATTTGCGGTTTGCATGATCCAGTTCGGGTTGCCTTGCCACAGCCCACCAAATTCATTTACACCAAAGCATACGGAACTCACCCCCAAGCAGGCCATCCACCGAGGCCCAGAAATCCCTCACTATGCGCGGATCTAACATCCTCAATTTCATCCGCGACCGATGGCGCAGGATTGTCGTTCTAATGTTCCTCGCCATTCTCATCGCGGCTTCCGCCATCACATTCTGGGCAGGTTCGCAGATCGCCAGTCCCACCCGCCGACCGCTACAGGACTACCACCACGAGTTTCTAGCACCCCCCGAAGCGCACGGATTCCAACTCGACCGCTTCACCGCCAGCGACGGCACTCCATGCCTCGTCTGCTCCCCTTCCGCCACCCTCGGCGACCGCGGGGTAAAAATCTGCCAGCAACTAACAACCCGTGGCGTAGCCCTTCAGCCGTCAGGAAAAATCATAGGCACCTTAGTCCTCCTCCACGGTCGGAAGGGCCGCAAAGAAGACTATCTACCCATCGCCGAACGGCTCTGCGCCGCCGGTTTCCGCTGCGTCATCCCCGACCTCCCCGACCTCCCCGCCCACGGTGACCACCCCACAACCATCGCCACCTACGGCGTCCGCGAAGCAGAACTTCCCGCCCGCGTCCTCGACGAAGCAGCCCTCAAGTTCGCTTTTGAAAAGCAACCCGCTGGCCTGCTCGGCATGTCGATGGGTGGCTCGGTCGCCGTCCACGCCGCCGCTCGGCCCGACGCCCCGTGGCGGGCGCTCGTCGTCATTTCCAGTTTCGATTCCTTCCCCGCCGCCATCGAAGGCCAAGCGTCGCGTTACATCGGCACCACGCTCGGCCCACAGTGGCCAAGTGCTGCTGGCAGCTTCTATCATTTGCAATCCGGCATCGATCTATCCGCCATCCAACCGCGCCTCAAAACGCCGTCCATCCACATCCCCACCTTCATCGCCCACGGCACCGCCGACCGAGTGGTGTCCATAATCTCTGGTAGGCGTTTGTTTGATTCACTATCTAACACCACCCTCAAAAAGTGGCAGGAAATTCCCGGCGCGGACCACGACAACGTCCTCATCACCCGCTTCCCAATCTACGCCGACATCGCCGAGTGGATGCTGAGGAATGTTTCATCAATAGTCCCCGGTCAATGAGCGAAAGGTCGAAGATTGTGAAACGGGTCAGGGGCTTCGCACCACTTACCACCCCGAGTTTTAATTGTCGTCAGACACCGCGGCACCGCGTTCGTATTGTCCACCGTCTCCAGCGCCAACGGCACATACCATCCCAGCCTGGGGCATCGCCCCAGGAAACCGTGTGGAAGAGTTTTCAAGGGCTGAAGGCCCGATTCATCATGTCGCCAGCGCGGCCATCGCCGCTTCCGATAGATTGACGCCGTTGTCCGCCGACCGCTCCCGTATTGAGCCAACCCGAAGCCCCTAACACCCGTTCAAGCACCAGCGACGTCGGACCTTTCCCCCGCTGATAACCCGGCAAGTTGCTCCAGTCGTATCCCACAAGTTTGCCACTCATCCGCTCCCTGTCACTGTCTGTCATTTAGGAATCGCACCGACAAAGCAGCTTAGAAAAGCTCGGGCGGTAGGAGAGTGTTGAGGGTTGCTTGTTATCGGTGGGAAGATGACTGTCGCGCCTCAGCCCCTTCATTCCCCGATGAACAAGTCCTTTTCTTTTCTTCACGTCGCTTGCGCGCTGCTGGCGGCGTTGCTCACAGCGGTCGGCTCTGCAACACAGCCGCTGGTCGAGCTACGCTCATGCAAGCTTGTCCCGACGGAGTGGGCTGACGGTGACAGTTTCGAGATCCAAACTGCGGACGGCGTCCGGCAAACCATCCGGCTTTATGGCGTGGACTGCATGGAGTGGCATGTGAATGACAAAACGGACGCGGCTCGGCTTGCACAACAAAGGCGCTATTTCGGAATCTCGGAATTCGGAGGTTCGCCGAAAGCCTCAATGGATGCGGCGAAAGCCATCGGCCAGAACGCGGCGGAGGAAACCACTCGCTTGCTGGCCAAGCCGTTTGTCGTCCACACCTCGTTTGCGGATGCGAGAGGAGATGGCAAACACAAGCGGGTTTACGCATTTGTGACCACGGCGGATGGAAAGGATCTTGCCGAGTCACTAGTCCGGATCGGCTTGGCGCGAGCGTTTGGTGTCTTTCGTGCGACGCCCGACGGCATTTCCGCCAAGGAATACCAGGAATTATTGCGGGACGTCGAACTGGTAGCGGCCAAGGCAGGCACTGGCACATGGGCCAAAACCAATTGGGACCTACTCCCCACAGAGCGCCACGAACAACGGAAGGAGGATGCCGAACTGGAAATGGCAGCGGAAACCGTCAAGTCTCCCACAGCTTTTATGATCAATCCTAACTCCGCCGCCCGTGATGAATTGATGAAAATTCCCGGCGTCGGGGAAGTTACAGCAAACAGGATCATTGGAGGACGTCCATACAAGACACTCGCCGATCTGCTAAACGTGGAAGGCATCGGTCCTAAATCTTTGGAGCGGCTGACGCCCTACTTAGCCCTTCCCTCATCGAAGTGACAAAGACAAAAGGGTGGGTGCCGGTAGTGATCACCCCGCCGATTAAGGGAGGCTATTCGCCCTGCTCCATTTCGTTCGCGAAGGTGTGGACGATGAAAAGGCGCTAGGTCTTTCACCTGATAAGAAGCGCCTTGCTTGGCTCGGCGCACAACGTTTGAGTGCACCTACGGGATCGATTGAAAGGAAAATGGAATGAGACTGAGGGGCATATGGCCCGTTAGGAGCCACGCATTGTTGAGTTCATTGGCTAGGTCACAAATCTTTCCGAATTCCTAGGCAACGAGTGACTCCGCCCCGCTTGTCGACGTAGATATTGATGCCAATAATATCGCCCTTCTTGCTGTCTTTCAAGGCGCTAAGGCTCGGTCCATACGCCCAAATCTTGACACTCATAAAGTCGCACTTGCTGTCTGGCTTCCCAAACAGATCGATTATGTCCGATCCACTGCGAGCGCTGGGCAACTGTCCCTTCTCAAGCTGACTGAAAACCTGGAGAACATCCGAATCTCGCCGGAACACGGATCCAAACCTCAATACAACGAAAGACATTGCGAGTATGGCAACCAGTCCCTATTAGGAACAGAGTTCGCTTTCTTGTAGCCGATTGCATCGTGATCTTAACTTCTGCCGAACAGTGTTCATTAGCCAGATGAGCATATCAGCTTCTTCCGATACACTGCTAGCTGGTTTGTGAGATAGCCAAGCAGCCGGAGTCTTGAGGGTCAAAGCAATTCACCGGAGGAGTTGGGTTTTGAAAGGGCGCATTTTTCTCGATAGTTGGGGAGGCTCAGGATGTCAGTGACAATCTGTTACGACCGCTTTCTCGATCCGAAATTTTCGGAGATGACAACCGTCTGCTGAAGCAAAGGAGTGAGAAATTTCTCGGTTAAAGAACGGGAGCTATGGGTGAATTTACTAGCAGCCTGTCGGACTTAGAAACCAGCCCCCCTGAATAAATCCGCCTCGGGCCACGTATGGAGGAAATGTCCGCCCGCTTCGTCAACATCGACCAC
>JAYTLO010000090.1:0-4730 GCA_043729385.1 Akkermansiaceae bacterium
GACGGCCCGACCGATGTCCCCTGCTTCACCGTCATGGCGAGAAACGGCGGCCAAGGCATCGCCGTTTACAACCCGGACGACACCACCGGCAAATCCTTCAGGAAATGTTTCCAACTCTCCACCCATGCCGGCCGCGTGAAACACATCGCCCCCGCCGACTACCGGCAGGGCTCGCACCTGTGGCTGCTGCTATCAGAAATGGTCACTGAGACTGCCGACCGCATTCTGCGCAGGCGGAGCGAGGAGCGGGATAATGTGATGGTGGCAGCACCGACTTTCTAACTCAAGAAGCGTGGGCGTCCCGCCCAAATCTGTCAGATTCGAATTTTTACCGCAGCTGAACAGGATGAACGCAGATGAAGAACACAGATAAAACTGATTTTTCATTGAGTTCGCCCGAGCGGCCACGAAGGACTTCGACATCCCATCTATTCCCAAAGCCGGGTGAAAATTTAGTCGCTGAATGAGTGCCTTGATCTTACACATCACCCATGAACGCCACGGAAATCCATCGAGGAGCCTTGAGTTTGCCGGAAGATCACAGGGCTTCACTCGTGGCGGATTTGATGGATTCGTTGCCAGCCTTCCTCGCCGATGTCGATGACGGCTCCATGGAAGCCACGAGACGGCTGGCTGAGATGAAGCGTGATCCTTCGGTTGGCAGAACTTGGGATCAGATCAAATCGGAATTGGGCCGATAGTTGGCCCAGGTCATCTATCATCGGCTGATCCGCCGGGATCTACGGTCCGCCTTGGATTATTACGAGGCGGACGGCCCCGCGAAATTGGTGGACCGGTTCTTCGCGGATTGAAGAAGTTCGACACTCCGCCAATCCCGTGATACCAGCTTGCCATGACTCCGCAGTATCTCACCGATGATCAGGGCCAAAAGGTGGCTGTCGTCATCCCGATCGCCGATTATGAGGAGCTGATGGAAGATGTCGCGGACTTGGCTGCCGTGGCGGAACGGCGCGACGAGGAGCGGATCTCCTTTGCGGAACTCAAAAAACAATTGGTAGCCGATGGCCTCCTGGCGGGTTGAGTTCGCCCGATCCGCCACGAAGGATCTTCGTGGGATTGACCGGAAATGGATTCCTAGGATCGTTGCGGAGATCGCAGACCTTGCGGATGATCCTCGGCCGGATGGCTGCAAGAAGCTGGTCGGCTCCGAGCACACCTACCGAATCCGGATTGGAGATTACCGGGTGATTTACGACATTCAGGATGAGATTCTGGTGGTGCTCATCGTGCGGATCAGGCACCGCCGCGATGTTTACCGGTGAACTTCCGCCCCCCGCTATTCCTGATTGGCAGGCCCGGATTCGCCGCCTAGCCTCGCGCCCTTCGATGTCCGACAAGAATAAATTTCACTTCACCGGGATCTGTGGCACGGCCATGGGTGCCGTCGCCGCCGCCATGAAACAACGTGGCTTCACCGTCACCGGCTCCGACGCCAACGCCTATCCGCCGATGTCGGATTTTCTTCGCGGCCAGGGAATTACCCTAACCGAAGGCTATCACGAGGAGAATATCCCGGCGGACACGGACGTCGTAATTATCGGAAACGCCATATCCCGCGGCAATCCCGAGGCCGAGGCCGCGCTCGACCGCAAGCTGCTCTATCATTCCCTGCCGGAGGTGATGAAGGAATTCTTCCTCCGCGGGAAACGCAACTTCGTCGTCTCCGGCACCCACGGCAAGACCACCACCTCGGCGATGCTGGCGTGGATCTTCAAAAACGCCGGCCGCGATCCCGGCTACATGATCGGTGGATTGCCGAAAAATCTCGGCTGCGGCGCGCATTTCACCGACTCGGAAATCAACGTGTTGGAAGGCGACGAATACGACACCGCCTTCTTCGACAAGCGCTCGAAGTTCCTCCACTACCTGCCCGAGTGTGTCATCGTCAACAACGTCGAGTTCGACCACGTCGACATTTATAACAACATCGACGAAATCAAACTCACCTTCCGCCGCCTGCTCAATATCGTCCCGCGCGGCGGCATGGCCTACGTCAATGGTGACGAGCAGAACTGCCTCGACGTCGCCGCGAAAGCCCCCTGCCCGGTCACCACCGTCGGCTTCGGCGAGGCTAACAGCCTGCGCATTGAGAATCTCAACTACGAGCCAGAGCGTAGTTCGTTCACCCTCGGCGGGGTTTCCTACTCCACCCGCATGACCGGTGAGTTCAATGTCCGCAACGCGGCGATGGCCGCCGCCGCTGCCACCTTCGCTGGTCTCACCGCCGATGAAATCCGCGCCGGTCTCGAATCCTTCGACGGCGTCGCCCGCCGCCAGGAACTCCGTGGCGAGGTCAATGGCATCAAGGTCATCGACGACTTCGCCCACCACCCTACGGCCATCCGCTTGGCCGTGCAAAGCCTGCGCCAACGCCACCCGGAGTCGCGGCTGTGGATTTTGTTCGAGCCACGCTCTAACACCACCCGCCGCGCCATTTTCCAAGCTGAGCTCGCCGAGGCCCTCGCGTCTGCGGATTTCGCCGTCGTCGCCGCCATCCAGGATCTCCACAAGTTCCCGGAAAATGACCGACTCAACCCCGACCAACTCTCCGCTGACATCGCCCGCCTCGGCGGCCACGGTTGGTATCTGCCAGACATCGAAACAATCATCGCCACGGTCAAACAAACCGCTAAATCCGGCGACGTAATCGCCGTCCTCAGCAACGGCGGGTTTGGTGGGATTCATGAGAAATTGTTGGCCGCTCTGGCTTGATCTGGCATCTTCCGGCCATCCCAATCTTTTCCCCAATGAACTCCCGCTCCATTCTATCAACCCTCCTGCTAGTCGCGATTTCCAGCAGCCTCACCTCTTGCTTCAGCAGTTCCAAAGTCCTCAGCAAGAACGAGGCCAGCGTCGGCCAGCAGTTGACGGATTTGGAGAAAGCCCGTCAGCAAGGCATCATCGACGATAAGGAATATCTCAAGCTGAAGAAGGCCATCATCAAGAACAACGACTAACGGCGAGGCGGAGATACCATGTTCCGCTCGCTCCTTTCCCTGTTTCCCGCCGCCTCCGCGTTGCTGGCTTTCCGCGCGAATGGTGCGCCGGTGCCGCAGCCCACCTTCACGGACGCTGGCTTTGCGATAGCCGTGCAGTGCTGGTCGTTCAAGGAGTTCACCTTGTTTGAGTCCATCGAAATGGCCGCCGCCACCGGCGCGGGTGGCGTCGAACTCTATCCAGGACAAAAACTCGGTGGCGGTCACGGCGATCTAAAACTCGGCCCAGATCTAACTGACCGGCAGTTGCGCTCCCTCATCGACCACCTAGCAAAGCACCACCTCGCCGCCATCAATCTAGGCGTCATTGAGATCCCGAAGGAAGAAACCGCAGCCCGCAGGATTTTCGAGCTTGCTAGAAAACTCAATCTCCATGGGATCACCACCGAGTCGCTCGCTTCGCTCGACACGCTCGAAAAGCTAGCGGCGGAGTATGAACTTAAAGTCTGTTTCCACAATCACGCGAGACCCACCGCGCTCTGGCATCCCGACACTCTTTGGAAAGCCCTCGAAGGTCGCCACCCTAACATCGGCATCTGCGCGGACCTCGGCCACTGGGCCAGCTCCGGCTTGGATCCGCTAGAGGTCATTCGTAGAATCGCGCCGCGCGTGCGCTCGTTCCACGTGAAAGACCGCGCGTCCATCAGTGAGTGGAGTCGCGACCAACCGTTAGGCACCGGCGTCATCGACATTGCCACCATCCTCGACGAGGTCCGCAAGCACGGCTTCGCCGGAAATGTGAGCATCGAATACGAATCTAACTGGCAGACGAATCTAGCGGAGATCGCCCAATGCGTCGGCTACTTGCGGGCGTATGCGAAGCTGCGGGTGTAGAAAATAGTTCCTATAGGCCCCATAAGACCTATTTCCCCAAACTCATTTCTCCCAAACCCGCGCCCGCAATGCCTCGGCCGCAGCGCGGGCCTCGGCTTCCTTTTTGCTCTTGCCCTTGCCCGTCGCGAGGATTTTTTCCTGCCAGGAAACTTCGGATTGGAACACCCGGCGGTGGTCTGGCCCACTCTCGCTGATGACCTTGTAAATCGGCGCCTGCGGGTGAATCGCTTGCAGGCATTCTTGGAGTTCGCCCTTGGGATTGCGCTCCTCGGGGCTAGTGATCATGTTGCCGATCTCCGACTCGAAAAGCCGCAGCACCAGTTCGCGCGCCGGGTTTGGCCCCGAGTCCAGATAGACCGCGCCGATCAATGATTCGAACGCGTCGGCCAAAGTTGATAGACGCCGCCGGCCACCAGTGGCTTCCTCGCCTTTTCCTAACAACACATAGTCGCCCAGGTGGATCGCCATCGCGAATCGCGCGAGCGCCCGCCGGGAAACCACCCGCGAGCGGAGCTTGGTGAGCCGACCTTCCGTGAAGTCCGGAAACATCTTGAAGAGCTCTTCCGTGACGATCAATTGCAGCACGGCGTCTCCAAGAAACTCCATCCGCTGGTTGTCGAAATGCGGCTTCTGCGACTCGTAAGCGAGCGAGGGATGGGTGAGCGCCTCCGCTAACAGCAGCGAATTGCGAAATTTATAGTGAATCCGGCTCTCAAGCGGCTGCATCAGTCGTTCTACTAGTATTCCGTCCCCCCCTTCCAGACCTCCGTTGAGATCCCAATGGGAAAGATGGGGTGATCGACGGGACTCGAACCCGCAACAACCAGAATCACAATCTGGGGCTCTACCATTGAACTACGACCACCATTTCAGGCGGGC
>JAYTLO010000091.1:0-2754 GCA_043729385.1 Akkermansiaceae bacterium
TCGATTTCAACCGCTCCGAATACGCTTACTGGAAACAGGCGCGCAAGGATGGGCTGGTCTAACGGTGTGATACAGGCATTCCTGCCTGTTCTTCAGCAATGGAAAGAAGAAGAACAGGCAGGAATGCCTATATCACCCGCCGCATGAAATTCACCATCCTAATCCCACCCGCCGTCGCCCTGATTCTGGTCGGGACTTGGCTCGTCCCGCAGCGCTTCTCGATGGCCGCAGTGGAAACCGAGTGCGTGCGCTTGCGGAGCACCATCACCGCTGCTGAAGCGACTTCCACCACAAGACCCGACCCGCTGGAAAAACGCCGCAAGATCATCGAGTGGACCAAGCTCGGCACCCATTTCCAGAGCAACCCGATGATGTCGGGCGGCAGTCTCATCATCGGCGCAATGCCAGACCCGCGAGAGGCAATGCGCTTCCACCATCGCATGTATACGATGAGCACCGCTGAAATCATCGCCGCGCTCGATGAAATCGCGGCCCTCGATCTCCCGCCCAGAGTCCGCGAAAATCTGGAGTGGACACTTCTTGATTCCATGGCCCGGAAAGACCCCGCAGCGGCGCTTGGGCTGTTGGAGAGCCGTGGCATGATACAATCCTCTCTCTATCAATATCTCATCTCCGGCACTTTGCAGGCATGGGCGCTAAAGGATCCCGCCGCAGCGGGCACTTGGTTCGACCGGCAGATCGCAGCAGGAACTTTCGATAGCAAAGCGCTCAACGGCGTGAGCAGTTCCCGACAGAGTTTGGAATCCGCGTTCATCCGCATTCTTCTCGGCTCCTCGCCAGAAGCCGCCGCCCGCCGCCTCGCCGCGCTGCCGGAAGTCCAGCGCGGTGATGTCATGAGCATGTATGACATGTCGAGCGTCCCGGAGGAAATCCATGTGGCGCACGCCGCCCTCATCCGTGCCCAGGTGCCGGAGAAGGATCAGGCCGAGACGATTGCGTCACAGATGACCAATCTGGTCAAACGCGGCGACTATTCCGCCGCTACCGCCTATCTGGATCGGATCTCCGCCACTCCCGCCGAGCGGGCGGCCTGCGCCATGATGGCGACTCGTGACATGTTTCCGATAAATCCTGATTCCACCAAACTCTCCCGCGAAGACTTTGATGCATTGCGCGAATGGGTTGGCAGTCAGTCCTCGGAGTCAGTGGACAAGGTCACGGAAGAAGCCCTCGCCAAGGGTGCTAACGGAGACCACAAAATCACATTCGTCGCTGCGGCCGATCTCGCCGTCGAATACAGTGCGCAAGGCGGCAACGACGAAGTACTCGCAGGTTTTCTAACAAGCCATGCCGCGCGGCGAAACAAAACAATCGCCCGAGATCTAGCCTCGAAGATCGCCGATGAATCCCGCCGAGCGGAAGTCCTGGATTTCCTCAAGTAGTTCATGAGAATTTCCATCGCCGCCACCATTCTCATCCTAGCCATCGGCGCGGTCATCGGCAGGCATGACCGGCAGCAACTTGCTGCCTTGCGGACCACTCAAGAGCACTTGATTGCCAAGGCCGCGAAACTCGGCGTGTTATCCGATCCCGCGCAGGTCACCGGTCGCAATCGGCCCACTCGCCCGGCCATCGCGAAACTCTCCATCACCGAGGTGCTCGAATTGGCCAAGGAAATGGAGCGGCTCAGCACTCCCGACGGCCTGAACTACCAAGCTATTGGCGCTCTTAATTGGCGTATCCTCGACGGACTGAGCGCATGGGACGTCACCGAATTGAAAACACTTCTCGCAGAAATCCGCACCAATCCGGATATCAATGGGCAGACCCGCGATCTTCTCAGTTCATCCTGTTCCACCGTTCTCGCCTACGATCACCCCCAGGCTGCGCTCGGGATGTTCACCAACTCCCCGGAACTTTTCACGGAAGGCGATGACATGAGCTTGGTTTGCACGGCGCTCGCTTGCTGGTCGAAAAATGACCTCACCGCCGCGATCGACTGGTTGAAGAAAAATCCACAACCGTTTTCAGACTACGCCAAGTCAGGGATCATTTCCGCCGTCGCGGAGCAGGACTCCCAGCACGCCTTTCGGCTCATCGGGCAACTGGAATTGAAAGATAAGAATTCAACGGCTTGGCAGGTTGTGAATTCCGCAAAAACCTTCGACCAGAAAACCGCCACCCTTGCCGGACTCCGCGAATACCTCCCTACCATCCAGACCGGGGACTCGCTCGATCATTATGGAAAATCCTACCTCAGCCTGTTGGCGACCGACATGCACCGGGAAGGCATCGAGGCCATCACCCACTGGATTTCCGAATCAAAACTCACTCCGCAGGAATTGGATCCAGTCCTCGATGGGCTGGGCAACGCCACCAACAGCGGCGAGACTGGGCGATGGATTGAGTGGATGCGCCAATCGCTTCCCACCGAACAAGCAGATAAACGCATTGAAAATCTCATTCATCAATGGGCCACACGCGACTATCAGGCCGCCGCGCAATGGGCCACTACGCAGTCAACGGGCAAAGACCGCGAGCGAGTTCTCAAGACAATCCAGCGCTACTGGCCAGAACATGATTCCGCTGGCAAGGAAGCCTTCGCGCAAAAGCACGGAATGAAATAGCTCGTGCCTTACCACGTACGCATACTTGGAAACAGGCGCGCAAGGATGGGCTGGTGTGAAAGAGCAAGCTGAAGAGGCTGTCGGGAAACTCGGCCCTTGCGATTTTCGTTAGGAAATCCAGGATTCCGGCCATGGCGCAGTATATCGAAGGAACCGACCGTTACCA
>JAYTLO010000092.1:0-20432 GCA_043729385.1 Akkermansiaceae bacterium
GGCGGGCAAAGTCGGCTGTGTGGGTTTTCGGAATCCAGTTCGCGCTCAACCTCGTGTGGACACCGGTATTTTTCGGGGCGAATCAAATCGCGGCCGCGCTGGCGATCATCGGCGCACTCTGGCTCGGGTTGCTCTCGACGATCCTGCTGGCAAGGAAATCGGACAAGGTCGCGGCGTGGTTGCTCAGTCCCTATCTGGTGTGGGTCTCTTACGCGACGTATCTAAATGCCGGGCTCTTCTGGCTGAATCGGTAAACGGCGTGCTCCCCATGGTGATCGCATTTCACAAACCTTACGGGGTGCTCTGCCAGTTCACTCCCGACCAGCCGGGGCAGAAGACGCTGGCGGACTTCGGGTTTCCGGCGGGCGTCTATCCGGTCGGGCGGCTGGACATGGACTCCGAAGGCTTGCTGCTGCTGAGCGACGAGCCGGGCTTTAACAATCGCCTGCTAGATCCTAAGACAGCGCACCCCAGAACCTATCATGCCCAAGTGGAAGGCGTGCCCACGCCAGACGCCGTGGCCAAGCTCAAGCGCGGGGGACTCGTGATCCAAAGCCACCGGACTCTTCCCTGTGAGGCACGTCTGCTGGATGCGGAGCCGCAAGTCGCGCCACGCGATCCGCCGGTTAGATTTCGCCAGGCCATTCCCACGTCGTGGCTGGAACTGCGGTTGATCGAAGGAAAAAACCGCCAAGTCCGGCGGATGACGGCGGCGGTGGGATTTCCCACGCTCCGGCTGATCCGGGTGGCGATTGGTAACCTCGATGGCGCGGGCCTAGAGCCGGGGAAGTGGCAGGAAATTGGTCCTGACGAGATCAGGCAGATTTGGCAAAAGTGACGCTGGGGATTTTTTTTCCCTCACCACTGCCCCGATCACTGGGGGGCGACCGGGGCAGCTACACACACATTATGCTGGGGGGAGCCACCCGGGCCGAGTCTCAGAACTACGGTAGGGGGCTAAGAAAGCGATGAGCGAAGAAAAGCACGAAAACCGGCCATACACAACCCACGTGATCGCGGGATTTACCACTCCGAGAAATTCGTCGGCACGTGCTGGTTGGTGACCGCCAGCGAGCATTGCAGATAGAGTTCACCCATTGGAGGAATGGTGTCGGAGCCGGAAGTTTGGCCGAAGCTGTAGATGCCATTTCCCGGGCAGGTCGGCGTCGTCTCGACGAAGCGGCCCAGGCCGATGACCTGATTCTTCAGGCCAGTGACCGTGGCTCCCGGCGAGTGTGCGTAGAGATTCGAGTAGCTTCTAACGGCCTTCTGGACGTTCTGGATGTGAACGATGCAAAGGGCGCGGTCCGAACCCCGCTTCCAAGCTTGCGCACCGAAAAACAAAGTGGTGATCAACGCCATGAGCACCAAAATCACCACTGTCAATTCAAGCAGCGTCATCCCAGCGTGCCCTCTGCGCCCCGCACGGCGGGCGGAAGTGGATGAGATCGATAGTGCAAAAATCGGCTGCGGAGACATAAGCTTTACGTGGGGAGACATTCAATATGCATAAAATTAATAAGGCGACAACCGGATTATTTTTGAGATTTCCGGGGGCGCTCCGAGAGTCGAGGGGTTTATTGAAATAGCGGTGCATCCAAGGCACCTGCAACTTCAGCGAGGCACCTTGTCAGACAAGCTTTCCACAGCGCCTTGATGTTCGGAAAAGAGTCCGCGCAATTCGTTGGCGGAGGCGACCGAACTGAATTTTTGAAGTCGCTCGAAGGCCATCCGGTTGAGGTAATCCCGCCCGCGATTGCCGGCGGCAAATAGGTCGATCTCGATCATGATTCGCGGGCCGCGAGCGGTTTGAATGACCGGGTAGAGGGGAAATGTGGATTTCCCTTCTTGGGTAATTTTTACCCCCACGGCAGTCCAGTGGGGTCCCTGATAGATTCCCGTGATGGCGGGTAACTCCTTGCTGTGACGGGAGCCGATGATTTCGTAGCCGAGATTTTGAA
The DNA here is from genome assembly GCA_043729385.1 of Akkermansiaceae bacterium. Lineage (GTDB taxonomy): Bacteria > Verrucomicrobiota > Verrucomicrobiia > Verrucomicrobiales > Akkermansiaceae > Luteolibacter. The sequence continues at coordinate 1,962 of JAYTLO010000092.1, forward strand.
GGGCGGTCGCGGCACTTTTGGGATCGTCTAACCGAGTGATGAGAGGAAGCGCGACCGTCACGTCTCCACGGTGAGTGGCCGCGAGCCACGCTTCCACGGTCTTGCGCGCTTCGTCCTGAGTGGGAGCCGCAAGTTCGTCGATTTTCGCCAGCACCGGGCTGTCGCTAAGCAGGGATTGCTGCCACTGGTCGGGCCAGCGGCGGGACTCGGATTCAGCCCAGACTCGGAAATTTTCCAGCGCCTGCGCGGTAGGTTCCGGGGTCCACACCCAGCCCGCAGCGGATTTTTCGAAATAGAAAGTTCTCGCGTCCAAGCGGTCGGGATCGCGGGTTGAAAAAAACTGAAACATCCCGACGGCGGCGGACTCGTCTGCCTTGAATGCCAAGGGCATGACATGACGAACGGCGGTGGGATCATGGATCGTCCACCAGATGCGGGCCGCTTGAATGCAGGCTTTCCGCGCTTGTTCCGGACTGCCTCCGAGCTGGGAAATCGCGAGCAGTGCTTTCAAATCGCGATCACCCAGCGCACGGATCAAGCCCTGCTGGGCGAGTGTCGCATCGGGCTGCGGCACCGGCGGATGGGCTTGCGTCCATTTCGCGGGAAATGTGGCAAGGTGCTCTGGATCGGGAGCCTCATCCTCGTCGTCCGTCGGCTCGTCAGATTCCTGCAAAAAGCGAGTGGGCAGATTGATTTGCCAGAGGCCGTCGGGGCTTTTTGTGAGATCGCACTCGACCGCCTCAAACCGTGGTGTGTTGGACGTGCCTCCGGTCCCGGCAGGGTCGAGGCAGCCGATGGAAAAAAGCCCGCTGCCGTGGTGTTCTTCATCGCGGACGAGCACCCGCATCACGTCCGGCGAGGTGAGCAAGCGCCATGGCCGCGGCACTGTGGAACCCACCGGGAAGGCACGATCCACCGCTTTCAACCGGGCCGCCCAGTCGTCTGGCAGCTTCGCGGCCAAGCCACCTAGCAGCCCGAGAATCGCCGACGGGTCCTTCTGCTCGCACGCGGTTAGGAAACGCTCACCGACTTCCCTCACGCTGAAATTCCGCAGATCTTTGGCCGGCAGGCTGACCTCGATTTTCCGGCGCATCCGCCCGGCCGTTTGCTCGCGGAGTTTTTCTAAATCGAGCACTTGCTCGCGGAGCATCCAGTTTTCTAGCAGTTCGAGGCGCTTGCGCAGATCGCTCGCGTAGCCCGCGCCCGCGTTCTCGAATGATGCTGGCACCGGCGCGGCGGTCCACTCCGCGCCGCGCTTCACTAAGGCCACAGGGAAGATTTGCAAGCGGCTCGGATCGAATCCGCCGACCTTGCGGATCAGCACGGCGGCGAAATTTTCATCCAGCTTGACCTCCCCGATTTCTAACGGGTCGCTGCCGAGGTCGCTGGCCATCCGTTCGATGCGGCGGGCGATCTGGCGTTTTTTCTCAGCGGCCGTCTGGGCGGACAGGGCGGTATCGCCGCCGGGTTCGAGGTCGAGTTTCCGCAGCCGCACTTTTTCGAGGAAATCCATGGCGACCTTGCCCGGATCACTCGGCGCGGCGTGCGCGGTCATGGCGGCCGCAAGCAGGACGAATAGGAATTTCACTGCGCAAATCCATAGCTCATTCACCGGCTGACGAAAGCGAAGATTTTCGCCGCCAGGATTTCCTGAAAATAGTTTCAACCCGCTGTCACAAACGGGCACGCTCGGATCAATAGCTGGTGAAAACCATGAAATCGCTCGCCATCGCCCACTCCCCTCCCGACATGGACCGCACCCGCTTTTCCGAACTCATCCGCGATCACCACCAGCCGTTGCTTGCCTATGCCCGAGTGTTAGCCCGCAATCCCGAGCGGGCACGCGAGCTGGTGCAGGACGCATTCGTCGCCGCGTGGCAAGCGATCAGCCGGTTCGATGTCACCCGCGATTTTGGCTAAGCCACCACCCCCAAGCCCGCCGCCACCGACGAATGGCTGACGGTGAAACTCCGCCACAAGCACCCGGACGGTGACGAAAGCCGACTCATCGAGTTCCCGCTAATAGGCGCCGCGCTCGCCCTCGACCAGACCGCAGCCGATTTCCAATTCGCCACCGCCGCCGCGCTTTTCGGCATGAAACTCCGCGGCATGGACGAGACGAAAGACCTCGGTTGGGACAAAGTGCTAGACCTCGCCAAGCCCGGCCTAGCCGAAGACACCACGGAAGACCGCGCCGAGTTCGTGGGGCTGGTGAAGAAACTGGCAGGAACGCAGCCACGGATTGTCCCTCCTCCCGCCGAAGTCGTGCCGGGAAATCGCTAGAGATCAGCCGCATCCAAGGACCGGCGGACTCCGATCCGCCAAGCCCATGAGAAGACAATGATCTGAGAGAAGCCGTTTTTCATTGGCTACCCATGGGCCAGGGCGATTCGGAGAAAAACTCACTCCTCCACCGGCAGCGACTCCGGCAAGCTGCCCTTCACTCCCGCCAGTCGCGGGTTTGCTTCCCACGTTTCGCGATTGCCAAAAGTGCGCGCGGCCATCCGCTGGAGAAGGTCTCCCGTGCTCTCGTCGTCCGGAGAAAACTGCCGCAGATGGTCCCTTGGTGCCGTGGCATCGATCACCCAGGAAAACGCCAGACGGCTGTCCACCATGCCCTTTTTACTGCCCCACGTCCGCGCTTCCGGGAAACGCATGTCGCATAACCACGCGCCTTTCGCATGAGGCCGTGCGATCCACCAGCCGTCGCTGATCGCAGTGAGCGTCTTCGTTTCCCGCAGCGTCGAGACCGCAGTGAGAGTCTCCGCGTTTTTCAGATAAACCGTCCAGCGCACCGGCGCTTCACCTCGCTCAAACACACTCCGGTAGCCCACCCAGAATTCACTGCCGCGATCCACCACCGAGCGCCACAGCAGGAAATTAAACGGGGTGGGGGACTCCATCCGCCGCTCGTATTTCGTCCCGCGCCGCGCGAGATCGGCGTCGAATCCAGCGGACGCCACGAACTTCATTCCCACCGCTAACAGCGCGACCGCCGCGCTGACACCCAGTCCCAGATAGCACAACCTCCGCCGCTTGGACGGCGGTGCAGGTTTCCTCGCGCGAGTCTTCTTCGCCACCGGCTCGCGCAGAAATGCCAGCCACACCACGGCCACCACCAGCGGCCCGCTGAACAGGAAATCGAGGTGATAGAGGAAATTGAAAGCCACCCGCTTATCCATCACCGGCCACAGCACCGCCGCCCCTTCCACCGTGAAACAATCCACCAGCACATGCGCCCACCACACCGCGAAGACGAACGCCCCCACCTGCGGTTTGGTGATTTTCTCCCGCTTCCAAAGCCTCGCCAGCCCCTGCGCGATTCCCCAAGATCCCAGCGCCATCACCAACAGCGAGTGGCCAATTCCCCGACCCCACGTCAGCTCACGCGCCGTATCTAGCAGCGGAGAAACCAGCACCTCCAACAGCTCCGGTAAAATCCCAAACAACGCCCCCCACGCCAGCGCCCGGTTGCCCAATCGCTTGCCCATCATCAACTCTCCGATCAATGCGCCCAGCGCTGCCTGCGTGATCCAATCCACCGCGCAACCATGCCGGAAATTTCCAATTCGCAAACTCGAATGTGTCCCGGCTGTCTCAGCCGGGAGCAGATTCCCCGGAACCGGCTGAGACAGCCGGGACACATTCCGAAATACCGCATGTCTTGACGCCGCCCCCATCCCCGCAAGATGCTCCGCCCGCGATGAACGATACCACCCGCCCCTTTTCTAGCCCGCTTGTTGATGGACCTGACCGTGCGCCTAGCCGCGCGATGCTTTATGCAGTCGGTTTCAAAAAAGAAGATTTTGCCAAGCCCCAAATCGGCATTGCCTCCACATGGAGCCAAGTCACGCCGTGCAATATCCACATCGACAAGCTCGCTATCGAGTCGGCCAAAGGCGTCGATGCTGCCGGTGGCAAGGGCGTCATTTTCAACACCATCACCATTTCGGACGGCATCTCGATGGGTACCGAGGGGATGAAATACTCGCTCGTTTCCCGCGAGGTCATCGCGGATTCCATCGAGACTGTCGTCGGCTGCGAGGGCATGGACGGCTTCGTCGCCATCGGCGGTTGTGATAAAAATATGCCCGGCTGCCTGATGGCCATGGCCCGCATGAATCGCGCTTCCGTGTTTGTTTACGGCGGCACCATTTTACCCGGCTGCGCCACCATCAAGGGCGAGCAAAAGATGCTCGATGTCGTCTCTGTCTTCGAAGCCGTGGGCAAGCACGCCAATGGCGAATACTCCGATGAAGAGCTTGAAACCGTGGAGGCCAACGCCATCCCGGGTGCTGGTTCCTGCGGCGGAATGTACACCGCGAATACCATGGCCAGCGCCATCGAAGCGCTCGGCATGTCGCTGCCGAATAGCTCTGCGCAGAACGCCATTTCCGACGACAAAATGCGCGACTGCTTCGACGCCGGTGCCGCCGTTCTCAATCTCCTCAAGCTCGGCATCAAGCCCCGCGACATCCTCACCAAGGAGGCTTTTGAAAACGCCATCACCGTCCTCATCGCCCTCGGTGGCTCGACCAATGCCGCACTCCACATTCCGGCCATCGCCTACTCTGCCGGTGTGGATATCACCATCGACGACTTCGAGCGCATCGGGAAAAACGTCCCCGTCCTCGCCGACCTCAGGCCGTCCGGCAAGTATGTCATGTCAGATCTCGTCGCCATCGGCGGCACCATGCCGCTCATGAGAATCCTGCTAGAGGGCGGGCTGCTTCACGGCGATTGCATGACCGTCACCGGTCGCACCATGCGGGAGAACATCGAAAAATTCTGCACGCCCTACCCAGAAGGCCAGCAGATCATCCGCCCGTTATCCGTTCCCATTAAGAAGGACAGCCACCTGCGCATCCTCTACGGAAATCTAGCGGAAGGTGGCTCAGTCGCTAAAATTTCCGGCAAGGAAGGCGAACTCTTCACCGGCCGCGCCCGCGTCTATAATTCCGAGGACGACGCCATGCACGCCATCCTCGGTAAGCAGATCGTCAAGGGCGACGTCATCGTCATCCGCATGGAAGGCCCGAAAGGCGGCCCCGGAATGCGTGAAATGTTAGGGCCGACCAGCGCCGTCATGGGCATGGGTCTTGGCAAGGACGTCGCCCTCATCACCGACGGTCGTTTCTCCGGCGGCAGTCACGGTTTTGTCGTCGGCCACATCACCCCGGAAGCCTTCCTCGGCGGTACCATCGGCATTCTCGAAGAAGGCGACATGATCACCATCGACGCCGTGAACAACCGCATCGACGTGAATCTAGCCGACTCAGAGATAGCTCAACGCAAAGCCGCTTGGACCCAGCCTGCACCGCGCTACACCCACGGCGTCCTCGCGAAATACGCCAAACTCGTATCCACCGCCAGCGAAGGTGCCGTAACCGACAAGTATCTGTGAGCTGATAGGGGCAGGGACGTCTCGTCATGCGCTCAAGATAACTCGTTTGTGAAAGCATAAGGCCTCAGCCGATTCCTGAATAAGCAGGGTCGGTACATGGGACATGACAACATGGATTTCGGAGTTCAATCGCAAGCATGTGGCTCAACCTGCATATAGATCTCAACGTTGTATTCCAGATGATTGGTTGCAGCGTATTTACCCTTCCACAGACCAGCTTTCATCGCCGCAGCGTATGTGTCTTTTAAACGTTGATCGAAGCTAGGGTCTACGTTGATCATGCCACGTAGATGTATTTTATGGGCGAACTCGTGAATGAGGATGCTTTCCTTTTCATAGGGGTCGCCGGGATAGCCGAGGACGTTCTCCTCGCCTACGCTGCAATATGGGTCAGTTTCGCTACCACCGAGTCCGCGCGCCCGCGCATCCCAATAGTCCTTGGCTGGGAGGCCGTGAACTTCTGTCGCACCTTCACCCGCCAGTCGAGCGATCTCAGGCAGGTCAGTGTTGAGGTCGAGACTGGCGCAGAGCGCCCATGCTGCGAAAGCTTCGGTAGAGTCCTCGCCGTGAGTGAGGCTTTGTTTCGGTTCGAAAGCTTTGTGGTCTGCCTTGGTGATCATGCGCTTGGCCTGGCCGTGGTTAGAGGGATGCAATTTCTCAAACTCGGCGGAGTGACACTTTTTACAAGATTCTGAGCCAGCATATTTCGCGTGGACCTCGTCGTCGGGCGCAAGGATGGCGGCATCGGGCGCTGCGACTAACAGCCGCTGTGGTGGCTCCGGGGAATGGTGGAAAACGAAGAATGCGACCGTGGCGACGACGACTGCTAGAGCAACAAAGGTGAATGGTTTTTTCCAAATGATCATATTCGTAAGGAGCGCTTACACTCTTGTCGGCGAGGCCGATGACCCGCTGTTTCGGGCAGAATCGACCGTGTGATGCGCTCTCAGGAATTTGGGACCGGGAAGTCTTTAGGCGGCGGCAAAGTCAAGATCGCGGGTGGCGGGTTCCGGCAGGGTTTCACCGTTGGCGAGGCGATAAGCGATCTCGTCGCGGACGATCGCGCAGAGTTCCGCGTAAACTTCTTCCTCACGCTCGCCGTGGCACACACCGCCGAAGTAGAGATCCGGGCAGCGGCCGATGTAGCACTGGTCCTCGTCGGACCAGCGGACAAAGCGGTGGTAGCGATCTTCGGGCTTCATGGTGCGAGTCTATTGCGCCGACTTCGAGTCGGCAATGGCTTTTGTGACCTGGCGTTCTTGGTGGGTTTTTGCGTCATCGCCCTCTCCGCCGCTTACGGTGATGATTCCCTGAAACGACGAATGCTTGAACTGGCGGTGTTATCCTTTCTGACGATCCAAGGCGAAGCCCGCCTTCCAGAGTTCTGCGATGAGTTCTCGGATTTTACGGGGCATGGAGAGGAAAGAGGATTGGAAGAGCCGACCACCTGAGCGTCGCGGCTTCTATTTTTTCCGTTGCAGAAACAAGTCGATGCCGTCCACCAGCGCGAGCCAACTGGCTTCGATGATGTTGTCCGAGACGCCGACGGTGCCCCAGGTGGAGACGCCGTCGGTTGAGACGATGAGCACGCGGGTGCGGGCGGCGGTGGCGTCGTGGCCATCGAGGATGCGGACCTTGTAATCGACCAGTGACACGCCAGCGATTTCTGGATAGAAGGGGAGCAATGCCTTGCGCAGTGCGAGGTCGAGCGCGTTGACCACGCCGTTGCCCTCGGCGACTGTTAACTCGGGCGTGCCGGCGACGGCGAGCTTCACGGTGGACTCACAGACCGGCGGGTGGCCGTCGCGGTATTGGCGAAAGCTGGTGTGGTATTCCGCGATTTCGAAGGGTTTCACATAAGTCCCCAGCTCGCGGCGGATTAGAAGTTCGAGTGAGCCACCGGCGGCTTCGTAGGAGTAGCCGTCGTTTTCGAGTTCCTTCACGCGGCGGAGGATGGCGCTGGCTTCGGGCGAACCTTTCTCTAACGGGATGCCAAGTTCAGCCGCTTTGACGAGGATGTTCGACTGGCCGCTGAGTTCGGAAACGAGAATATTTTGCGAGTTCCCGACGCTGCCGGGGACGATGTGCTCGTAGCTGCGGGCGAGCTTCTGCACGGCGTTCACATGCATCCCGCCTTTGTGGGCGAAGGCGGTGCGGCCGATGAACGCGGCGCGCGCGAAGTGTGGATTATTGGACACGTCGTCCACGAAGTACGAGAGATCACGGAGTTGCTCCAAGTGCGGGACGACCGGGATGTCCAGCTTGAGCTGGAGGATGGGGATTACGGACGTTAGATTGCAATTTCCGGTGCGTTCGCCGTAGCCGTTGATGGTGCCTTGGACCTGGCTCGCGCCGGCTCTAACGGCGGCGATGGCGTTGGCCACGGCTAGCTCGCAATCGTTGTGGGTGTGGATGCCGAGCGGGGTGTTAGGCATGTGTTTCATCACCGCCTCGCAGATTTCTGTGACCTCGGATGGGAGGGTGCCGCCGTTCGTATCGCAGAGGACCAGGCAGGCCGCGCCGCCGTCGGCAGCGGCTTGCAGGGTGGCGAGCGCGTGGGCAGGGGAGTCCTTGTAGCCGTCGAAAAAGTGCTCGGCATCGTAGATCACCTCGCGGCCGTGTTTCACCAAATGAGCGACGGTGTCGCGGATCATCGCCTGGTTTTCCGCGATGGTGGTGCGCAGGACTTCTGTCACTTGCAGCTCCCAGCTTTTTCCGAAAATAGTGACCACCGGCGTCTCTGCTTCTAGCAGCAATCGCACTTGCGGGTCCTCCTCGACCGGCGTGTCCGCACGGCGGGTGGAGCCGAATGCGGCGAGCTTGGCGTGCGTGAGCTTGAGGTTCTTCGCCTCGCGGAAGAACTCGATGTCTTTGGGATTTGAGCCCGGCCATCCGCCTTCGATGTAGTCGATGCCGAACTCGTCGAGTCGCTTGGCGATCCGCAGTTTATCCAAGCCGGAAAGTTGGAATCCTTCACCCTGCGTGCCATCGCGAAGGGTCGTGTCGTAGAGAAATACAGGTTTGGTGCTCATCGGCAGGGGCGCGGAGACTAGGGGCCGTCCAGCGGATGGGCAAGGGAGAAGCGCGGCAGTGATTTCGGCCATTTGCGGCTGGGGCCATGCCGGTGTGGACTCATTTCACGAAAGGCCATTCCGCCGGGTATTTCATCCCTCTGTGTGGGGCACCTTGCGCCAGTTAGACGGGCACGAAGTCTGGCACGGATTTCTCCCAATCCTTGAGGGCGGCGAGGCTGCGGTCCCACAGGTCTTGAAGCTCGGTGTGAATGGCGGCGGCTTCGGTGGGCGCAATGGCTGGCTGGCGTTCCAACTCGGCGAGGCGACCGGTTAGGGCGATGCAGCCGAAGTAGGAAACCATCCCGCGGAACGAATGTACGCGGGTGCTAACATCCGCAGAATTTCCTGCGAGGATGGCGGTGTGGATGGACTCAAGATGGCCGGGAACGTCGCGGATGACGTCGCCGAGAAGATCAAGATAGTCCTCATAGCCGAGGACGACGAAGGATTCCAGCGGTTCGAGGTCGAGAAGAGGTGCTTGCATGTTCGCGTGAGTTAGAGATTTAGATGGGCAGTGATGGTGGAGAACATGTCGCGGAGGCGGACCAAGTTGATAGGTTTTGAAAGGTAGTCGTCCATCCCAGCGGCAGCGGCGGCGTCGCGGTCTTCTTGGAACACATTGGCGGTGAGGGCGACGATGAATGGACGCTTCGTTAGATCTAACTCGCGGATGGCCCGGCTGGCGGCGAGTCCATCCATGACGGGCATTTGGAGATCGAGGAAAATTACGTCGAAGGCAGTTGCTTGGGCCGCATCCACCGCCTGCTGGCCGTCGTCCACGATCTCCGGCTCGATTCCGAGACGGCGGAGCAGCAGGCGGACGACTTTCTGATTGTTCGGGTTATCCTCGGCGACGAGCACCTTGAAATTGCTGAGGCTAACGGATTCTAACGGGTCGAGCGATTTTGCAGCCGGGGTGACTGCGGCGACCGTTCCGGGAACGAGGCGGGTGATCATGCCGTGGAGACTGGAAGGCCAAATGGGCTTGGAACCCACCTCGTCGAAGAGCTCGCGGATTTCCGACGGATGATTGTTTTCCGAACTCAGCAGGCTGAAGCGGGTGTTCTTGGCATCCGGCAAGCTGCGGAAATAGCGCGTCATTTCGACGCCGTCCATCTCGTGCATGTGGTGGTCCGTAATGACGATGTGGTAGGGACCGGAGCGGGTCCAGCACTGGATGGCCTCGGCACCGCTTGCGGCGGTGTGGCAGGAGACGCCCCAACGGTTGAGGGTTTCTTCGAGGATGCGGCGGTTGAGCTCGTTGTCGTCCACGACGAGGATTTTGAGCGGCTCGCCGCCGGGGAGTTGGGAAATGGGCGGGGACGCGGTGTCGTCCGTTAGGGCTGGCTCTAGGACAAATGAGGCGCTGAAGGTGGAGCCATTTCCCGGCACGCTGTGGACGGCGATGTCGCCGCCCATTTGCTCGGCGAGGCGCTTGCTGATGGCGAGGCCAAGCCCCGAGCCGCCGAAGCGGCGGGTGGTGGATGAGTCTTCTTGGACGAATGGGCGGAAGAGTTTGGCGATCGCTTCCGGTGCGATGCCGATGCCGGAATCCGTTACATCGAGGGTGAGTTTCCAGTGGCCGTTAGAAATTTGGTGGCCGTCCACGGTGAGGCTGACGAAGCCGGAGGAGGTGAATTTCACCGCGTTGCTGAGGAGGTTGACGAGGATCTGGCGGATACGGGCGCGGTCGCCTATCAGTCTGCTAGGAAGCTGCGGGGCGATGCGGGCAATGAGCTCGATTTGTTTGCCCGCGGCGCCGAGACGGATGACATCGAAGGCCTCGCGGCAGAGGTCGGAGAGGGGGACGGGCGAGGCGTCGAGGTCGATCTTGCCGCTCTCGATGCGGGAGTAGTCGAGAATGTCGTTGATGAGTTCTAGCAGGAAGTTGCTCGAGTTGAGGATAGTCTCGGCGAAGTCTTGCTGCTGAGTGCTGAGCGGGGTGGTTTCGAGCAGCGAGGCAATGCCGATGACCGCGTTGAGCGGGGTGCGGATTTCATGGCTCATGGTGGCGAGGAAGGTGCTTTTCGCGAGGTTCGCCTTGTCGGCAGCTCGGGCGGCGCTGTGGGCTTCATCGCGGGCGAGGACTAGGGCATCGGACTCGCTTTGGGCCACTTGGCGGAGGCCGATGTTAGTGGCGGCAGAGCGGAGGATGGAGATTTCCCAACTCGCCCAGACGCGGTCTTCGTGGCAGGCGACGAAGCAGAGGAACCCCCAAAGTCGGTCGCCTGTTAGGATCGGGACGAGGATGAGTGAGCGGACGCCTTGGGCGAGCAGCGGGGCTTGTTCCGGCAGTGGGAATGAAGTCACCAAGCCGTGGACTTCCCGGCCTGCGGCCATTTCACGGTGCCAGCGGTCGAAGACGGGACTTTCAAATGGGAGGCTCTGACAATCGTCTCTTGGAATTTGCAGCGCGGACCCGCCTGCCTCCCAAGTGGCGATCTGGCTCATGTCGCGAGTGACGCCGCTGGTGCTGGAGGAGACGTGAAATAGGTGGCAGCGGTCCGCATTGGCCGCGGTGCCGAGGGCGGCGAGGATTCCGCCCCAGACGGACGGCTCGATGCGGCGGGAGAGGAGCGTGTTATTGATCGATGCGACGGCTTCGAGGAGATTGCTGGAGCGGCGGGGTTGGGTGATGTCGCGCTCAAGCGCCATGAAGCCGGTGAGGGTGCCGTGCTTGTCGAGGAGCGGTTGGCACTCAATGTGGACGAGATACGCGCGGCCGCTTTTGGCGTAGTTGATGATTTCCGCTTCGAAGCCTTTACCGGCCTGGATTTGCTCCCGCATGTGGCTTTTCGCTAGGCTACCCTCGCCACTCATTTGCAGAATGCTGCCGGGCGTTTTACCGATGACCTCGTCCTTGCCGTAGCCGCTGATTCTGGTGAAACCTTCGTTCACCCACTCGATGCGGCCGACGGCGTCGGTGATGACCACTGCGTTGTCGGTGCGCTTGGCGACGAGCGCGAGCCGGTTCGCCTCGGCACGGCTGCGCAGGAGATTCTGCTCGGCTTCTTTCGCGGCAGTGAGATCGACGACGGCGAGGATCAGGCCTGAGTCTAACTTGGATTCGGAAAGCTGGGCGCAGAAGACTTGCACGGGGATCGACGCGCCATCTAGGCAGTTGAAAATGGCTTCGAAGCCATCACCGGTCGTGGCCTTGGAATCCACATTGGCGATCAAGGAATCCAGTGGCTTGCCGACGAGCGCATCCGGCGCACTGCGGGAAAGCCGGATGAAGGCGGGGTTCGCGTAGGAAATGAGTCGATCCGCGCCGATGACCGCGAGGCCGTTAGGCACGGACTCCATGACGTGTTGGGCGAACCGGCGTTGCTTGTCGATTTCCAGCCGTGCGCGCTGCCGATCGTCGATTTTGAGAATGGTGCCGACCAGTCGGGTCTCGGTGTGATCTTTGTCGAAATGAGACTGAACGAGTCGGCCCCGGAGCATGAACCAGACCCAGTGGCCGTCGGCCATTTTGATCCGGATCTCAGCCTCGGAAGTGGATTCGGAAGGGCTTGGGCGGAGGGCGGTCTTGGGGCGGATGAGGTTGAAAAGCTGATAGCGATCCTCAGGATGGATTTGCCGCCAGACCTTGCGGAATGATGGACCGGAGCGGGTGGTGCGCCAACCGAGGGTGGCGGTGATGCGCTCGCTGATGTTGAGTTTGAAAGGTTTCGGGAAACATTCCCAAGTGTCGAACTCGGCAGCGACCATCGCATCCGAGAGCCGTTCCGAGAGATTCTCGACTTGCAGGGTGGTCTCGATGGAAGAGAGGTGGAAGGCGAACAGGGCGATGAGTAACAAGGCCACTGAGAAGGTCACGCCCATGGCGGCGAAGCGCCGGGCGGCGAGCGGCTGCAGCCATGTGGTGGCCGGGTAATCCACTCCTAACACCGCCACAACTTTCTGGTTGGTATCGAGAATCGGCACTGCCCCAGCGAACCAGACGCCCCATTCGTCAGGGTCCGGGCCGTTGAAGGTCGAGTAGCCAGCGAGCTCGGGTCCCCAGCGTTGCGGGTAGTCTTTGACGGGCTCGCCAGGTGGGGAAAAGGTGTCTTCGAAGGTCGTGTCCTCTGCATCCACGAGGAAGACGAGCTTCTTGTCGCGCATGCCGAGCAGATAGGTGAAACGATTGCCGGGCAGGGCTTTGCGGATTTCTATCAGCTTGGCGCGCAGCCCGCTGAAGGTCTTGCCCTGGATTTCCTCTGGGTTGCCTTGGATCTGCTCTACTTCGCGGAAGTCGATGTTGTTCGCGCCGAGGTGGAGCGCGCTGAGGAGGGTGGTGATTTGCTCCTCCCTCGCTTGATTGCCGAGCCAATGAGCGAGCCACGCGCCGTTGGTGATGGTGAAGATGGCCGCCACCAGAATCACACTCGTGCCGATCCGCCGCCGCCGCAGCAGGTTGCGGGAAAGCTCGGCACCATTGGACTGATAGATCGCGTCCCACAGGATGCAGCAAAACGCAAAGCTGCACAGCGAGGCGAGGATCAGCCCGCCGAGGATGGCGAGCCTAGCGAAGGAAGATCCCTGACCTTTCACGTCATAGCAGATTTCCACCGCATCCGGCAGCAGGCAAAATGCGGTGGTGATGGCGAGCACGAGCGCCGTCACCAGCCGTGGCGCAGAGCGCTCCGTCCGGTCAAACGTCTTGGCGATGGTGCCAAACCGCCAGCCGCCGATGAACCCCACCGCGATCAGCGGCCCGGTGAACCAGAAGGAACGGAGATCGCTCGCCCCCGCCAAGAACGTCCCCACAAACAGCCCGACCATTGATGCCCATTTCAAAATGAAGCCCACCCGGTGGCCATGCACCAGCGGTGCGAGGCAAAACCCTAACAGCGAGGTGGCGAACACCGCTCCTAGCAAGGCGCGGACGAGCGTCATCCAGTCTCCCAGCCCGAGGGCGAAAATCAAAATGCCCGACCACATCATGAGACCCAGCGCCACCAGCGCGAGCGCGAGCAACGGCCAGCGGGATGGCTCACGTCCCTCGCGGAATAGAATCCGGCTGCCGCCCGCGGCGGCCAGCAGGAATAATCCGGTTAAGAAAATGAGGTAATCCATGGATCAAGTTAGGCCGTGGCAGGCAGCTGGAGAACTGGTGATTTCCTCCTCAGTTTCGTTACCACGGAAAGATTTATAGTCACCAATCCCCGACGGATCGAACAAAATTCTCAGGATTTACGAGGGCGCTAGAATCCGCAAAGGGTAAGCTCGTTTCCCGCCACTGCCCAAAATGGCTTTGATAGTCGCCGGACAGAGCCATTGGCTCCCGCGCCTCTCTCACCGTGATCAAGTGACTGCACAGTTTCATCAAACTTCACGGTGAAGGTGAGGTTCAGGAAAGATTGGTGGTTTTTTGCGTTTGGCTTTCTCATGTGAGTTGCTTTGATCCTGCGTATGGCACGCATTGCAAACGGAAGCGAAAAAGTCACCGAGCGCGAATCGTACGTTCTCCGGGATGAACCTTTGGAAAATGACAAAAAAGAGATTCGTTTTATTGATCTGTTCTGCGGTATCGGAGGTTTTCATGTCGCCATGGATCAGGCGTGCAATGGATTGGGCCTAGAATCTAGAGCTGTATTTGCTTCAGATATAGATTCGGAGTGCCAGCGAACTTACGAAGCGAATTTCGGTCTTCCTGTTAACGGAGATATTACGAAAATATCCGCAATTGATGTTCCAGACCACGATGTCCTCCTTGGTGGTTTTCCTTGCCAGCCTTTTAGTATTATTGGGGAGCGAAAGGAGTTTAATGACACGAGGGGAATCTTTTTATCGACATCGTTCGCATCATTACCGCCAAACGACCGAAGGCATCAAAGATGTGTAACTGCCAATTATGAACCTCACAGTTAGGGATAAAACGATTGTCTGCGGCTTATTTCTCTCGAAATTTGATGCCAAGGGCTTAACCGCGTTAGGATTTCATACATTTAAAGAGGCATTCAATGTCTTGGGGTTAGCAATAAATGCAAAACCGGCATCTATCAAAAATTACCGGGATGAGATGGATCCCTTGTTTCCGAACAGCCGACTGGGATGGCATAAGCGCAAAATTCGTGAGCATTGTCAAAAAATCTACGAAACATATCACAGCTGTGACTTGGAAGAAATGGCTTCACTGATGGCTAATATTACAGGATGTGATTTAACTCCAGGTATTGATGGTGCAGATGTTGATGAAACAGAATCGTTTGCCAAAAGGCTTGCGACTGGTCGGGCTGCTGAAAACTTTTTCCTCGAAAATTATCGTTCTGAACCTGAATTTGCATCTTTGGATGCGGTTGACGTCACACAAACTGGATGTGGTTTCGACTTCAGGCTGCAGCACGATTTAATTACGTCGTTCAACGCCGTCGAAGTTAAAGGTATTCGCCTTGATAGAGGGAGTATTATTCTCACGAATAAGGAGCATTTAGTTGCTGGATCTCTTGGAGAATCATACTATCTCTACGTTGTGAAAAACTTTGACGACGTTCCATATGCGGTAAATTATTGTGATCCGCTTAGGGCTGGCTTGAAATTTATCCGTACAGAGCGAAAAGTAATACAGATAGCGTGGAGCGCAAAACTATGACAAATAACAACCAGCCAATTTGCCGTTTAGGTTCGACAATTGAGAGTGCAATAGCACTGATTGATCCAAAGGGTACTGATATTCAGATCAGTCAAGCGATGTCCATTGTCCGCCTCGCTTTGTCATGCTCAACTCTCGGTATTCCACATTCGCCCTGTAGTTTATATGAACGAGCTCGCCGGATGTAT
Source organism: Akkermansiaceae bacterium (assembly GCA_043729385.1). Classification (GTDB taxonomy): domain Bacteria; phylum Verrucomicrobiota; class Verrucomicrobiia; order Verrucomicrobiales; family Akkermansiaceae; genus Luteolibacter. The sequence continues at coordinate 17,208 of JAYTLO010000092.1, forward strand.
CCGCAAGACAACCCCGTCCAGGACTGCTCCGATTTTTGAGGTAACCTATAGCGGAGAATTTTTTGCTCCGGCGACCAATGGCCGTTAGAAATCATCAAATGTAGGACTTGATGATGTTCTTCTAGTCGTGGAACCCAGTCAGAACCTAGTAGTCGCTTCAAAACAAAGTGGTGAGCATCATTTCACTTGGCAACCTCACGGTACTCAATTCACCATTGTGGAGACTCTTCCAGAAGAGCGTCTTGCGATCCGGATCAAGCAACCTCCGCCCCTTGATCCTGCTGCCGTGCTGAGCACGTTGAACTTTGACGCAAGTTGGGTTCAGATTCTTTGATGGGTGGCGGCCTAACTCTATCACTGGCTCAATACGGTCCCTTCACTGACCTTGAAACGCGCGATATCTCCAAGCACCGGAGTTTCCTTCAACCAGTCGAGATGAGTGGTGGTAATCCACTTTTGCGCAAGCGGCGGGAGGTGGTTCATCAGCGCGTTGCGGCGGCTGGGATCGAGTTCGCCGAAAATGTCGTCCATCAGATAGATCGGCAGCTTGCCGCCGCGGCGTTCGAGCAGTTTTCCTTGGGCGAGTTTCAGCGCTAGGGCGAGCGTGCGTTGCTGGCCCTCGCTGGCGAAGTCTGCGGCGGTCATGCCGTGGAGGCGGAGGTCGAGTTCGTCGCGATGCGGGCCGACGACGGCTTGGCGCAAGCGGGTTTCGCGGTCGCGGGCCAGCAGCAAAGACTCCCGCAGATCCGGGCCGCTGGCGGGGAGGTAATGCACGGTCAGCGGCTCGTCCTTGCCGCTGATTTCCCGCTGAGCCTCGGCGGCGAGCGGGGCAAGCTCTAACACGAGGCGGGCCCGCGCTTGCATCAGGACGGTGCCGTGCTCCACCAAGATTTCCTCGTAGGAAAAAATCTCGGCATCGCGCGGGCGACCTTCTTTGAGCAGTAGGTTTTTCGCCCGCAAGGCCCGCCGGTAGCGCGACCAAGAGCGGCGGTAGTCAGGATCGAGTTGAGCACCGAGGAAATCCAGGTAACGCCGCCGCCCTTCGCCCGGGCCGCGAACGAGTTCGAGATCTTCGTTGCCCATCCACACCACCAGGCCGCCGTCGTCGAGGTAGCGGGCCTGGCTGCTGCGCGGCTCGCCATCCGCTTGCAAGACCAGTCCCTCGCGGGAATGCCGCACCTGCCGCTCGCTGCCCCACGGGTCGCCCGCGATGCCGAAGCCCTTGCTACCAAAGCGCCCGAGCGTGCCCATCCGGTGCGTGCGCGGCGAGTGCAGCCGGACCAACACGCACAACGCCTCTAACACCGAAGTTTTTCCCTGCGCATTGTCGCCGATGAGAATCGCGCCCTCAGCCGGCACCTCCAGGTCCAGCGAGGCGAAACATCTGAAGTCGATCAAGCGAAGCGAGCCAAGCACGGCGGAGGAGTAGAGGGAAATCTGGCGGGTGGGAAGTAGAACGTCCTGCGCTCGCTGTCAGAGATTTCTAGCACGAAGGTGGCAGACATTTTTGGGCATGAGCGGATCCAGTCGAAACTGATGGATTGACCATGCCGGACGCGTTTTGGTGATCTTCGGCAGCGCAACTCGTTGCTGCTGATTTGCTTTTATGATGTCCCGCACTTTTCCCCGTCATGGGCTGCTGTTTTTCATCAGTTCGATGGTTTCCGCAATGGCTGGCCCGAAGCTCCTGCCCGTGCTGAATCGCCCGATTGCCGACCGCAGCGGATTGGCCGGTTTTCCGCTGACGGTGAATCTGGCCACCGCTTTCGGCATGGAGCCGGTGGATAGCCAGGTGGTTAGGTTCACCTCTCAATTCAATTCTGGAGGTTCTCCGATCGTGATGGATATGGCGCTCTTCAGCAATCGGACACCGATCACGCGGCAAAACTTTCTCAAGTATGTGACTGATGGTGATTATACAAATTCCTTCATCCACCGCAGTTCTCCAGGTTTCGTCATTCAGGGCGGCGCGTCTAACATTATCAACGGTTCCATTGGAAGTGTCCCCACCGACCCGCCGATTGTGAATGAGTTCGGAATTTCTAACACGCTTGGCACCATTTCAATGGCCAAACTCGGAGGTAATCCCAATAGCGCGACCAGCCAATGGTTTGTGAGTCTGGGAGCCAATACGAACAACCTCGATTTCCAGAACGGTGGGTTCACCGTCTTTGGGCGTATGACGCGGTCCACATTCGGCAATGCTCAAATTTTTGGGAATCCGTCATATTTTCCCACCTTTAACATAGGCGGGATTTATAATGAGCTGCCGCTCTGGTATCAGCACGTCGTTGGGAATCTTCAGATTAGCGAGTTCATTCTTTTTCCAAGTGTGGCGCTGGTTCCGCTACCTGATGGCGAGGCCGGGGAGAGTTCCACGCTGACTTACAACGTGGTTGCTAATAGCAATCCGGCGCTGGCTACCGCGAGCATTCAGCCATCGGGTGATTTAACACTTTTTCCCGTCGCGGGGCAAACGGGAGTTACCAACATCACCGTCCGCGCCACCGATGGCGTCGGCAATACGGTGGACGACAGCTTTTCCCTAACGATTAATTTGGCCGATACTTACGCCACTTGGGCGTCGAGAACTGTCTTCCCTAGCAGCCAGAGCGGGACCGGGCAGAATCCAGAGGGTGATCTATGGAATAATTTGCAGGAATTCGCATTTCTGGGTGATCCCGCCTTGGTCAGTCCTGCGAACACAATGGTTTTTTCTGGGACTACCGGAACGGCTCCAGCGGCAACCTACCTGACTTTAACTTTGCCAGTGCGCAAGTTCACTCAAGGCTTGTCCTATGTGGTGGAGGCCAATGATGGCTTGTCCGGACCATGGACCGAGATCTGGAATTCCACTGATGGATTTGCCCAATCCCAAGTCATGACGGCGCTTGATCAGGTGGACCGGACGGTGGTGACGGTTAGAGATTCCGTGGCGATTGAAACACGGCAGAAAAGGTTTTTGCGGACCCGGATTGTGAATTACTAAGGTTGGTAGATCCTCACTGGCAGGGATCAGGTGCGGCAAGATTTGCGGTGAGTATTGGTTTTGATTCACCCCTAAAGATGAAGTCTAGATCGGTTCGGTGCCTAGATGCGTGACTTTGAAGCTAGCAGCCTGTCGGACTTAGAGGCCGTCTTAAAAATACAATTTTTCTGAATTTTAATCTGTACTAATTTACTCATGTATTGGAGAAACTCGGCATGGCCAGTTATCCAAGCAGC
>JAYTLO010000093.1:0-1993 GCA_043729385.1 Akkermansiaceae bacterium
TGCCGCCATCACGGAGAAGTTGGCTCGGCTACTGTCTGTCGCGCCCAAGACCGTGATTGAACCTACGTGCGGAGTTGGGGCTTTTCTCGTGGCTGCATCCAAGGAATTCCCCGAAGCACAGCTTCGCGGCTTCGACATAAATCCGGATTATGTTGCCCATGCAGCAACCTTGGTTCCGCCAGATCGCTCGAAAATCCGAACGATGGATTTTTTCGCGATAAACTGGGAACATGAGCTATCTAAGTTGCCGGGTCCGCTTCTCATTCTGGGAAATCCACCGTGGGTGACGAGTGCACAACTTGGCTCATTGGCATCAGTAAACTTGCCCAAAAAGGAAAACTTTAAGAAGCTTAGCGGCCTTGAAGCTTTGACGGGCAAAAGCAATTTCGACGTCTCAGAGTGGATGCTGCTCCGACTCATGGCGGCGCTCCAAAAGCGAGATGCTACGATCGCCGTTGTCTGCAAAACGGCTGTCGCTCGTCGCGTCGTGGAGTTCGTTTGTCAGAAGAATTGGCGAGTTATTCCTGTTGGACTGTGGCGCATCGATTCTTTACGTCATTTTGACGCAAGTGTAGATGCCGTGTTCTTTGTGTGCCGCATAGGCGAGCGTTCTTCACAGAATGTGACCTGGCCGGTTTTTCACGATCTCGCCGGCACAACTCCCGCGATGAACCTTGGATTTGTCGATGGAATTCTCGTCAGCGATGTTCAAGGATTTGAGCGCACCAAGCACCTCGCGGGGGATTCGGCTATTGAGTGGCGTTCGGGCGTCAAGCACGATTGTTCTCGAGTTGCGGAGCTCGACATCAGCAACGGATATCTTGTCAATGGACTGGGAGAGGTCGTCGACATTGAAGACGACTATGTTTTCCCCTTGTTGAAGAGTTCCGATGTTGCGAATTGTCGTCTCCTCGCCACTAGACGAGTGCTCTTGACGCAGAAGGCTCTGGGCGAAGATACGACCCAGATTCGCGAAAAAGCACCCAAAACTTGGGCATATCTCAATAAACATAAGTCTCTTTTCGACGCTCGAAAAAGCTCCATTTATAAGAACCAGCCACCATTCGCGATGTTTGGTGTGGGGCCTTATACATTGGCACCGTGGAAAGTGGCCATCTCCGGCATGTACAAGCGTCTTGAGTTTGCGTTGCTAGGTACCACCAATGGCAAACCTATCTTGCTGGATGACACATGCTACTTTGCCCCATTTCATAGTGAAAAAATTGCCATGGCTGCTCTGGACGCGCTGAATTCACCAATCGTACGTGACTACTTTGAGGCGCGAGTATTCTGGGATGCAAAGCGACCTATCAACAAGTCACTCTTGCAATCGCTCAATCTGCAAGCTTTGCTGCCGGTGTCCGAAGGTGACCCGCGTTTGAGAAAGCCCCGACAGCAGACGCTTTCCTTTTGAAGCCACGATATGCCACTCTGGCGCATCACGGAATTGTCGCTGTTTCCAGGCTATCCCGCCGATCATAGCGTTCGGGCGATGAGGCGCCCGCACCGCTGCCTGGCACTGACACCTCGGTGGCAGCCGTGTCGGAACCCACCTATTCCTTCGCGATCGAGCGCGGCTATGGAGTCCTCATCATGCACATCCTGATCATCGGCGGAACCCGCTTCGTCGGCGCGCTCCTCACCTTTCGACTCCTCGCGCGCGGCGACACCGTCACCCTCTTCAACCGCGGCCGGACGCCGGATCCCTTCGGCGACCGCGTCGAGCGCCTGCGCGGCGACCGCACCACACCCGATCTCGCGCGGAGCCTCGCCGGCCGGCGCTTCGACGCGGTGATCGACTTCGCCGCCTTCACCGGCGACGACGCGCGCGGCGCGATCGAGGCCCTCGGCGATCGGGCCGGACACTACGTCTTCATCAGCACCGGGCAGGTCTACCTGGTCCGCGAAAATTGCCCGCGCCCTGCGCGCGAGAGCGACTACGCCGGGCCGGTGATGCCGAGGCCGGAGGACGCCGCAGACATCGAGTCCTGGA
>JAYTLO010000094.1:0-3783 GCA_043729385.1 Akkermansiaceae bacterium
CATGGCTTGCGTGAAGCCATGAAGAATTGTGGTTTGACGCAAGCCGAGTTGGCCGAAAAAATTGGCGTGACTCAGGCGGCTGTCTCTAAATGGCTCAACGGCACGGTTCCTAAAGGTGATCAACTGTTGGCCGTATCAAAGGCGCTTGATGTCCGGATGGAATGGCTCCTTACAGGGGTGGACACATCAGGCGCAGAGCTGCTTTCGCGTCATTTTGATGAAGCTAGCGATGAAGGGCTGGAAGGCATAATGCTTAGCCTCCCAGGTCCAGACGCTCAAGACGCGGTTGATCTCGCCAGGGAAACAATTCGAGAGCTGAGGCAAAGAGCTGAGGTCTTTAGTAAATATTCCGAGAATCTCTTGATTGACGCTGAGAGAATGGAAGACCACCTAGAATCTTTCATTCTCGGAGTGAACGACATTGTTCACTTGGGCGGTCAGGCTGCAAAGGCCTATGAAAAAAGGAATTCAACCGGCACCTCTACTCCCTCGCCGCCTTGATCCGCCCGGCCTTGTAATCGAGCACGCTTTGCAGCGAGATCCGCCATTTTCCGTTCCCCCTGACACTGGCTGGTTGCCAGCCACTCAGCCCGCCACGCTTCCCGCCGAGTCGGCACAGGCTGGAAATCGTCTCCTTCGAAAAACTAAGGATCTTCGCCGCCTCACCCGTCCCGATCTCCCGGCCGTCTGCCAGGGCAATCGCCCGGATCGTAATCGTTCCATCTGCGTTCTTCGTCTGCTCTGCCAGGATTGCCAGCGTCTTTTTTGTCGTTGCCATGCCAGCATCCTAACACGCTTGGCAATCCCTCACTTGGCAGTGACGTTGCACAATCCTTTCTTGACCCTTGCACGACTGGCGTCAATTCGTCCGAAAAGCCCCTTCAATATGTCATTTCCCTGCGGAACCGGCCATTTAAGGCAACAAATAGATCAGATTGGGCGTTTTCCGGTTTTTGGGGTCTGATGCCTCCTAAGTGCCTGAAAACGGGCTATTTCGGGAAATTTCGGGAAATTTCGGGATAAATCAATTCCTCTGCGGGAGTCCGTCACCTACTGAAAATTGGCGGAGGGGGTGGGATTCGAACCCACGGAACCTTTCGGCTCTCCAGTTTTCAAGACTGGCGCAATCGACCACTCTACCACCCCTCCGGTTATCGCTGCTGGGCGTGATGACATGGAGTCTGCCAGCCCGGCGGCGGTTTTTACGCACGGATCACGGGGCATGGCAAGCGTTCATGATGACCTTCTCGTCACGCAGTCACCGCGCTCCGGTCATCGTTCAAGCCGCTCTTCTCGATAAAGTAATCGTAGCCGCCGGTGTAGCGGGTGACGGCGCCGTTGTTGATGTGCAGCGTGGTTTCCGCGATTTTCTTGCGCAAGTTGAGCTATTGCTCTTCCTCGAAACTAGTGGCGCATTGACGGGCGAGCTCCTTGAGATTTTTGATATCCGCAGGTGAGGAGAATGCGCGGTTGGGAATGAAATAGAAGAGCTGGTTGCTGGACTTAAAGATAAAGCCATCCGGCGTGAAGATGACTGTCGGATAGGCCGACCATTTGCAGTGGGACTCGGAATCTGAAGTCAACCCGTGGATTCCCTGTTCGGAGAAGGTCCAAGTGATTTCATGATCGGCTCCGACAACTGCGGCATGATAGCGGCGGATGGCTGCATGGTTCATCTTCCGAATCACTAACATTGAAATAGGGAATGCCGTGATTAGGACGCCATAGACGATGGCGATCACGAAGAAGGGCACTCTGTCACCCGTCAGGCTCCAGAAAATATAGGTGAACAAGCCGATAAGCCCCAAGGCCGCCAGATTTCCTTTGAGAGGGGATCCGCGTAGCCATCGTTCAAGATGCTTTTTGCTCACGTGGACATCTTCTAGCGTGAAGAAGAACCGTGCGGTGATGGGCGGCATGGAGTTGGGAAATGAAGAGTGGGGCGAATCGGATATCGCCCCACTTTGTCACGCAGTCACCGCGCTCCGGTCATCGTTCAAGCCGCTCTTCTCGATGAAGTAATCGTAGCCGCCGGTGTAGCGGGTGACGGCGCCGTTGTTGATGTGCAGCGTGGTTTCCGCGAGGGTTCGGATGAAATGGACGTCGTGGGAAATGAAGACGAGCGTGCCTTCGTAGTTTTTCAGGGCTTGGACGAGCGAGTCGATGGAGAGGATGTCGAGGTGAGTGGTGGGCTCGTCCATCAATAACAAGTTCGGTGGATCGACGAGGAACTTGACGAGGTTGAGCCGGGATTTTTCACCACCTGATAGGACGCCGCAGCGTTTCTCGACATCGGTGCGGCGGAAGAGGAAGGAGCCGAGGATGGAGCGGGCTTCCTCGTCGCGGAGGGTGGTGCAGGCGGCGAGAACTTCCTCGAGGACGGTGTTGTTCTCGTTAAGGGACTCAGAGCGGTGCTGCGAGTAGTAACCAATCTTGGTGGCGTAGCCGGGTTCGCGCTTGCCGCCGTTGATGGGGATCTGGCCGGCGAGAATTTTGATGAGCGTGGATTTGCCCGCGCCGTTAGGACCGACGAGGACGATGCGGTCGCCGCGCTCGATGGTGAGATCGAGATCTTTGTAAATCTCCTTTTCGCCATAAGCTTGGCTAACTTTAGCGAGCTCGATGACCTTCTGGTTAGAGCGCGGGGGCTGGGGGAAATTGAACTTGAATGGCTTCCTCGGAGTGCGTGGTTTTTCGATGCGTTCTAACTTCTCGAGCGACTTGATCCGCGACTGGACTTGCGAGGCTTTGGACCCGACTTGGCGGAAGCGGTCGATGAACTCTTGGACGTGTTCGATTTCCTTTTGCTGATTCCGATAGGCCTGTGTCTGTTGCTCGAAGCGAGCTTCGCGTTGCTCTAGATAAGAGCTGTAGTTGCCGGTGTAGGAATTGAGCTTGGCGGCGTCTGGATCTATTTCCACGACGGTCTCGATCATCGAGTCCATGAAGTCGCGGTCGTGGGAAATCATCAGAATGGCGCCGCTGTAATTTAACAGATAACGCTGAAGCCAGAGAAGCGAGAGGAGGTCGAGGTGGTTCGTCGGCTCGTCGAGCATGAGGAGGTCGGGCTCCATGGTTAGAAGCTGCGCGAGGTGGGCGCGCATGACCCAGCCACCGGAGTATTCGCGGGCGGGTTTGTGGAAATCGTCCGATTTGAATCCGAGGCCGTGGAGGATTTTTTTCGCCTTGGGTTCTAACTGATAGCCGTTGAGCGCGGTGAACTGATCTTGCGCGTGGGCGAAGTCGGCGTGGGACAAATCACCGGTGGCTTCGTGCTCGCGCATGGTGCGGAGGATGCCGATCATTTCCGGAGTGATGCCCATGGCGATTTCAATAATCGTCTCATCGGTCGGCTCGCCAGACTCTTGCGGGAGATAGCCGGTGATCGAGTATTCGTCGCGCTCTATCTTGCCTTCGTCCGGGCTGTCCTCGTCGAGGATCATGCGGAAGAGGGTGGACTTGCCGGCACCGTTAGGGCCGACGAGGGCGACTCGCTCGCCCCAGTTGATGGACATTTCCGCTTCGCGGAGAAGGCAGCGGCCGCCGAGCGTTTTCGTGAGCTTATGAATCGTGAGCACGCGGCGGGTTTAGAACAGGAGTGCGCGGGGGGCAAGGATTTCGGGAGGAAGCTGTATTTTGTGAAATGAGGCTCGGGAAATGGCTGCTATTGACCTTGACGACTCGGGGGGCGGGCGGGCTTGATTGCCCATCCACTACACCTGCATGCGATTCCCCAACTCTCCCTCACTCCTCATGCCGCGTGGCGTGGGCCAATTCGCCGCT
>JAYTLO010000095.1:0-9099 GCA_043729385.1 Akkermansiaceae bacterium
GTGCTTCACAGGCCTGCCGGAGTGAGCAGGGTGGCAAACTTTGCCGCATTTCTTGCTTGGAACCCGCCACCACTTCCAACAGCTTTCTGATAGTCCAACCCAAAGTCAATATGCCCGACAGGGCAGGGGTCAGTCCTCCGACTGTAATTTTTTAGAGAATGTTACCATGCGAGGACTGACCCGAAACTCCTGACCACATCACTCCCATAGGATCGATTGGCGACCTATATGAGATTGATCCGCTTACAGATTTGATCCCAGTGTGTCCGAACTGCCACGCCATGATCCACAGGACAGAACCTCCACTGATGATAGATCAACTCAAGAATCACCTGCGCGAGACAAAAGAAGAAGCGAATCGGGTCCCCGGGAGTAGTTAGCTCCCGAGTCCCACACCACCCTGCGTACGGCTCCGTACAGGGCGGTTCCAATTAGCTTGGGGCCTTTTCCCCGTAGTGAAGAACGATCCAGACGGCTTTGACTCCGTGCCTCCGTCCATGCGGTCAGGCTTCGCATTCTTTAGAGCCGCTCTCGCGGCTGGGGCATTCATGTCCGGCACTCCTTGTTCCTCTAACCAACGATTGTTCAGCGCGAATCGCACAATCTCATTCTGGCTCATCCGCCGTCGCCGCTGGCTATGGCGGGACAAGTCCGCCAATAGTCTTTGCGGCTGCGCGTCGCCATGTGCACCTTGTCGGGATCTGCTCCCAATGCTAACAAGTGCCGGCGACGCGAGCGTGGCTGCTTCCATTGTTTCCAGTAATACAACCTCACCCGCCGCCTGATCCACTGCGAAAATTTCAGAACCTCCGCGTAGGTGGAACTGAGCTTGTAGTAGTTGAGCCAACCTCGGATATAAGTTTAACTCGTCGATGACGGTCTTAACATTATGCCCGCGGTTGCGACTGGTGATTTGACGAATCCGCTCCTTGAAGCGATGGCGGGGGACAGTGACGGCGGAGCCGATCCGCATGACGGGGACGGGTTTTTCCAGCGGTGGGGCGGGCGGGGTGAAGGCGGGGACTTCGAGTGGACCCCGGATGTAGGTGCGGGCGGGCGGGACTTCAATTGCAGGAATTGTCGAATCGTTCGACGCATCATCCAACGCAAAGCTAAACAATGAGCAGCCCGTAAGGACCAAAATAGTCGTGGAGGGTAAGTGAATTTTCAGGGGGAAGAAGATTTCTTGATTTTCCCTGGTGGACGGGGAGTCCAAAAGTCGCACACAGGCGACCGCGAGGACCTTTGGCCACACCCGAGGAAGCGGCTTGGATATGCGCGACCCGCCTCCCCGGCCGTCTGGTCGGTTTGAGCGGCATTGTCGCGGTCGCTGCCGACCGCTGTAAGCGAGGGTTTCGAAGTCCTCATCCGCCGGGGCGAACGGTTAAAGGAGGCTCAATCTCCAACAGATTGGTAAGGATCAAGTTGGGCAGATGCAGAAAAGTCATCTTTCCGCCGCAGAGGACATGTGCATTGCCAATGAATCACACTCGACACTCCTCCCCGATCGCCGCCAGTGTCTGCGCCACGCGGTCCGGTTCATGTCCTTTTTTCGCACCCATTTTCTGCGATTTCTGCTGCCCCTGGCGCTCGCCGCCCTGGGAGCCGCGCTATGCGCTGTGCTGATTCCAGCGGAAACGGAAGCCGTCAAACAACAGCTCATCGGCTTCCCGGACTCCGATGTGCAAGCTCACCAAGCGCGGCCAATGATCCTCGCGGCGCTGTGCTTTTTGCCGGCGCTCGCTGGGTTCGCCTACACGCTTGGCGGCACTTTGGACCGCTACATCGCCCGCCAGTTCGCCGGAGTTTTCTGCATTTGCCTCGCCGCGCTGACGATCATTTGGCTGCTGATGGACATGGGCAACCGGATCTCAGATTTCCGCGATTCCAAGAACGTTCTTCTAACGATGGCCACCTTTTACGGTGTCCGCGCGCCCGCCGTGTTGCTGCTGCTGCTGCCGTTCAGCTTGCTGTTAGCCCTGCTCTCGTCGTTGGGAAAACTCTCGGGAACTCGCGAGGTAATCGCGATGATCCAAGCTGGGCGCAGCGTGATCCGCATCACCTTACCGTTGATCATCGCCGGACTGTTTTTCAGCCTGTTGAGTCTCGGCCTGAACTATCACTGGGCACCAAACGCCGAGGGCCGCGTGGATGAAATTTTAGACGAAGCCGGTGGAAAAGTGCCGATCAAAGCTCCTAACGTTCTCTATCGGAATCCGGCTGATCGGCGCTTGTGGGAGATCGGAGCCTTCCCGAAGGACTATCAAAAAGGCAAGCCATTGATCGACGTGGAAGTCACGACCACCCGCGCCGATAAGACGTTAGAGAGCCGAGTTTATGCCAAGCGCGCGTCGTGGGATCGCAGCAACCACCGCTGGACGTTCGAGCAGCCACTCGTCGGAAATTTCCCGCTCAACTCGCCGCCGGTGTTTGAAACCCACGCCGAGCCGCTGGTCATCGACACCTGGCCGGAAACTCCGTGGCAGCTCATCAAGCCCGGCCTTAGCGCAGCAAATCTCGGCATCCCGGACCTCGACAGTTGGCTCCAGGCCAACACCCGGCGAGGCCCCTTCGCCAATCCCGCGCCGTATCTCACGCAGTGGCATTACCGCTGGGCGCTGCCCTTCACTTGCATGGTCACCGTGCTGTTAGCCACGCCGTTGGCGATCCACTTTTCCCGCCGTGGCCCGGGCGGAGGGATCTTTCTGGCGGTGGTTCTGTCTGCGCTGATGTTGCTATTCGCCAGCATCTCACTGGCGCTGGGTGAAGCTGGCACGCTGCGTCCGGCAGTTGCGGCTTGGCTGCCTAACATCGCCTTCGCCCTGCTCGGCCTCTATCTGTTCCGCCGCCGGATCACCGGCCAACCGATCTATCTGATTTTACGCAAGCTGCTTCCCGGAAATGACTAACCCACCGCTCTCCCATGGCCCTCGCTGAACCCTGGCATGTCCGTTCCCGCGGCCGCGAGTGCGCCGCCACCCAGCGCGCTTTCATCGACGGCGAGACCATCGTCACCGCGCTTTTCCCCGATCCCGAATCCAGCGGCTACCTCCGCCGAGACTATGGCGTGGACGGCTGGAAGTCGTATCAGGAAACCGGCGCACCGCCGTTTTCCTCATGGCGCACCACTTACACCGCCGCGCCTAACAACGAGGCCGCGCTCGCTGCGGAAAAACTCAGTGCGGAGGAAATCCTCCAGCGCCTAGTGGAGGAAGATGAAGACCACACCGAGAACGCTCGCTTCATCCTAGCTGTGATGTTAGAGCGACAGAAGCTCCTCCGCGAGACCGACAGCCAACGCACCCCCACCGGTATTCTCCGCGTTTATGAACACCGCAAGACCGGCGAGGTCTTCATCGTCAAAGACCCAGACATCCCGCTCAGCGACATCGAAGCGGTGCAGAACGAAGTGTTCATTCTGTTGGAAAACAATGGCCGCTCACCCACAACGGTCGAAGAGCCGCAGGGCGATATAGAACCTCTATGAAAGCCAAAAACGAGTTATCACTGGAACAAGGTGAAAAACTACTCATTGCATTAAAAGGCCGCTTTGAGAAATACAGGCACCGACATCAGGGGATCGAGTGGGCGAAGGTAAATGCGAAGCTGGAGGCCAATCGCACCAAACTTTGGTCACTCAATGAAATGGAAGAAAGCGGCGGGGAGCCGGATGTAGTTAGTTACAATCCGAAGTCCGACGAATATCTATTTTTTGATTGTTCAGCGGAGAGTCCCAAGGGGCGCGTGGCGGTTTGCTACGACCGTGAAGGACTGAACTCTAGGAAAGAACATAAGCCGCAAAATACTGCCATGGATCTGGCAAACGCCATGGGCATTGAGCTTTTGACGGAAGAACAATATCACGAGCTGCAGCAGCTGGGAGAGTTCGACACGAAGACGACGAGCTGGGTGAAAACTCCTGATGATGTTAGAAAACTGGGTGGCGCGCTGTTTGGGGATCGGCGCTACGGGCGCGTCTTTATATGTCACAATGGGGCGCAGTCATACTATAGCGCCAGAGGGTTCCGTGGTTCATTACGGGTGTGAATCACTCGCTAAACAATAAACGTTCATGCGGCGAAACGCGCTGAGACGGCGGGCCAGTTGACGACATTCCACCAAGCGGCAATGTAGTCCGGGCGACGGTTCTGATAGTGGAGGTAGTAGGCGTGCTCCCAGACATCAAGGGCAAGGAGTGGGGTGCCGAGATCGGCGGCAGGGACGATGCCTTTCATGACGGGATTGTCCTGATTCGCGGTGCTGGTGATTTTGAGTTTCCCGTCCTGGAAAATCAGCCAGGCCCAACCGGAACCGAAGCGCTTGGTGGCAGCTTCACCGAAGGATTTCTTAAAGGCGTCCATCGAACCGAAGGCGGAGGTGATGGCGGCGACCAGCTCGGCCGAGGGCTTGCCGGACTGCGCGGAAGGAGCAAGGGATTTCCAGAAGAAATCATGGTTCCAGTGACCGCCACCGTTGTTGCGGACGGTGGTGCGGAGAGCCTCGTCCGAGACGGCGGGAAGATCGGCGAGGAGTTTATCTAACGACTGCTTGGCGAGTTCGGGAGCACTGGCGAGCGCGGTGTTAAGATTCTTAATATAGGCGGCGTGGTGCTTGCCGTGATGGATTTCCATCGTCATGGCATCAATGTGCGGCTCCAGCGCTTCGAACTTGTAGGGCAAGGGAGGAAGCGTGATTGCTGACTCGGCCCGCGCTGCGGTAGGAAGCAGAGCGGCGGTGGCGGCGAGGGTGCCGAGTTTCACGAACTGGCGGCGATCGAGGTGGGAGGTGGTTTTCATGAGCATTCCGTCTCAAGTCAGATGAGAACGAAATCAACCTTGGGTTGTGACAAATTCGCGGGCGAGAGCGGCGGCGCCGATGGTGCCAGCTTCGTGACCGAAGGCGGCTGAGAGCACCATGAGGTGGTCTTTGAACGGGCCGGAGAGCTGGGAAAAAAGTTGCTGCTTGAAGGGAGTGAAAAGGAGTTCGCCAGCGCGGGCGACGCCACCGCCGATGACGATGGCTTCCGGGTTGAGGAGCCAGCAGCAATTCATGACGGCAGTTGCCAATTTCCTGCCGATATCTTCCCACTGGGCGAGCGCGATGGGATCGCCGTGGTGGGCAGCTGCGGCCAGCGCCGCTGGGGAGCATTCGTCGAGCGGCTTTGGAATACCGGCAGCGGTGTAGGTGTCTCTAGCAGTGGCGGTGATTTCGCCATTGCCGACGTATTTTTCGAGCGCTCCTAAATTTCCATAATGACCGGCGCGGCCATGATAGTTGATCGAGGTTTGGCCAATCTCGCCCGCGCCGTGACGAGCGCCGCGGACCATCTGGCCATTGGCGATGATGGCTCCACCCACGCCGGTGCCGAGCGCCATGAAGACGACGTGTTGGAAGCCGCGGCCGGCCCCGCATTTCCACTCGGCGTACGCCATGCAGTTCGCGTCGTTATCCACCACCACGGGCAGGCCGATTTTCTCTTCGAGGATTCGCTTGAGCGGGATTGACTCCCAACCGGGGACGTTGGTTAGATTGTAAACCGTGCCTTTTTCGAAGTTGACGAATCCGGGCATGCCGACGCCGATCGCCGCGACACCTGGATGCCTCGCCCGCAGATCTTCGACCACTCGGACCATCGCGTCGATGAGATCCTCATGGCCTTGGAACTCCTGGGTCGCGATGGGCGGTGCGTGGTCGATGATGTGGCTTTGAAAAACGACCGCTATTTTCACAGTGGTTCCGCCAAAATCAATTCCGATGGTCAAGGGACTGTCACTCATATCGGGACGAGACCTATCGACTCGCAAGCAAATGGCACGTTCTTTTCGTTCGTCGGGTTAGAAAAATATGCGGGCGGCGACTTGGCGCAGGCCGTCGAGCGTGATGTCCGGGTCCACCACATCGATTTGTGTGACTCCTTGAGCGATCAATGCCGCGTCGCCGCCGGTGGCCACGATCCGTGGGCTGCCGGGGAGTTCCTCACAGATCCGGGCGAGGATTTCCTTCACTAGGCCGCGGTAGCCGAACACCGCACCGACCTGCATCGCGTGAACGGTGGACTTGCCGATCGCAGAAGGCGGCTCAGCGAGTTCGATCTCAGGCAGTAAGGCGGTTTTCCGAGATAGATAGCCTGACATCGCGCCAAGCCCGGGGGCGATGACGCCGCCGCAGTAAGCTGGCTTGGCGGAAATGACGTCGAAGGTGACGGCGGTGCCGAAGTCAATGATGATGGCGGGCACGCCGTGGCGAGAGAGTGCGCCGGCGGCATTTGCTAGGCGGTCCGCGCCGATTTGCGACGGCTCGGGGTAGTCGATCCCCAAGCCGAGTGGGCTGTGACAATCGAGAAAATGCAGCGGGAATTTCCCCTCGAAATACTGTGAGAGGAGGAGTGCTTTTGCGGGGACGACGGAGCAGATCATCACTGCCTCGAAGCAGACGCCTTCTAGCAACTGATCGAGTGATTCCAGAGATATAGAAACGGTGGTTAGAACAGCGCGCCACGGCAGCAGGTTGCTGGCATCGCCGAGGGCGAATTTGGTGCGGGTGTTGGAGTTATCAATTAGTAGCCAAGCCATCGATCACCATTGGTTAGAGGTGAAATTCTTGGAAGTGGAGTTCGCAAGTTGGGGGACGCCTTTGCTGGCTTTAACTACAAGTTCTCCGTCATTCATCTGCAAACTGAGATTGGATGTTAGGTCTGTTGATTCTAGCCAGAACTTCAACCAAATATCACTAGTGGCTTGCCCAACATTGCTGCCGAAGGTGGTATCGGCAGGTTCCAGTTTGCGCCCGGCCGCTGTGATGAGTCGGACGGGCTTTTGTAGGTCGTGAGTCATCCCGGGATTCACCTTTAAATGCACATGAACCCAATAAAATGATTGGTCTCGAGTGACCAGAGTTTCCTCAATCTGACAGCGGGCAGCGGAGTCAGGATTCCATGCATAAGGACGGAGCCAGCTCCAAGCCGCGAATGCGGAAGCAAGTAGCAGACAGACTATCAGGGAAAATCGCAGGAGCGGACGCTTCACGCGGCTAGAGGAACCTGCCAGCGGCCAAGCTGCAAACGAAAACGGGCGGACCGTTACCGGCCCGCCCGCAGAGTATCAACCCATCAAAGGTCTCAGAAGTCGTAGCCTTCTTCGCCGTGATCGCTGATGTCGAGACCGGCGGTCTCGGACTCAGGACTTGGGCGAAGACCGATGATTGCTTTCACCACCATGGCAATGATCGCCGTGCCGACGATGGAGATCACCAAAGTGATACCGACGGCCATCAACTGTTGACCGAGAAGACCGCCGTCGGCGACGAGTTTCGCCAGGCCGTTCTTCGCAGCAGCGGCATTCACGTCGGTGAGGTTGCCGTTGACCGAACTGGTGGCAAGCACGCCGGTGAGGATCGCGCCCAGCGTTCCGCCGACGGCGTGGATGCCGAAGGTGTCGAGCGCGTCGTCATAGCCGATGGCTCCCTTCACATACATCACGAAGATGTAAGGAACGATCGCGGCAAGCACTCCGATGATCATCGCACCCGTAGCATCCACAAATCCGCAAGCAGGAGTGATGACGACGAGGCCGGCAACAATCCCTGAGCATATGCCAAGGATGGAAGCGTGCCCCTTGAGGATTTTTTCCATGATTCCCCAGACGAATCCGGCAGTCGCGGCGGCAAGTGTGGTGGTCATGAAAGCGTTGGCGGAAACTCCGTCTGCTGCGAGTGCGGAACCGGCATTAAAGCCATACCAACCGACCCAGAGCATCCCGGTGCCGATCATACAAAGGACCATGCTGTGCGGGGACATTTTTTCCTTACCGAATCCCATGCGCTTGCCGAGAATGATGCAAAGCACCAAGGCACTCCAACCGGAAGTCATATGGACCACGGTGCCGCCAGCGAAGTCGATGGAAGCGATCTTCGCGTCGCCATTCCAAACACCATTCATTAAGCCGGTGATACCCCAGACCATGTGGGCCATCGGGATGTAAATCACAAACATCCAGATGAAGATGAAGGCCATGATGGCGGAGAATTTCATGCGTTCAGCGATCGCACCGATGATCAGGGCGGGAGTGATAATCGCGAACATCAACTGATACATGGCGAACACGTTTTGTGAAACCCAGTAGCAATAGTCGGTGTTAGGGGCGCTGGTGACACCTTTGAGGAAAAAGAATTCGGAGCCACCGAGATAGGGCGAACCGAAGTTTTTGCCGAAGACTAAGCTGTAGCCGACGGCCCACCAGATGACGGTGACCATCCCCGCGCAGCCGAGGCACTGGGCCAGCACGCTGAGGACATTCTTTTTTCTAACCAAGCCGCCATAGAATAGAGCGAGTCCGGGCAGGGTCATGAAAAGCACCAACGCCGCGCAGGTCATCATCCAGCCGTTGTGGCCGGGACCAGCAGTCTCCTTGATTTTCGATGTCCAAGGGGCATCCGCTGGTCCGCCGACGCCGACATTCCCGAAGTAACTTTCCAAGTCGGCGAGCCGTTGCTCGACCGTGGCATCCGGCGCGGCTGCCGCTACCACTTCCGTGGCAGGTGGCGGGGCCGCCGCGTCTTGCGCCGAGGCCGGCATACATAGGGGGAAGGCTATGAACGCGATCGCGGCCGCTGTAAGGGCTCGCACTTTATTGAGATATCGGCTGGTCATGGTAGTCAGGGTTGATCGGATGGATTGGTTGCTTGGCCCCACAAATTCCAAATTTGCGGGGGTTGCGTGGCCGATAAGCATCCACCGTGCCAAAAACCGAATCCTAGGTAATCCACTGATATCAAGTCCGAAGCATTCCCGAAAAAGTCCGCAAAATTGGCGGTTATCGCTTGCCATGATTAAAACCCCCGCCTATCCCAGCGGCTTGCGGAGAGCTGATCCGTGCCAAATAAAACTGGACAATTATTACGGAAAGGTGAACTATTCGCCCAACGGAAAGTTTCCAGCTGCTATGCGGCACGCGGGATGCTAAATCCGAAACGCTCCTGCCTGTTTCGAGAAATCGGGGCAGACAAGGACGCAAGCAGCAACCGAAAACCAACATAACACGATGCAAAACTACTGCAAAACCATTGGCGCCTTGGCCGCTGCCTCCGCCCTTGTGGCCGGCA
>JAYTLO010000096.1:0-9945 GCA_043729385.1 Akkermansiaceae bacterium
GCGGATTCAAGGAGCCGCCGTGGAGTTGTCTTGGATTCCTGCGCTGCAGAAGGACACGCGCACGCGCAACGTCCATGCGTCCACCGCCATCGAAGGCAATCCGCTGACCTTGGAGCAGGTGCGGGCATTGGAGGAAGGTCGTGAACTCGTCGCATCAGATGGCCGCTCTAACCGTGAAGTGTTGAATTACTTCGCCGGTCTGCGCTACGTGGAAAAACACGCGCTGAAGAAATCTATCCGCCACGGAGATCTCTTCGAGCTGCATCGGATTCTGGCGGACACGGTGATGGATCAAGGCACCGCAGGCAGCTATCGGACGATTTCTGTGAGGGTGGGCAGGCATTTTCCTCCCGCCGCCGTCGATGTCTCGGGGCTGATGTTCGAGCTGCTAGAATGGTGGAATAAGAAGTCCGTCGAACTTTCTCCCGTGCTTAGTTCCGCCATCTTGCATTATCGGTTCGAGCACATTCACCCCTTCGCCGATGGCAACGGGCGGACCGGCCGCGCACTGGCACTGTGGGAACTCTATCGGCGAGGCTTCGACAGCCATCACATTTTCTCCGTGGATGAATATTACTGGGAAGACCGTCCCGGCTACTATGCCGCACTAGACGCCGTGCGCGTGGCGGGTGAGGATCTAACGGGCTGGCTTGAATACTGCGCGGAGGGCGTTAGACAAACGTTGGAAAACGTATGGCTGCGGGTGCAAGCCTACCATGTGAAGTCGCCGGAGAAATTCGTGATGCGTCCGAAGCAAGAGCTCTTGCTTAAACTCCTGCGCGACAACGGCAGCCTCTCTCCTGCCGAGCTTTGGGAGCTGCTCGCTGTTTCTAAGCAAGGTGCCATGGATCTTCTGCGTCCGCTGTTAGCTGCGGGATTGGTAGAAAAAGTCGGCGGTAAAAAAACCGGGCGATACTCGCTCAAGCAATCAGGAGATCACAGCCCGTAAATTCGCACCGCGTTGTCGTGGAGAATTGCGTCTTGCTCGTCGGTTGTTAGTTCGGCGACGAAGCTGCGGACCATCTCGGCCCACGCTTGATAGGAATCGATGCGCAGCAGGCAGACTGGCCAGTCGGTGCCGAACATCACGCGGTCTGGACCGAAGAGTGCTAGCGTTTCCTCGAAGTAAGCACGCAGCGTGGGTTCGTCGATTTCCGGGTCCAGCACTTCGTTGACCATCCCGGAAATTTTCACGCCGAGGAGGTTGTCGCGTTTTGCGAGTTCGGTCATGCCGGCTTTCCACGCGGGATCGATTCTACCCTTGCGGATTTCCGGCTTGGCGAGGTGGTCGATGATGATCCCGAGATCCGGTTGGCGATCCACCAGTTGGATGGCGACGGGGAGTTGGCGTTGGAAAAGTAACAGATCGTAGCGGAGATCTAAATCCGGGAGAAGTGCGAGTCCCTGATGGAAATCCTCACGGAGGAAATACTCATCTGGCTCACCTTGAAGCACATGTCTAACACCTTTGAGCTTCGGCTGCGCGGCGAGCCGGGCGAGATCATTTCCCACCTCAGGACAAATCAACGGCACCCAGCCGACGACGCCTGCGATGATCTCAGATTGATCTGCCAGTGATAGCAGCCAGTCGGATTCCTCCAAGATTTGCCGAGCCTGCACCACGATGGTGCCATCCACCTTAGCGGTGGTGGTTGCAGTTTCTAACTGGCTGAGAAGCTGGTCCTGCGCCAAGGGTGAACCCGGCGGAATCCAGTCATATTCAGCGGCGGAGTAGCGCCAGAGGTGGTGATGGGAATCGATCATATGGGTGGGAGCTACGACACTCTGTCGTAGGCCAATGAGATGAGAAAGAAAAAGCGCCGGAGGCACATCACTTTCGCCGCTCATTGGCTGGGTGGACAAGAGTGTCCACCCTCCTTATAGAAACAACGGCTTCATGTGGCGTTCCAATAAATTAACAGTGACGTTTTTCGCGACCACTTCGGAGTTATCTTTAAGCGCTTGGATATAGGTATCGCCGAGTTGCGCGGCGATCTTGAAGCCCACGTGAAGAAGCTGGCGGAGATCCGCGTTGTAGTCGGGGTTCGTCGGGACGTGGCGCAGAGCGTCGGTGAATTGCGTACTGGTCCAGCCGTTCACTTGCTCAGCTGAAGGAAGGTTTGCATCGATAATGTTGATGACGGTGGCATACGGCTCGCAGAGCGCTGCCTTTTTCTCAAGCGCCTTCGCGTAGATCGTTTTCGCAAGCGCAAGCCCCTCACCGCCGGCTTCCGCTAGGCCGACGATTTCTTCCAGCCAATTCGTCCCAGCAGTCTTGATGTGGAGTCCGGCACCGGTGCGCTGGATGGCTTTTTTGATATATGGATAAATGGAAAACTTATCAGAACCGGAATGGACTGAGAGTTTCAGTGCGGGTGGCAGACCATAGGTTTTGATGGCATGGGCAATCACAGCTAGATCATCATTGAACTCTTTCTCGAATTGCACCGGATCACCCACGTAATCGACACCTTTGTTAAACCGACCCGTAAACTTCGGCGCGATCGTTTGGATCGGGATGCCTTGGTCCGCGATGGCGGCGAGGATGATTAACATTTCCGGCGGCGTCTGCGGACTATCCGTTTCATCCATAGAAACCTCCGTGACGAAGTTATCAACTCCGCCCTTAGCGGCGACGATGTGTGTATAGATCGCAGCGGCTTTCTGAGTGGCTTTGAGAAATTGATTGGCCGTTTTCTCAACATCGGCGCGGGTGATTTCGAAGGGTTCGGAAATTCCTGCGATCACCACGGTGCCTATCAGTTCGGGATGCTTGGCGATGAATGCACCAACATCCGCAGGATCGGCGGCTTCACCGATGTCGTCGGCGACGTCGAGAGTGAAGAAATCGCAGGGTGCGACGAAGCGGTCTACGGTGGAAAGATTGATATGGTCGGCATCTAGTAGATACTCGCCGGTCCAGCCGAGATCGGCGACTGCCTTGTCGGCAGCTTGGCGAGTTTGGCTCGGCTCGGAACCGATGATGTTATGCTCGCGGTTCGACTTGTTCCAAACCGGCGTGATGTCGATGCCTAACTTTTTGGCCTCAATAAAGGCAGTGAGTTGGGCATGGGCTCCGTTGGCGAATCGATCGCCGACGCCGAAGGTATATTTAGGGCAGGTTTTCATGGTAGTGTGGAAGAATTGACCACTGATTGCACTGATTTACTGATTAAAGAACCTACGGATTTCGCCTCTTTTAAATCAGTGTCATCAGTGAAATCAGTGGTAAAAAATTTTGGGGGACTGGTTTATCGAACTTCAATAATAGCTTTAATCGCGCCGAGCGCGGGATCGGTGAATTTATCAAACTCCGTCGGCACGTCTTCAAAGGCGATGCGGTGGGTGATCCACAGGCCGGTGTTGATTTTGCCGTCGCGGATGAGTTGAATGATATGATCAAAATCTTCGGGCATGGCATTGCGCGATGCCAACAAGGTGATTTCCCGGCGATGGAAAACTGCGGCGTGCGGGAATGTTAAATCGGAAGTGGTAATGCCTACATAAACAACTCGGCCGGTGAATGCGGCATAGTTAAAACAAGTGGACATCGACTTAGAATTGCCAGTCGCGTCGATGATGACATCGGCGAGCTGGCCGTGGGTAATCTTCTCTAACTCCGCGAGGTGCGAATCATCCGGCTGGAACTGGATGGCGTGCTGGATGCCGAGGTTTTCCTGACAGAAATTCAGCCGACTCTGGACCATGTCCATGACCACGGTTTTTACATCCATCAGTTTAAGAAACTCCAAACAAGCGAGGCCGATGGGACCGGCACCTATCACTAACACAGTCTCGCCGGGCTGTGGATTGCCGCGCTGCACGGCGTGATAACCGATGGCCAGCGTCTCGACGAGCGCGAGTTGATCGTAGGTGAGATCATTGCCCGGATGCAGCTTGCGGGCGGGCACGGCGAAGACGCCTTTTCTCAAGCCGCCGTTGTTATGGACGCCGATGACCTGCACCCCGGGGCAGCAGTTTTGCGAACCTTTTTGTGAGGTCGGAGACGATGGATCGTTGACATAAGGTTCGAGCGAGCACTTGTCGCCGGGCGTCACGTTAGAGACATCATCAGCCACCGCGACGACTTCCAATCCCAGCTCGTGGCCGGGCGTGCGCGGATAGGCGAAGAACGGGAATTTCCCGAGATAGCAGGAAAGATCGGTGCCGCAAATGCCCATGCGGTGGGTGCGGACGAGCGCTTCGCCAGGGCCGGGCGCGAGCGGCTCCGGGAGGTCGATGAGGGTAATTTCCTTGGGTGCGGTGAATTGGATGGCTTGCATCAGTTGTTCTCGGGTAGGCCTTCGAGGTGGCCGGAGTTTTTAACAGGGGCGAAAATGGCGAGCACGTCGGCGAGCAACTCGCGGTCGATGGGTGCCTCTAACCACTCAGCCCATTTGCGGATGTTCGCGGGATTTGCGGAACCGGCGACGGTGGTGGCGAGGCCGGGATGTTCGCAGGAAAATTGCAGCGCGAGCTGGGCGATGTCCACGCCACGGTCCGCACACAGTTTCGCGGCGGCGCGGGCGGCAGCTTTGACGGGTTCGGTTTCCTTGAGCCAATCGGGAAGCGGTGCGTTCGTTAGAAGCCGCGCGGAGAATGGGCCGGCGTTCATGGCACCGATGTTTTTCGCCGCGAGGCGCGGCAGGAGTTCATCGACGTAAGTGGTGTTTTGCAGCGTGTAGCGGTTGTAAGAAAGCACGCAGTCGATTTCGTTTTCCACCTGATCGAGCACCGCATTGAAGGTCTTCATCGGGTAGCAGGAAAACCCGACGGCGCGGATTTTTCCCTGTGCTTTAAGCTGCAAAACGGCAGGCAGCGTTTCCTCCCAAATCTGTTGGAGCGGGACGAATTCCACATCGTGCAGCAGCATCACATCAAGGTAATCCGTGCCGAGGCGCTGGAGTGATACGTGGAGGGATTCCTCGACGCGCTTGGCGGAGAAATCAAAATGCACATCCGAGTAGCGACCGAGTTTGGTGCCTAGCAGATAGCTCTCGCGTGGGATGCCTTTCAAGCCGAGGCCAAGCATGATTTCCGACATCCCGCGACCGTAGAACGGTGAGGTGTCGATGAAGTTCATGCCGAGATCGATGGCGGTTTTGGTCGAGAGCATCGCCTCGTCCAGCGTGATGGCGCGGAACTCCGCGCCGAGCGAGGAGGCACCGAAGGAGAGGATCGGCAGGTCGATGCCGGTGTTGCCAAGGGGGCGTGTTTTCATGTTAGAGAAGGGAACGGATGGAGGAAATCGTCTGGCGCGCGGCGGCTTCGGGATCGGGCAGTGGGAAAATTTCCGCTGAGAGATAGCCTGAATAACGGATCTCGCGCAGGGCGGCGATGATCTGCTGGCCGTCGCTGTGGCCGAAGCCCATCGCTTGGCGGTTAGAGTCAGCGAAGTGGACGTGACCGATGCGGCTACCCGCCTCGCGGATGGCGGTGGGCAGATCGCGCTCCTCGATATTCATGTGAAACAGATCGGCTAACAGCACGACGTTTTTTAAATCGTGGAGGTCTAGAAACCTCGCGGCGTTACCAAGGTGGTTGAAGAGGTTCGTCTCGTAACGGTTCAGCGGCTCGTAAATGAACGGCACGCCGTGGCTTCCCGCGCGGATGCCGCAGCGGCAGAGATTGGTGGCGAGTAGATCGAGCGAGCCTCGTCCCTGCATGGAGCCGAGGATGGCCGGCGCGCCTAACTGCCCGCCGAAGTCGATCATCGCGAGCACGAAATTCATGGCCGCCTCGCGTTTTTCCTCGTCGGCATCGGTGACCGACAACCCGTGCCGCAGCATCCCGGCACCGGTGCCGACAGCGGCGATGGCCAGACCGTGCTCGGCGGCCAGCGATCTAACGTCCGCCACCGAAATGAAATCCGGGCCGGGGAGGAACAGCTCCACGGCATCGAAACCGATTGCCGCCGCCGTCGCGAAAGCTTCTGGCAATGGGGTGCGCAGGACAAAGGGTCCTGCCAAGGCTTCAGGGACTTGGCAAAGCGTGATGGCGGTTTTCATCATGAAGAAGGCTCGCAAGCTAGGGCGGCGAGTCTCGGGTGAATATGGAAAAAACCTAGCTCATTCTCACCTCGTGACTTAAACTGCTAGCCATCATGAGTTCGCCCATTCCGAAAGGCACAGTGCTGCCACCGCCGGGCCGCCCGAGCTGGGGCGGCGGGGACGATTTGCCCTTGCTCTACCTCGGCTGGGGCCAGCGTGATTTCGCCAAAGACCCACTCGCGATCCACTACGATCTGGGCACGAATTACTACATTTTGCTCAGCGGGGAAATCGTGGTCACCACCGGTCAAGCTGCCCTAACGGTGCGCGGGCCAGTGGCGTTGTTGTTCGATTCTGGCTGCGCATTTGGCATTAGCCAAGCCAAGCGGGCGACCGTTAAAATCCTCGTCTGGATCTGGCAGGGACAGCCGGTGCTAACTGAAATGCGCCCAGAGTCCGGCGGATTTCTCGCGCTGGCCTTGCGCCCGAAATCCGTTGATTCCCTCACGGATCTGCACACGCGCTGCCGTGATGAGGTCGCGCTCGCGGACAGCCAATTGCCCCGCACTCTAGCCGCCTTGCGCGAGCTGCTAGAAGTGGAAATCCTGCGCGGCAACCAGTCCGCGCCAGCTGCGGACGACATGCGCTGGAAGCTGGCGCGGGCATGGATGGCGGGAAATCTAGCAATCCACGCGCCGGTGCCAGCGTTGTGCGATTATTTGCGGATGTCTCCCAGCACCTTGCAGCGGTTCTTCCGCGCCCAAACCGGCGTCTCGCCCGGTGCCTACTTCCGGCGGGTGAAAGCCGAAGAAGCCCGGCGACTTATCAAGGAAGAGGGCTGGCAGGTCAAAGCGGCGGCCTATCACTTGGGCTACCGGCACCCTAACGACTTGAGTCGGATGCTGGGAGTTAGGCCCGCTTTGTGCTGGTTGGAAAAAGGGGCGGACCATGTCGAAATCACGGACTACCATTGAGCATGAAAACTTCCAACAAACTTGACCCGAAAGTCGCGGGGATCACTCCCGGTGAGATCCTTGCCGTTGAATTTCTGGAGCCGCTGGCGATCACTCCCTACCGGCTGGCCCTTGAAACCGGGATGCCGCGATCTCGCGTCTCCGCGATTCTTAATGGTAAACGCGCGATCACTGCCGAGACCGCCTTGGCCTTCGGTCTCTATTTCAGCACCTCGCCGCAGTTCTGGATCAACTTGCAAACTCACTTTGATCTTGAGAAAGCGACCCGTGAGAGTTTAGAGAAAATCAAAGCAAAGGTGAAGCCGCTGGCGGCGGCGTGATTCATGCCAGCGTGATTCCCACCGGGCAGTGGTCGGAGCCGGTGATGTGCGGCAGGATTTCTGCGTCCGCCACGCGGCTAATCAATGGCGTGGAAACTCCGATGTAATCGATCCGCCAGCCGACGTTGCGCTGCCTGGCGCCGCCGCGGAACGACCACCACGAGTAGGCTTCGCGTTTATCTGGATAAAAGTGGCGGAAGGTGTCGGTGAACCCAGCAGTTAGAAGCTCGCTGAAGCTGGCGCGTTCTTCGTCGGAGAAGCCGGCGGAAAAGCGGTTTTCCTTGGGCCGAGCAAGGTCGATTTCCTGATGGGCCACGTTTAGATCGCCGCAAAAAATGACGGGCTTGGTGGTTGCTAGATTGGCAACATGGCGGCGAAACGCGTCATCCCAAGTGAGCCGATAGGGCAAGCGGCGGAGGCCGTCCTGCGCGTTTGGCGTGTAAACATTGACCAAGAAAAAGTCCGGATATTCGAGCGTGAGGACGCGGCCTTCCCGGTCGTGCTCGTCCATTCCAAGACCGACTCGGACGTCGAGGGGTTGCTCGCGAGTGAACACCGCTACGCCGGAGTAGCCGGGTTTTTGCGCGGAATCCCAGTAGCCATGAAAGCCATCTAACTCGGGTGGCAAGGTCACTTGCTCGGGCCGCGCCTTGGTTTCCTGAAGGCATAGAATGTCCGGTTTTTCAGCAGTTACAAAATCACCGAAGCCTTTGCCAAGCGTGGCGCGGATGCCATTGACGTTCCAAGAAATGAGTTTCATCGGCGTGGAGTTTTCATGTCACACCAGCAACATGCAATCGCCATAGCTGAAAAACCGATAGCGTTGCTCGACGGCTTTGCGATAGGCCTCCATCACCAGCTCCTGCCCTGTCTTTGGCCGAATCTCCCAATCTCAGCCGCGTTGCGAGAGGGCCACCTAAGCTAGAAGCGCCGCGCGCAGTGGGCGCGGGAGAGAGAAGTCTAGCTCTGCAAGAATCAAGCCTTAGAATCTCTAAAAAGTGACTCAATCTCCAAATCCAGTGCGCGACACCAACGCATCAAAATCACAAGTCCCGGCTGCGTCAACCCTCTCTCGGAACGCGACAAATGAGTGAAATCAACCTTCATGATCTTGCTTAGTTTTCTAAGCGTTAATCCTTTGGCAAGACGTTCAGTGTTTAGAATAGATACGATTCGTAATACCCTATCCACATCAGGATCTCCCGAAGAAGTGTCTTGGGATCGCGGCTCTCCAGAAAGTGCAGACATTCCGGCATCGTGAAATCCATTTCAGCAACAAAAGAGGAATTTTTAGCTTGTTGGTTATAAGCCTCACCCTAGCATGCGCTCATAACCCCCTGTTTTCTTGTTCATGTTATACCCACAGACGAGCTTCTTCCCCTGGAAATCCGGCCATGTAGGCGCGACCACGCAACAACCAAGGTTCCGGGGAATCTTCAACTTTACTCGAAAGCCACTTATAGGCTGTTCAGACGAAACACTGGTGGGTCCAAGAACGACTTGTCCAGCTGGTTCACTCTTTAGGCAGAAACGCAGAGCGGTTCTTCTTCGGATAGAGTTCGGGCACCGGAACCCTCAATGCTGCCGACAATTTCAAAACTTCGAAATCTGCTACCCAGCGCACGCCGCCCTCAACTCGGGCGATTACTCCACGCGAAACGTCCCATCCTTTAAGTTGGCAAACCGCAGCAAGTTTCTCCTGAGACCAACCGCGTTCATTGCGAAGCAGCATCACCTGGTTTCCGACAATGTTTCGGGGGGCGTCCATGCACCCGTTTATTTATGGAGTTTCGGACTTGTAATTGTCTGGAATTCCAAACAGCTTGTGCGGTATCCCAGACAGTTAATCTCGATTGTGCCCGAAGTGTCGAAAGTGGTGTAGGCGGATCTTGGAAATGAATCGAGATCGGCGAATTTGTAACGAAACTACTCCCAACCATGAAGATTCTACCCGTTTCCTTGGCCCTCCTGAGTGGATTGTTCCCATCCTCCGGCCAACAGGATACCACTCCCGCGTGGGACGTGGAAATCCCCGTTCCGATTTCCGACGGCACATGGGCGGAACCGGCACCGAAACCGGTGCCTATTGATTTCAGAGTTCTCACTTCCCGCACCCAACGGATGCAAGTCACCGAAGCTCCTGAAATGTCCGGTCTTCCTCTAATCAAGGGAACGATCAATGTGACAGTGCAGATGGTTGCGGACCCCGGTTTGGCGGATCCTCCTGCGCCCTTACCCGCGCTGCCACCGAGTGATCCGGTGGTGATCGCGAGGATGAAACAACTCCGCGAAAGTTATCGCGGTACGGAATTGGTTTTTCTATCGGCCACGGTGTTTGATCGTTCACGGACTTTGCTGCGGATCTGTCCTAACGGGGACGTCAAAGGAGAAATTACGGCTTGGTCTAACATTGACTTCAGTCATTTCAGTGGATTCTCCATGTATCGGGTTAAGAACGCAGATGGCACGTTCCGCGACTATGGATTGTTGATGGGTATCGGCAGCATTGATAGTTCCCGGATGCGCAAGCGGCTTGCCAAGAATACCTATAATTACACTTTGCCGGAGATCCCAGAATTACCAGATCTTGCGCTCGGCGGTCCATCGTTCGTGGTGACTGGAGGTCAGACCGATGGTGAGGCGATGGACACTTTGTCTCAA
>JAYTLO010000097.1:0-21557 GCA_043729385.1 Akkermansiaceae bacterium
GGGATGCGGCGGGCAAGGCGGGGAGTCCACCTCGTCGCTAATCTATCAACGAAGGAAGTTAGGTGACAAAAAACTCAGTGAGTATTCCGTCACCTAGCAGGGTTGTATTTCGATTAGATCTGCTGAAATCCGTCACAAACGAGCGGCTTCCAGCGCCTCCAGCCGCTGCACCAGCGGCGGATGCGAGTAGTCCAGCCAGACCCGCAGCGGCGCGGGGGAGGGGTGTGATAGATGGTCCGCAGTCATTTTTTTCAAGGCCTCGCCGAGTGCCGCGCCGTCGCCAGTGACCTCGGCGGCGTAGGCGTCTGCCTCGAATTCGTGGCGGCGGGACCAGGCGTTCGCCAGCACGCCGAGTGCCTTGCTAACAGGCTCTAGCAGGATGCTGAACAGCACGAGTCCGACGTGCGGTGAAATTTCCTTCACCCCGAACGCGTCGAACAGTAGGCGGGCGAATTTCCCGTCCGGATCGGTCGCGAGGCCTAGCAGATAGAAGATCACCGCCGTTTGCAGAATGCCGACGACGAGGCGCTGCTTGATGTGACCGCAGCGGAAATGGCCGATCTCGTGGGCGAGCACGCCGAGCAATTCCGGCTGGCTGCTTTTATCGACGAGCGTGTCAAAGAGGGCGATTTTCTTGCGCTTGCCGAGGCCGGTGAAAAAGGCGTTGGCCTTGGTCGAGCGCTTCGAGCCATCCATCACGAACACGCCAGTTAGCGGGAAGCCGCACTTCACGCCGAGCGCTTCGATTTCGTGCTTCAGCTCGCCTTCAGGCATCGGGGTGAACTTGTTGAACAGCGGCATGATCAGCGATGGCGCGAGATACGTTAGAATGAGCTGGAAGCCGGTGACCACGAGCCACGCCCACAGCCAGGCGTGCGCGACATTGCCGAAAATCCACAGCACGGCGGCCATCAGCGGCAGGCCGATGACGGCGGCGAGCGCGATTCCCTTGAGCCGGTCCATGATGAAAGTGGCGGGCGTGGCGCGGTTGAAACCGAATTTTTGCTCGATCACGAAGGTGTCGTAAATCGAGAACGGCAGGGAAACCAAACTCTGCCCGAGAAACAGCAACGACAGGAAAATCAAGCCAGCCACCAGCCGCGACGAGGTGAACGAGTGCGCGAAATCGTCCAGCCAAGCGAAGCCGCCGAGCGACCAGAAAACCAGCAACACCACCAGCGAGACCGTGGACTGAAGGATGCCGAAGCGGGCGTTCACGTTCAGATAAGCACGGGCTTGGTCGAGTTTTGCCTGATCCATCAAGCCTTGCAGCGGCCTCGGGACGGCGGCGGGGAAGGCTTTCAGATTGAGCAAGGTCGCGGCGAATTCCAGCTTCCAAAGCGCGAACACCCCCACCAAAATGATCACCGACATGAAATTCCAATCGCTCATTGCGGCCATCATGCACGGCTCGCGGCGTGCGACAAGAGCGGCTCTTGGACTACTGTGGCGCGGTTTTCCACTGCCATGCCAAACGCTGATTGAGCGTTGCCTTGGCCGGAATCCACCACTAGCCTGACACCAACCAAAATGCTGAGTCCATCGTCCTTCCGCCGACTTACGCTGGTCTCCTGTTTCGCGACTTTGCCCGTCTCTGCTCAGGATTCACCCGCTCCTGTCATCGCTTCTAACAAGCCGCCGGTGCAGGCTCCGGTCGCGCCGCCTACTGCCCGCAATGCCGCGGATGGCTCAATTTTCAACCGCAAGGACGCGCGGGCGATCACCCTGAAAATCCCCGCGCCGCGCGGCCAGATCGTGGACCGGGAAGGCGAACCGCTGGCGCAAAGCAAGGTCGCCTATCAGGTCGCGCTTCAGTTCCGCCAGTTTGAAAATGCCGACCGGGATTTCGTCGTCAACTGGGCACGCACCCGCATTGATGCACTCCAGCTCCTGGTCAAGAGCCAGCTGCCGAAGTCCGATGACGAGCTCTACGATCACTACCGCAATCGCCGCTGGCTGCCATTGTTAGTTAGCGGCCAGATCGGCGAGAAGACCGCTCGCGACATCGAGTCCAAGCTCAGCTCGGGACTGGTCTTGCACCCGATTTACAGCCGCTTCTATCCGCACGGGGAACTCGCCGCGCACATCATCGGCTATTCCGGCAGCGTCGGGAAATTGCCCACCGGCCCCATCAATTTCAACGAGCCGCTGTGGGAGGAATCCGAAGGTCGCGCCGGCTTGGAAAAAATCTTCAACACCCAGCTCACCGGCGATCCCGGCATGAAGCGACTGCTCTTCGACGAGAGCGGAAACAAGCTGCTAGAAGAGCAAGTCAAGCGCCCACGCCCCGGTGGCACCGTGGTCACTTCCCTCAACTTTTCCTGGCAAAAACTCGCGGAAAAAACGCTCCGCGACGGTTGCCGCCGGGGTGCGTTCGTCGTCATCGACGTGGTCACCGGCGAGGTGTTAGTGATGGCTTCGCGACCGTCGTTCGATCTCAACAATTTCATTCCCGGCATCAATGAGGCGGATTTCAAAGCTCTCAATGAAGATCCGTCCGCGCCGTTGTATGGCCGCGCCTTCCAGTCCGTCTATCCGCCGGCGTCGGCCTTCAAGCCCATCGTCGCGCTCGCGGCGCTCAACAATGGCACCGTGACGGAAGAGTCCACCATCTATTGCCCGGCGGCGATCAACGTCGGCAACGCGGTTTTCCATAACTGGAACAAGACTCCCGAAGGCTCGATCAATGTGAAACGCGCCCTAGCTCGGTCCTGCAACACTTGGTTCTATCAGGTCGGGATCGACGTCGGGCCGTCGGTGTTTCTGAACCTCGCGCGGCGGCTAGGATTTGGCCAAACCACCGGGCTTCCGCTCGTCGGCGAAACCGCCGGGCTGGTGCCCAGTGACGAGTGGATGCTCAAGAACGAACGGCGGCGGATTCTCAATGGCGACACCGCGAATTTGTCCATCGGCCAAGGCAGTTTGCTCGCCTCGCCCTTGCAAGTCGCGCAGGCAATGGCCGGCATCGCCAACGGCGGGGCATTGCCCAAACTTCGCCTCATTCGTCAACTCCAAGACACCCGCGGCCGCGTCGTCCAAGCCGCCATTCCCGAGCGGAAAAATTGGCTTGGCGTGGACCCCAAAGCCGTGGATGTCGTCCACGACGGCATGCGCGACGTCGTCAGCTCGGGCGGTGGCACCGGCCACGCCGCCGCCCTCAGCTACACCGAACTTTGCGGAAAAACCGGCACCGCCCAGTGGGGGCCACCCGCGAAAAACCAACGGCTCGCGTGGTTCGCCGGCTACCTCCCGCACGACAACCCGCGCTACTCCTTCGCCGTCCTCTACGAAGGCCGGCCCGGCGAAACCGTCTCCGGCGGGCGCATGGCCGCGCCGATGGTGAGAAAATTTTTTGAAGGCATCAAGGACGACATCAAGGACGACATCGCCCCGCCCAAGAAGGCACTTGTCGTCATCGATGAAGGCGCGACTCCTAAGGTCGAGGGCGAGCCAGACGCCGTCTCGACCGACCCAGACGACACCACGCCGCCCGCTGCGAGAGCCGTCAGCGGCCCTTTGAAAGCGCTCCCCGTTGAGCCGCTGATAACCGGCGAAGAAGACCTGCTCGAAGGCCCGCCCGAAGAAATCGAACCCACCAAACCGCGCGCCATCCGCGCCATTCCAGTGAGGGATGACGAGGTCATCGAAGACGGTGTGGAAGAGCCATGACCGTGGCGGCGGTTTTCAACCGCCAAGCCAAAACACCACAGTCACGGATCGAGATGCCCGCAGCCACGCGACGTAAGTCGCACGCCATTCGAGTGGGGACCTTATTGTCCCCATCTTCGTTTTTGGCAGCGCTGAAGAAACGACAGTAAGGTCGTTGCTCCTTATCGGGACAAACCGCGCTCCAGGCGTTTCTTCGCGGCTCAGAATCCACCTCCAATTCGCCGCAGCGGGACGCTCCGGCAACGGTCTGGGGCGGGACGCCCGCAGCCACGCGACTGAAATCGCGTGCTGGAGCGTGGAGGCACCACCCAAAAGTTAGGGGCAGCGCGGAGATCCACTCGGACCGTCCGCACCACCCCTGGTTCCCTCTCCTGTCTGGAGAATTGTTAGTTCACGCGTCCAGCCTGAGGGCGGCTTTTTGTGCGGCGCTTTTCGCTTCGGTCTTGTTGCCTTGGCCGTCGTCTGCGGTGAGGCGCATGCCGACGGGCTTGGAAACTCCGAACTCTTCCATCGTCACGCCATACATCACGTCGGCGCGGGCCATGGTGCGCTTGGAGTGGGTGACGATGATGAACTGCGAGTTGTCGATGAAACGGTCGAGCACTTTGACGAAGCGGTTGATGTTCGACTCGTCGAGCGGCGCGTCTAACTCATCGAGCACGCAGAACGGGCTGGGCTTGATCATGTAGATCGAGAACAGCAGCGCGACGGCGGTCATTGAGCGCTCGCCACCGGATAGCAGCGTGATCGACTGGAGCTTCTTGCCGGGTGGCTTGGCGGTGATTTCGATGCCGGACTCGAGTGGGTCGCTGTCGTCGATCAAGTTGAGGTCGGCCTCGCCCTTTTCGCCGAAGAGTTCCTTGAACATCTCGCGGAAGTTGATTTTGACCTGGGCGAAGGTCTCGGCGAACAGGCGCTGGGTCTCGGTGTTGATGCGGTCGATGACTTCTAGCAACTCTGACTTCGAGTTGACGAGGTCGTCGTGCTGGCCCTTGAGGAAATTGTAGCGTTCCTCGAGTTCCTCGAATTCCTCGATGGCGTCGAGGTTGACCGGGCCCATCGCGTCGAGACGGCGCTTGATATCGGCGACGATGGATTCGACGAAATCCCAATCCGGCTCGCCGGTCATTTCACCGGGGAGTTCGGCTTCGTCGTGGGTGCCATCGACGACGACGGTTGGCATTTCATCCTCGTTTTCCTCGGACTCGTCGCCGGTGACAATTGACTGGCGACCGCTGCGACCTTGCAGGGCCTTTTGCGAAGCGATGCTCGTTAGAAGCGCGTGGGCGTCTGGCTCAAAGGTGGTGAGATCGACTTGATGACGCTCTTGGATGGTGGTTGAGAGACTCTCAAGACGCAGGTCGAGCTTGGTGCAGGCGATTTCCTCGCGGCCTTTTTGCTCGTTCACCTTCGAGTGATCCCGGCGGATCGCGGCGAGGAAGGTCTCGGCGGTTTCGATGGCTTCTAGCAGGACCGTGCGGCCGGCGGAGCGGATGTTGATTTCCACTTGGAGGTCTTCCACTTCGGCGCGGTGCGACTCGCATTCTTCGGATAAACGGGCGTTCTCTCCTTGGGCGGCTTCGATGCGTTGATCGAATGCGTCGATCTCCGTCTCGCGGCGGATCGCCACGTCGCGGAGTTCGGATAGACGCGCCTCCATCGGTTTCTGCTGCTCCTCGGCGGACTGCTTGGCGCGGCGCTCGACGGCGAGCTCGGTGCGGAGTTCGTTGAGTGCTTCCACGATGTCCTGCTCGCGGCGGACGATGGAGTCCGACTCGGATTGGAGGCGGCGCGACTCGTTTTCAAGCGCTTCTAACCGCTCTCGGGCGGAGGCGAGTTCGCCTTCGAGATGCTCGCGGCCCTCGGCGGCGGCGCGTTCGCGGTTGTCGAGTTCACCGCGCTCCCATTTGACGTTTTCGAGCTTGGTCTCGAAATTCTCGACCTCGCGAGTGGCGAGGCTGAGCTGGCCTTGGAGAGTTGATAGATCGACCTTCTGGCGCTGGAGACGCTCGCGCGAAACCTCGACTTCCTCGCGGAGTTGTTCGAGGCGTGACTCGAGGTCCGTCACGCGGGTGCGGGCAGCTTCGTCGGCGTTTGTTAGCTCGGCGACTTCGGCTGCGAGCGAGCGGACTTCGTTTTGAAGCTCAAGCACGGAGGTGCTTCCTTCTGCTCCAGTGCCGCCGCGCAACATGCCTTCGCCTGATAGAATGACTCCGGCAAGAGTGACGAAGGTGACGCCCGGCTGCGAGGCCCGCAGGCGCAACGCGGTTGCGAGATTCGGAACGATGAGAACTTTTTCGAGAAGCTTCTCGATGACGGTGGAAATGCGGCTGTCGGACTTCACCCGGTCGAGCGCCCAAGCGGTCGCACCTTCTGGCAGCGACTCCATCTGGGTGCCGGCGGAGTGGCCGATGAATGACTCGGGCAACACGGCGGCGACGCCTAACTGTTTCTCCGTCAGGCGAGTGATGACCGCCTCGGCCATTGCTTGGTCTTGGACCAGCACGGCTTGCAAATGATTTCCAAGCGCGGCCTCAATGGCGCGGGCGCACGAGTTATCGGCCTCGATAAACGAGGCGAGCACGCCATGGACGCCGGGTTTGAAAACATCGGGTTGGCCGAGGCCTTTGAGCACATTCTGGGTGCCTTTTTCGAAACCTTCGCCGCTCTCGACAAGCTGGCGGACGGCGTCGAAACGCGCGGAACGCTGGGCGAGCACTTTGTTCGACTCGATCGAAGCCACACGCGCCGCATCGAGGTCGCCGCGGGTGTGCTGATAGGTGCGCTCGGCGAATTGGAACGCTTCGGTCAGCTCGCCTAACATCGAGCCGGTCGTTTCCACTTCGCTGGCGATGCGCGCTTGCTCGGCGCGGAATTCTTCGAGCTCGAGCGTGAGTCGTTGTTCCTCGTCGCCAAGCTGGCGCGAGCGTTCGCGGTTGCCTTCTAACTGGGCGAGGGCGCTTTCGATTTTCGCCTGCATCGAGGCGATGATCTGCTGCGTGCGGTTCGCTTCGCCACGAGTTTCGCGGAGGGCGGTCTCGATGGTTTCGCGCTCCTCGCGGGTGCCCTTGGTGCGGCTTTCCTGCTCGGCGAGTTGGATTTCCTTCTCGGCGATGATCCGGCTGAGTTGGTCTAACGACTCGTTAGCCGCGATGAAGTCAAACTCCTGCTTCGCAAGTTTTTCGCGGGTCTCGGCGATGTCCTCGTGGTTCTGGCGGATGCGGGATTCCAGTTCGGCCTTGCGCTCGTCGTTGAAGGAAATGCGGCCAGCGGCGGAGTTCAGCGCGTTGCGGTGCTCGTTGAGACGCTGGCGGAGTTCGGCGAGTTCGCCTTCGAAAATCCGGGCCGCGGTGCGGGCCTCGGTGACCGCTTCTTCCTTGGCGGGAAGTTGCATTTCCAGCTCGGTGTCGCGCACTTCGAGACCACGAATGGAAACGACCAACTCATCGCGCTCGGCGGTGAGTTCGACGAATTTCTTGTGCCCGAGATGAGTGTCCAGCACCCGAGTGTCGGCGGCCAGCGCCTGATAGCGGCGGGCTTTTGCGACTTGGCGGCGCAGCGAATTCATCCGGCGCTCCTGCTCGGCGAGCACGTCGGACACGCGCAGCAAGTTCGCCTCGGTGAACTCCAGTTTCCGCAGCGCTTCCTTTTTCTCGCGCTTGAATTTCGTGATCCCGGCGGCTTCCTCGAACACCGCGCGGCGCTCTTCCGGCTTCGACGAAAGGATCTGGTCGATCTGGCCCTGCGCCATGATCGAGTAGGCCGTCCGGCCGATGCCGGTGTCCATCAGCAGGTCGTGGATGTCCTTCAAACGGCAAAGCGTGCCGTTGATCCGGTATTCCGAGCGCCCGTCGCGGAACACCCGGCGGGTCAGCGCGACTTCGTTGAAATCCACCTTCAGCGGGCCTTCGCAGTCGGCCATCGTCAGCGTCACTTCGGCCATGCCGAGCGGTTTGCGCTTCTCGGTGCCGTTGAAAATGACATCCGCCATTTCGCCGCCGCGCAGCGCTTTGGCCGAGGTTTCGCCGAGCACCCAGCGGATGGCATCGACCACGTTGGATTTGCCGCAGCCGTTCGGACCGACGATGCCGGTCACGCCCTTGGCGAATTCGAACACGGTTTTATCCGCGAACGACTTGAAGCCGTGGATTTCGAGAGTTTTGAGGTACATTCAGACAGGATGTGGGGTTAGGGGTTAAGCCCGAGAGGGAACTGGGCTGCCGGAAAATTACCCGTCCTCCCGCCGTCTGCAATCCTTCAGGTGGGAATGGCACAAGATATGGTGTCGAAATGCTATCCGTAACACAAGATGGTGTGCTCGGCGGTATTTAGGATACCCAAAGCATTTTGCAAGTTGGGGCGATCGCCTTGAAACCCTTTGCCAGCCGGGGGATTTATGTAACTTTCCCGCCAATCGTTATGCGCAGCTTCCCACGAATCACCGCCAGTTTGTTCTTTCTCCTCTGCGGTGCCCCCCTGGCAAGCGCGGCAACCAAGGCTCCGGCCGCACCCTCCAATCTGAGCGTTAAAGCTCTGGGCGTGAATGCCTTCCAAGTGAAGTGGAAGGACAATTCCAAGAATGAAGTGGGCTTTGAAATCCGGGTGTCGCGCAAGGGTGGCGTTCCCCAGCGGTTTGTGCTCGTGCCTGCGGCGAACATCACTTCCTACGTCGTCACCACCAACGACCTGCCCGGCGAAGAGCTGCTATTCCAAATGACCGCCTACAACGGCGTGGCGGGGCAGGAAAAGCTCTCGAAGCCGACTTCCATCGTCACCGTCAAAGCGCTCTCATCCAGCAGCTTCGGAAAACCCACCCTGCTGGTTGCCAAAACCATCGACGACGGCCAGATCCGGCTCTCATGGCAGGACAACGCCACTTCGGAGAACGGTTATCAGATCGAGACCCGGCTCGGCACCAAGAAATGGGCAGTGCTTGGGAATATCGGCCCTGGGATTTCCTTCAAGGTCAACACCTCGGGCTACGGACCCCGCGAGACGCGTTCGTTCCGGGTGAGGGGATTCAAGGGCAACGTTTTCAGCAGTTACTCGAACATCGCCACGGCCACCACCAAGAAATTCCAAGCTCCCTCCAAACTGGTCGTCACCCCATTGCCAGAAGGTGCGTTCTCCTTCAAATGGAAGGATCGTTCGTCGGTGGAAACTGGCTTTGAGCTTGAATCGAAACTCGGCAGCGGAAATTTCGAGTCGCTGGGAACCACCGCCGCCAATGCCACTACGACCGACCCCGTCCCAGGGTTCACCATATCGGCCGCCCATCAGTTCCGAGTCCGGGCATTCCGCCTCGTGGGAACCGTGAAAACCTATTCCGACTTCTCAAATGTTTTCTCCATACAATCCACGCCGCTGGCCTCGCCTGCCACTGTCGCGGTGGCGGCCACCACCGACAGCTCGGTCACCCTCACATGGGTGGATCAATCGTCGCGGGAAACCGGATATGAAATCCTCTACCGGGTGGTGGGAACCACACCCTTTGCCTCGGCATTCGCGGGTGCCAATGCCCAGACCTACACGGTCGGGAGCCTCGCGTCCGGTGCCATGTATGAATTCCGCGTCAGCGCCGTGATCAACGGCTTTTTCGGCAATCGCATTGCCACGTCGGGCTACAACTCGGTGCAAGTCCGGTCGGCGGACGGCATCACAGGGGATTTGAGTCCGCTGATTTCCCTGGGAAATGCGTTTAATTACCCGATCCAGGTCTCACAATTCGCAACTCAGCTAACAGGGGTGACCGTTAGCGGGCTGCCCGCCGGTCTCGTTTCCAATTCCGGTCTTCATACGATTACCGGCACCCCGACTAAGGAAGGGGTCTATACCGTCACCCTGAAGGCAACTTTTGGCAATGGATCGACCAATACCCAAGATTTGATCTTGCGGATTCTCCAGCCTCCGACGGTGGCAAACGCTTTTACCGCCGAGAACGTCGCGGTTGCGGCAACCTCCACGGTGTCGGTCACCGGGAAATTCTCTGATCCGGGCACCACCAGCGCGGCACGGATTGCGACCACGCTTGGGACATTCGACATCATTTTGTTCTCCATCGCCACTCCGTTGACGGTCGATAACTTCATCGATTACGTGGACGCCGGTGAATATGACAATTCGTTTTTCCATCGGTCCCCTGCGGACTTCGTCGTGCAAGGTGGTGGTTTCAAGCATACGACTGGGGGTGGCTTTACCCGGGTCACTACATTTGGCCCGGTGAACAATGAACCGGGAATTTCCAATTTGAGGGGAACCGTCGCGATGGCGAAACTCGGTGGGGATCCCAACAGCGCCACCTCCCAGTTTTTCGTGAACATGAACAATAACGCGGCGAATCTCGACGCGCAAAATGGCGGCTTCACCGTCTTCGGGCGGATCCCCGAAGCGGGAATGATCGTTGTGGACAAGATCAGCGCACTGCCTGTCCGCGACTACAATATCACAATCGGGGCGGAGACACAGGTTCTGACAGATGTCCCGGTGAATGCAACCACCGCTCCGGGAACCCTGAATCCAGCGCAGTTGGTGAAAATCTCTTCGGTGACCGCAGCGCCGATCCTTACCTATCAGGTGACCAGCCAGAGCCCCGCCATCGCCACCGCCAGCATGACCGGAACGGACATCACCATCACTGGCGTCGCCACTGGCAGCACCACGATCGAGGTGAAAGCCACCGACCTCGACGGCCTTACAGTCACCCAGAATATCGCCGTCACGGTTCCTTGAGGGGGTAACTGAAACTGGTGAGCAAAATACGGGGAGTGGACATTTTTGTCCACTTGCCGATGCGCGGGGAAAGCGGGAGCGCGAAGCTCATCTTTTTCTCTTCCCATCGTCCGGGCGGACGAGGAATGTCCGCCCCCCTTACTGGTAAGCCATGCGCTGCCCAGCACACCTCCCCGTCACT
The DNA here is from genome assembly GCA_043729385.1 of Akkermansiaceae bacterium. Classification (GTDB taxonomy): domain Bacteria; phylum Verrucomicrobiota; class Verrucomicrobiia; order Verrucomicrobiales; family Akkermansiaceae; genus Luteolibacter. The sequence continues at coordinate 10,580 of JAYTLO010000097.1, forward strand.
CGAGAGCCTTGGCGTAGGCTTGCCGCAGAGAAATCGACTCAAGTCGCTTCTGATGCGCGACGGGGGCACTTTGTTCGATGGCGGCACGCAGAATGAGAGCGTCGTTCTCGCGCTTGAGGAAGGCTTCCAGTTCTGTCGCGATTTTGAGGTCGGTGGCGGCCAAGTTGGCTTCAAGTTCGGCGGCAATCTCAGGTGCCAGCTCGGTTTCCTCGAGTCGATTGGCGAGTTGTTGTCGTTCACTTCGCATGGCATTCAGAATATCCGATTGAAGCGTGATGGCGGCGGAAGACTGGGTGAAGTTGCGCTTGGTTTCATCGACGGCGAGTGCGGCTTCTTCGGCTTCGCGACTGGTGGTAAGGAACCGGGTATTGATGGCAGCAGCGGTCCAATATTTGAGCGAGGATTCCATGCTGGCGAGTGAGCTTTTGGCGGACTCAGCGGCAGGGGTCGCTTGTTTTTGGCTGGCGATCTCGGCGGCGAGGGTTTGCAGCCGGGTCGCGATGGTCGGCGGGTTTCCTCGGATTTCGCCCACGGTCTTCGCATCGGCGGTTAGGAAAATCCGCACTGTCCCTTGCGCGTCGGCGATGAACGCGCGTTTTCCCTCAGAATCCAGCGCCACGGCAGTCGGCAGGGCGGGCAGGTTTTGCGCGAGATCGCGGGCCGAACTGAAGTCGGGTTTCCAAAATTTTGCCTTCAGATCGCGCCCGGCGGTGACCGATGAACCGTCTCGGGCAAACGCAACGCCGGTCACTCCGCCCGGGTGGGCGTCGTTCTTGCGGACCTCGCTACCGCCATTCATTTCCCAAAACCGGACAGTGCCGTCCTCGGAAGCGGTGGCGAGGATGTTGGAATCTGCGCGGAAAACCGTGGCAGTGATCGCCGCTTGGTGGCCGCGCAGGGTGTGGAATTCGCTACCCGTCCCACTCTCCCAGACCCACACGCCGCCGTTGCGGTCGCCGCTGGCAAGCAGCACGCCGTCGGCGGAGAGATCGAGCGCGGTGATCCAGTCGGTGTGTTTTTTGATGGATCTCACCAGCGCCCCGGTTTCCGTGTTCCAAATTTTTAAAAGTCGCGATGGCCCACCTGTGGCGACGAGGTCGAAGCCAGGCCGGATGTCCGCAGCGAGCACGCTATCGAACTCCTTGGCCACGCTGAGCAATCGCGCGCCGGTGGTGATGTCGAAGGTGACGGTGATCCCAGATTTCCCCGGAATCCCGCCGCCGACGATCAAATAGCGGCCGTCCGGCGTGAATGCCAACGAGACCGGATCGCCCTCGGGGAAGGGCAGAACTCCTACCAGCTCCAAGGATTCCGTGTGATGGAGGAGCACTTGGTGCTGCCCGGTGATGGCCAGCAAAGGCGACCAGGGCGATGCGGCGATCGCGTGAATAGAAGCCGCTCGCGAGGTGACCACCGGCGGCTCTAGCAGCAAATCCACAGGCATCGGCGGTGGTCCGTCGGGCTTGGCCGCAGGATCGGAGCGCATGGCGGATTCAAATTTCGGCTTCGACGGCTTGCGGGCGGAGGACGCCTTGCTTTCCAGTAAGCCGCCCTCGATCCAGCGCTTGAGAATCCCGATTTGCTCGTTGGAAAGCTTGTCGCCCTCGGGTGGCATCTTCTTCTCGCCGGTTTGCAGGACGGCGGAAATCAGCGGCGAGCCGACATCGCCAGACTCCACAATTTTTCCGCCCGAACCGCCCTTGAGCGCCGCAGTGAACGACGAAAGATCAAGCCCGCCCTTGGCCTTGTCCGGGTTGTGGCAGTTCAGGCAGGACTGTTGAAACAAAGCGAACACATGGTCGTCATACGTCGTTTTTTCTTGGGCCAAGCTCGAGCAAGACAAGGCGATGAAGATGACGGGGTGACGCAGCATTCGGAAAAAACTGCCCGTCAATACGCATGCCAAAATGCCAGGCTAACGCCGAAATCAAGGAATCGCGCCGATTCCCTCAAGCTTCAGAAACGAATCGCCGTGACCTGTTTAGGAACCATCGCCGGAATCGCGAGGGCCGTCATAATGCAGAACCCAGCCAACGCGAGGCTGAGCAGACTGACTGGACCCTGATTGAGAATTTGCCCGAAGTAGTAGTAAGCTTGCTGCTGGGGCGATTGGAAAATCAGCGCCGGAAGAGTCAGCAAAGCGAAAAGCGTCAGCGCGGGAGCGCAAAGCAGCATCATCAGAGTGGCGCTTTTCATGCTCAAGCGTGACGTGAGCAGAAGCCACGGACCGCTGATGAGGGTGAGGCGCAACAAACGTGCGAAGCCTTTGGTGGAAAAAATGCCGTGGCTGACGGCATGTTTCACCCGACGAGGTGTAACTGGGTTCAGAGTAAGGGTTAGGGACATGGCCGGGATTACACGCGATCGCGTAAACTGGAAATTATTTTTAATTAATCGGTGCTATAAACATCTCCAAACTTCCTATTTTTTTAAAGTTTCTCGGGAAAATCGGATTCTCCCTTAAGGCGTCGGGCAGAATGCCCGCGCCACAGTGGCCCGGGCATTCTGCCCGGAGCCGTGTGCTGTTATTTGAAACTCTGGAGATCAGTGAAAATCATGCGACCGCGTCGCGTGCTCCGGGTCGATCCCGCACAAGGGCTCTACGTGGAGGACGTAAACAGTCGGCTGGTCGCCTTCGGAACGCTGGAGGATGCCATTGGCTAACTGGAACGACTCGCTGGTGATGACTTGGCGTAGGCGGTGGAAGGTTTTCTGTGGGACAAACAGGTTGGCGATGCCGGTTTCGTCTTCCAGCGAAATGAAGCAATGGCCCTTGGCGGTGCCGGGGCGCTGGCGGCAGATCGCGAGGCCGGCGACGGTGACGGGGATGCCGTGGGGGAGGTTTTGCAAATCGGTGGCGCGGAGAATCTGGCGGCTGCCGGAGTGGTCGCGCCAGAGCCGCATGGGGTGCGGGCCGGTGGAAGATCCCTGGGTGGTGAAATCGGCGGATAGGCGCTCGGCCATCGACATCGGCGGGAGGATGGCTTGGCGGAGCGGGTTGAGCGGCATCAGCAGGTCGTCGTATAAAGGCAGCTCGACCTGCCACAAGGCTTCGCGCCGGTGCCCGACTTGCGGCAGTCCGTTCAACGCTCCGGCTTGGGCGAGCAGGCGCTTTTCCTTGGCTGTCGGGCGGACGCGGGCGAGGAAATCTTCCAAGGATGCAAATGGCTGACTCTCCCTTTGTCTAACGATCCGCTCCGACGTTGTGCTTGTCAGCCCCTTGAGGCCGCGCAGGCCCAGACGGAGGGTGGTGTCGTTTTCCACTTCCGTTAGCTCGCGGCTCCAGATGCAGGAAACCGGTAGGATGCGGATGCCGTGGCGTTTCGCATCCTGCATCAGCGTGTGGACCGAGTAGAAACCCATCGGCTGGTGGTTGATGAGGCCGACGTAGAATTCCGCCGGGTGGTGGACCTTGAGCCAGCAGCTCGCGTAGGCGATGAGCGCGAAGGAAATCGCGTGGCTCTCGGGAAATCCATAGAGCGCGAACGAGCCGATGGAGGCGACGATTTTCTCCTGCACCTCGGCGGAGACGGCGCGCTCGGTCATCCGCAGGCGGAGTTTTGCGGTGACCAATTCCATGCGGTCGTCGCTGCGCTTGAAGGCCATCGCCCGACGCAGTTCGTCGGCTTCGGCACCGGTGAAATCGGCGACGGCCATCGCCATTCGCAGCACTTGTTCCTGGAACAGCGGCACACCTAACGTGCGGGCGAGAATTTCCTCACAGGCGGGATGGATGAAGTCGATTTTCTCGCGGCCATTGCGGCGGTTGAGATACGGGTGGACGAGATCACCGACGATCGGACCCGGGCGGATGATCGCGACTTGGATGGCGAGATCGTAAAACGTCTGTGGCCGCATGATCGGCAAGGTCGCCATCTGCGCCCGGCTCTCGACTTGGAAAGTGCCGATGGTGTCGGCGCGGCCGAGCATTTCGAAAACGGCGGGATCGTCCTTGGGGATGGTGGCCAAGTCGATGGGCTTGCCACGGCGCGAGCGGATTTCCAAGGCGTGTTCCATCGCCGCCAACATGCCCAGGCCTAGCAGATCGATCTTCACGATGCCCATGTCCTCGCAATCGTCCTTGTCCCACTGGACGACGGTGCGGCCCGGCATGGTGGCCGGTTGCAAGGGGACGACCGCGTCGAGGCCGTGATCGCAAACGATCATCCCGCCGGAATGCTGGCCGAGGTGGCGCGGCATCCCTAACACCGCCTGATAGAGATGGGCCAGCGCTGGCAGCCGCGGATGCGACGGCGGCAGGATGCTGGAAATGCGATCCTCGAATTCCGCCTCGCGGGCCGGCTTGCTCTCGTCGCGCGAGCCTTCGCCACGGAACGACGAGGCGCTGCCGGAAAACCGTTCCGCCACCGACGGCGGGAAGCCTAACACCTTGCTCATTTCGCGGAACGCGGACTTCGCCCGGTAGGTGATGACGTTGGCGGTCATCGCCGCGTTGCGCGTGCCGTATTTTTTAAAAACATGCTGGATCACCTCCTCGCGGCGCTCGCCGGAGGGGAAGTCGATGTCGATGTCCGGCCAGCTTTTGCGGTTGTCTGATAGAAACCGCTCGAACAACAAACCGCCGCCAACGGGATCGACGGCGGTGATGCCGAGCGCGTAACAGACCACCGAGTTGGCGGCGGATCCCCGGCCCTGGCAGAGGATTCCACGGCCACGCGCGAATTCGATCAGATCATGGACGATCAGGAAATAGCCGGGAAAGCCGAGGCGGTGGATCATCGCCAATTCGTGTTCTAACTGGCTCTTCACTTTTTCACTACAAACGCCGTAGCGGCGCGTGGCTCCGGCGTAGGCGTGGCGGCGCAAGAGCGTGGTTTGCTCGGTGAGCGACAAGGGATTTCCCCGGCCATCGGGAAAATCCGGGAAGCGATAGTCGAGGTTTTCCAAGGTGAAGCCGATCCGGTCGGCGAGACGACGCGTATTGCTAACGGCTTCTGGCAGATCGGCGAAAAGCGCGGCCATTTCACCCGGCGACTTCAAATGTCGTTCGCCGTTCGGTGCGAGCAATCGCCCGGCGCGGTCGAGCGGCAGGTGGTGGCGGAGACAGGCGAAGGCATCGGCCAAGCGGCGCTCGCCGCGAGTGGCGCGCAGCGGCGCATTACTGGCTAACAGCGGCAGCCGCAGGTGGGCTGCTAGATCGGCGAGTTGGCGGTTCAGCCGCCCATCGTCACGCAGGCCGTGGCGGGTGAGTTCCACATAGACATTTCCCGCGCCGAAGAGCTGGATGAGACGCTCGGCGGCGAGCAAGGCGGTGGGCCGGTCATTGGCCAACAAGGGACGGCACAGCGGTCCGTCGCGGTCGCCAGTGAGGGCTAACAGATGATTTCCCGTGCGGAAAATTTCATGCTCCTCGCCGGGTGATAGATGGCGGTCGGTGAGGTGGCGGGACAACATCCGGTAGCCGTCGCGCGAGGCGCAGAGCACGGGAAATCGCGACCCGTCGGGCAGATCGAGCACGCAGCCGACGATCGCGCGGATGCCGCATTCCTTGGCCGCGTGGTGGGCGCGGGCCGAGCCGTAAAAGCCCGCGCGGTCGGTGATGGCGAGGGTGTCGTGGCCGAGTTCCGCGGCGCGGCGGATCATCGCTTCCGGCTGGCTCGCGCCTTGCAGGAACGAGAACGCGGAGTGCGCGTGGAGTTCGGCAAATTTCACTGATAGATTCCCTCCAGTTGCCAGCGGTCCGGCGTTTGGAAAACGAGTCGTAACAGATGTTGGCTGGCGAGCTGGATGTCCCACTCAAGCCGCTGCCACGCGTCGGCCGGATCCCACCAAGTGCCGGACGCCGGGAATGGCCCGCGGCGGTCGATGATCTCGCCGGGGTGCGGGCCGTTGAGCAGGGCGAGCGGCCACGGTTGGCGGTCGCGCGATTCGTAAGCCACGGCGATTTCCCGTGGCGGGCGGAACCGGTGCAAGGGGACCGGGCAATCCGGACGAGTCGGCGGAACGGCAATAGCCGCCGAGTGGAGCGTGAAAGAGTCCGGGCGAAATGACTCGGGCGGCACCGGAATACCGACGCGCCCGGAGCCTAACAACGCTTCCAGTTTGGCCAGCGTTTCCGCCCAGCGCTCCGGCTGCGGGAGGTGGCGACCGAACCATTCGCGCTGCGCCGCCGTGGCGAAGGTGGTTTCCACATCGAGCTGCAAGCTGGCCACCGCCGCATCGAATTGGATCGATTCTAACAAGGTCTGCAACGGCGCCAACATCCCCTCCACCGCCGTCTGTGGTTCGGGCAGCCGCACCCGCCGCGTGAGGCCACCGCCGGATTCTAAGACTAGCCGGAAATCGAGGCAACTCGCAGCGAGATGGCGCGACGCCAAGCGCCCGGCGAGCGTGTGCAGCAGCCGCTTGAGCGCGAAAACCAACGGGTCGAGCGCAACCACCGGATCGTCGAAATCGAACGACTGTGCGAAGGATTCCGGCGGCCGGTGGAGCCGCAGTAAGCGGCAGGATTTGCCGTGCAGGAGATCGTGCCATTTCCCCACCTCCGGCCCGAGGCGTTCGATCAAGTCCTGCCGCGGCAGCTTCATGAACTCACCTAACGTCTTGAGTCCCCACAGCTCTAGCAGCGCGAGTGACGGATGATTTTGCGCCAGCGAGCCGAGCACGGCTAACGGCAATGGCGCGAGGTCCGCCGGGGAAATGACGCGGCCTCGCGTGGCTTCGTGGCGAGCGGCGAGGTGGGCGAGATCCGGCGTCTGTGCCCACGCCTGCCAAATATGCGGGATCATGCCGACGGGCGTTTTCCGGCCTGATAGATCCAGCACCACCGCGTCTGCGGCGGTGATTTCGACATCCGGTGTTAGGGACTCGGCGAGTTCGATCAACTCGTCGCGCAGCGCGGTTTCCGCCACCGGATCGCGGGGCAAGATCCGCAGGTCCGGGCAGCGGACGAGTGCGCGGTTGAGCGGCCAACCGGGGTAGATGCCGGTCGCTCGGGCGGCGGAATTGAGCGCGAGAAGTGGGAGTTTTTCCTGAGGTTCGTGCGGCGAGCGGATCGCGAGAATGGCACAGGGAAATCCCTCCCACTGCGGCTGACTCCGCAGCGCGGCGACCACCGGAAAATCCGGGATATGGAACGCGGCGAACATGGCGATCAGGTGGCGCGGCGCAGTCCTTCCGGCAGGACTTGCAGGCGGTTTAACAACTCCTCGCGCGGGCTGTCGAAATCCCGCAGCGACAACCCGGCCGTGAGCGACAAGCGCAGGCTGGCACACGGCACTAACGGAAATGGAGCGAGCACCACCAGCCGCCCGCCGGTGGCTTCGACCCGTTGTTTCAAGCGCCACCACGCCGAGGCGGGCAGCGCAGCAAGATCGCGGCGGGCCAAGCCGGTGGCGTCTAGCAGGACAAACGGCACGTTACCGTCATGCACCAACAGATCCGCCGCTCGGATCATTTCCAGTGCCGAGCGGCAGCGGACCCACAACAATTTTGAACACGCCAAGCCGCCGAATGAACCGGGATCAAACGCGTCTGCGCCGTCCACCAGCACCAGTTCGGGATGCGGACTCGTTTCCTCCGGCTCACCGAGCAGGCCCGCGACCATCAGCAAAATCCCCGCAACCGGCCCGGCAGGCAGCACCTCCGAGATCGCCCCGGCGGGAAAAGCCTCCGCGTTGAAAGGCTTCCCCTGCGGCTCGAACGGCACCGGATCGAGCCGCACGCCATGCGCTTGCGGGAACTTGTCGCGCAATTGTTGTCTGAGGATTTCCACCGGCGACGAGGTCATGCCGGGATTTTAAGAGGAGATTTAGAAATGTTCAAGCGAACACATTTTGGGGCCGCAGGATCTTCTCTTGATTAGCCGGTGGCGTGAGCCACCGGAACTCAGATCCCTGTCCAAGGAGCGGCGGAGCATGTCCGCCGATGCCCATGAATTGCCAATGGGGAGAGCGAAGCCGCTTGTTTCATTGGCATCTCATGGGCCGGGCGATCATGCATCGCCCCTCCTTGTGGTAAGAATCCGGGCCAATCGCCTTAACTTGACGCGCATGCCCGGCATCACCACAGATACCGGTCATCATATTCCACCCCACTACGTTTCAGAAGCTCCACGTATTCCTCCTGAAACGTCCGCTTTCGGTGATGCTCTTCCTGCTTGGCGGTGTATTCCCGCACCATGGCGCGCTGCGAGGCGCTCACGGTGACGATCACGAGGTGAAGGCGGCGACCGCCTGACTGTTAGGAAACATCCAGCCAGCCCGCGACTGAACGGGCGGCGCGTTGGTGGCCACCTTTGCCGCCGAGCTTTGCGGAGGTTTCGGCGAGGCGCGCCTGCAAGGCCTCGCGCTTGGTCGGCGATTCCAAGAAACCCTTCAGGGATCGCGTCACGGCCAGCGGTTCCGCCTTGCCTTGGATCAGCTCCTCCACCACGCCTTCGCCGGCCAGAATGTTGACCAGCCCGGCGTATTCGATTTTGACCAGCAGTTTCGCCAGCATGTAGCTGACAGGCGCTAACCGATAGACGAGGCAGTAGGGCAGCCCGTAATACGCGGCTTCCAGCGTGGCGGTGCCGCTGGCGATCACCGCGCAGCAGGCGCGCTGCATGAGCGAGTGGCTGCCACCGGTGGTGACGGTGATCAGATCGCCTGCGCCGGCCTCATCCAGCAGCTCGCGGATTTGCGCGGCGAGTTTCGCGGAGGCGGCAGGCACTTCGAATTTCAAGTCGCCATTCCATGCGTGCAACCGCTGGGCGGTCGCGATCATCAGCGGAAACAGCCGGGCGATTTCCCGCTCGCGACTGCCGGGGAAAAGCCCGACGAGCCGCTCGTCGCGGTGGACGTTGGTAAGCCGTTTTTCCTCGAGCTCGTCCACCAGCGGATTGCCGACGAAGGTGGCTTTGAGGCCGACGTTTTCGAAAATCGGCGGCTCGAAAGGAAACAGGCAGAGCACTTCATCGAGCAGCTTGGCCATGACCGGGATGCGGCGCTTGTTCCATGCCCAGACTTTCGGGCTGATGTAGTAAATGATGCGGGTGGCGGGAAATTCGCGTTTCACCGCGGCGGCAAAGCGCAAGTTGAAGCCTGGGTAGTCGATGAGTAGGAGGACGTCGGGCTGAAATTTTTTCAGCTCCGCCAGCATTTCCCCGAAGCGCTGCTTGAACCAGCCGTAGCGTTTCAAGACCTCCCACACACCCATCACGGCGGCATCCTCGACCCAATCCCGCAGTCCCGGCCCCGCGACTTCAGTCATTTCCGGTCCGCCTGCGCCGTGAATTTCGAGGTCTGGCACCATTTCCCGCAAGGCTCGCAGCAATCCTGCGCCGTGGGCGTCCCCGCTTAATTCCCCCGCGACCACGTAAACCCGTTTCGACATGCGGCGGGAAGCTACCCACCGTGGCTTGCTCTGACCAATCAAAATACCCGCCCATCGACCCCGGATTGGTGAAATCGGAAAACTTCCAGACTTCCGCATTGATTTCGACGCGGCTGCCGCTTTGATCGGCCCCCGCAGCCCTGCGTATTTCCCATCATGTCCGCCGATCTCAAAGAATCTCCCGTCCCGCTCGCCGAAATTTCCCAAGGCCCCAACGCGTTCGAAGTCTTTCTCGACCGCAACCAGAAGGGCATCGTGGTCTTAGCGATCCTGCTAGCGCTCGGCGCAGTCGGCTTGGTCATTTATCGAGGCATCGAGACCAGTCGCCAGGAAACCGCCGGGGCCGCGCTTAACAAAGCCAGCGACCTTGCCGCCTATCAAGCCGTGGTCGATGGCCATGCCGATACGATCGCCGCAGGCAGCGCGATGGTCCTCCTCGCGGATAGCCAATGGACCGGCGGAAAGCAGGATGACGCGATCGCCACTCTCCGCAAATTCATCGCCGCCTCGCCGACTCATCCGGCGATTCCTACAGCCAAGGCGAATCTGGGAGCCAAGCTGATGGCCCAAGGCAAATCCGGCGACGCGACGAAGGTTTTCGACGAAATCGTAGCCGATCCAGCCGCCCGCTATATCGCGCCGTTCGCGCTCATTTCGCTAGGCGATTTATCAAAATCCAGCGGCGACCTTGAGAAGGCCGAGGCCGCCTACACCAAGGCGAAGACTGATTTCCCGGAGAGCAGCTTTGCCGATACCGCCAACCGCCGGATCGCCACCCTGAAGGCCAAGCCGCCGGTGGAAATCGAGCCGCCGCCAGCACCAGCACCAGCGACGCCACCTGCCGATCCGACTGCGGCGATCAAAGCCGCGATGCCACCCGGCGTCACCGTCACTCCGTCTGAGTCCGTAATTCCCAGTGTGGAAACCCCGGAACTAACGCCTTCCCCCGAACCTCCGTCTCAAGCTCCGGTCGCTCCACAACCCTAAGTCAGGAAACGATTTGACATCCCAATAACCCCAACCACTCTACCCCACCGTGTTTAAAAAAGTAATCGGCCAAGACAATAGCGAATCCCAACGGTCCGCCCCTCCCCATCCGGAAACCCGCCACCCGGAGCCTACCCCAGTGCCAGCGCCACCGTCGTACGGTGCGCAGCAGCCCGCCGCCCGGCAGGCACCGGCCGCCACCCGCAACGTGCTTTCCACCGATGTGGAAATCAAAGGCACCGTGAAATTTACCAACGACCTCGTGGTGGACGGCAAAATCGAAGGCGAGATCAATTCTGATGGTAACCTCACCGTCGGCGAAAACGCCCGCATCAAGGCGGAAATTAAAACAGCGACCATCGTCGTCTATGGCAAGGTCCACGGCAATCTAACCGCCACCGACCGCGTCGAGCTCAAGGCCAGCGCCGAAGTCGTCGGCGACATCAAGGCGAAGACCCTTTCGATCGAGGCGGGTGCCATTTTCGTCGGAAAATCCACCGTCGGCACGCCGGCCAACCTTCCCGCCGCCGCGCAACCTGCGGCCAAAGGTGCGACCCCTGAAGCTCCTAAACAAGCCACCCTTGCTGGAACCGCGCCCTAAACGGTGCCGGGCCAGTCGTCCGGTAACCGCAATTTCCCGCCATGGCCGATGAGC
>JAYTLO010000098.1:0-19492 GCA_043729385.1 Akkermansiaceae bacterium
CGTGCCTCTCAGTTCCACGCGATCACGTTATTGAGATATGGCCGGTTTCTGGCAGGGTCATTTCCGTAAGGGATAGCATATGAATCGCCCCCCAAAGAGCCCACGGGCGTCGGAATAGGGATATCCGACGCCCGTGGTCATTTTAAGGATAACGAACTCGGAAAAAGTTGTTAACTTGGCGTATCGGACTCGCCATAACTTGGCGCTGGACCCCGCGATTCCCATACCATTGAACGTATTGCCAACCCATCGGGTTTCGGATTACTTGGGAGGATGGTCAAAGGATTCAGAAGTAAAAACTTTCTGGATCATCCGACACAATCCCTCATGCCATGAAATCGATTCGCCAAAAATCTCTTCCTGCGTTCTCCGAACGTGGATTCGCTTTGATCGCGACTCTCAGCATGATGATACTACTCACCGTCATCGTCGTGGGTTTATTGACACTAAGTACAATCAGTTTGCGGTCATCAGCAATCTCGAGTGACGATGCCATTGCCCGCGCCAATGCACGGATGGCACTGATGTTGGCGCTGGGGGATTTGCAAAGTTATGCTGGCTTAGACACTAGGATCACCGCCCGTGCCGACATTCTTAATGTAAACAATCCTCCCGTCGTGGGCGTGTGGAAAAGTTGGGAAGGACAGGATCACGATGCCACCGGTCGGCCGAAATCACCCGGTGACTATAAGGTGAAAAAACAAGAGCGGTTTCTGGGATGGCTCACTTCGGGCAATCCTGCTAAATCACAAGACTCATCATCACCGCCGGATACCGCTCAAGGAACCGGAAGAGTAACCTTGTTAGGCGAAGCTTCAGTGGGATCAGGCGAAGGTCGTGATAAACTTCAAGTCCATCTAATGCCCACCCTTGTAAATAAAAACAGCAAGCAAAGCGGCTATGCATGGTGGGTATCTGGTGAAAACCAAAAAGCTCGGCTGCCCAAGCCATATGAACCAGAAGAGAGTACAACCGGTCGTTGGGCCATCACTCAGAAGTCTCATGTGACAGTGGATCCCAAACCTTTCAGCATGGAGAGTTTGCTTACCGATCCTAAGCCCGCAGACCTTGCTATTAGCTTAAAACAAAGCGACTTCATTGCTCAAGGGACTGGACCCAAGGCTTCGGAAAAATTCTATCACGATCTCTCCACCACCTCCACGGGACTTCTGACAAACACGGCCACCGGCGGCTGGCGCAAGGATCTCTCCCTTCTCACAGAGAATTGGGATTTGCTGCCTACTTCCGGGCTACCGTTCTTCCGGGTCGAACCCGGGAAGGATATTCTTTATTCTCGTGCCACGGAGAATAATCCAACCCCTGAAAAGGGAATGCTCTACCCTTGGGCATCCTATCGAAGCATCACCTCCATGGCGATTGACCGGCAAGGAGCATCTAGCAGCTGGCAGCATCTCCAACAACACATGACCGCCTACAAGCGGGTCAAGAATGCGTCGGCATCGGGTGTGGGAAGCATCGATTTTCAATCAGCACCCAACTTCGGAACTAGCAATCGGGATGTCTATAACTCGATCCACAAGAGCAAGGTGATGCCAGTGATCGCTCGGGTTCAATGGATCTTCTCGCACTGGGCCGGCACTCCCAAACCTGTCACTGGCCAGCCTGCGCCGGCTGTTGGAAGTTTGGAGCCAAGATTGCTGATCACCCCGGTGGTTACCATTTGGAATCCCTACAATGTCGCACTCACCAGCCCGCCGCTTAATCTTGGATTTCCCAGACCTCTTCCCACCAATATACGCTACAAAGTGGCAACGGGCGGGGTGTCAAAACTTACCCGATTTCGCCCGCTCACGGGCAAGGTGGGTTCCGGTTTAGGACCCGACGATACCAAGCCGATGGCGGATGTTTATGGATTTGTTTATGACATTAAGGCTCCCATCTCATTGCAGCCTGGGGAATGCCGACTGTTTAGTCCAGTGGAAGGAAGTTCGCCTGTCACCGCCGATGTTCCTCTAACGTTAGAGCCGGGCTTCCACAGTGGCGTGGGTCATTATTTGCCGATCACCGATGCTTCCGGTAACCCCATGGCCATCCCGGCTTCATCGACCCTCCAAGCGACTGCGCGTTTTGACACTGAGTTTTATGAAGTAGGCACCAATAATGTGGAGAGCAATAAAGGTGTGGGTATTTACCTCGATGTCAGCGAGCAGGGGAAAAATTATTTAGCCTACCGCATGAACTATCCGAAGCGCGTCGCCCAGAAAATTTGGACAGAACTCAGCGATCTATCAAAGTCAGACAGCCTCAGCTCCTTGGTGAATAACCCAACACCCTACATGTTCACCCTTTTCGGAGCGCGGATGGCAAGTAACACACAAATCCCCGCAAAGGGGTTCGTACAGTCCAATCCAATGACGTCTTATACATCAATGGGTGCGCGCAACAACGGCTCGCTATTCATGGCGGATTATCTGGGCTCGGATCATCCGGTGAACTCGCCATTTGATTTTAGTTTCAAGGCTCTTTATTCGCCTGACAGCTCGCTCCCGAGTGCAAGTGACAAAACCAATCGAGGTTATATCATCACGGGATTCAATAGTGACAAGGGACTCTCCCGATGCGTGGTGGCAGAGATTCCCACGCGCCCATTGCAATCACTTGCCGAGTTGACTCATTGGGACTCCCGGCATGATAATCCCATTCCTCCTTTTGCATTCAACATCGCGGCCAACAGCGACGCCACTCCGCTGTTGCCGAAAGATGCAGTTGTTAATTCCAATGTGAAAGGTCTTGCCACCAACTACCAACATGATGACTCCTATTGCGCTAATCATCTGCTATTCGATGATTGGTTCGTCTCTTCAATCCAAACGGCAAGGCCATGAAGACGGTATGGAGTGAGTTTCTGAAGGGCGACTCAGCACTCGGGAATCGGGCCTATCATCCGCTTCAGGAAGATGTCGCAACTGCTTCGCTCTCCGGCACGGATGCTCTTTTCACTAAGCATATCGATAAGGCGGACGCCTGGAAGTCTGTCGCCTCCCGCTTGACGGTGGAAGGGATGTTTAACGTGAATTCAACTTCCTACACCGCTTGGCGTGCATTACTCGGCCACGCCCGCAATCAGCGAGTTCCCTTCCAGAAACAGTCTGGAAGTGCAGTCAGTGTTTCGCTTTCCGGGAAGTCTGACCACGTCGTCTCGCGCTTCAGCGTAGCGGGCTCTCCAGATGCCACTGCCGCGCCTGATGGTGGAGAGTTCAGTGCCGCCAATGAGTTCACTGGCTACCGACTGCTAAACGATGCGAACATTGATGAACTTGCCAATGAAGTCGTCAACCAAGTCCGCGCACGCGGTCCATTCCTTTCGCTATCAGAGTTTGTCAATCGGCAGCTCTCAAGCGGTGATCTCGCCTTGGCGGGCACCCTCCAAGCGGCGCTTAAGAAGTTGGCGGAAAATAAAACGAACAGTCCGTTCACGGGCGTTTCCAACCTGGAGTTCACAAAGGAAGCTGTTCCACCACCTAAAGAAGAAAAACCCGAGTATCAATTTGAAGAAGCTGCGATCGGGAATAGTGCTTATGGATTGCCAGGGTGGATCCGCCAAGCTGACATTCTCCGCCCGATCGCGCCGATTCTCACAGCGCGCGATGACACATTCACGGTCCGCGCTTATGGGGATTCGCGAGACAAGTCTGGCATTATCAAAGCCCGCTCGGTTTGTGAAGCAACGGTGACGAGACATCGCGACTATGTGGACACCAGCGATGCCGCAGATACCGCTGCCGCGCCTATTTCTGGGGTGAATCTTCGCTTCGGCCGGAGCTTCAAAGTCATTTCCTTCCGGTGGCTCAGTCCTGCGGAAATTTAATCAACTCAAGCCATGCGATCTTTAGTTCTACTTCTAGCAGGTCTAGTCATGACAGCCACCGCCCAAGAAAAAGGGCAACGCTCCTGTCGCATTCTTTTTCTCATGCCCACACCGGAGGCACCGCGTGTCCTCCAACTCTTCGATGGCACCACAACACAGGAAGTGGAACTCCCGCGCATGAATTTATCGAGTGTTTATCAGATCGCTCCGGGTCCGATCACTCTCAGGCTTCTGCCGGAGGTTCCACTCAAGCCGGGGGAGATTAACCCCGCCGCGCCAAGTGCGACGGTGGCTGCGACGGTTGCTGATTGCTACTTGCTCGTCGCATCAGACCCGGCGAATCCTGTCACCCCCGTTAGAATGTCGGTGATTGATGCGGGTCAAGGCGTCTTCAAGAATGGGCAGATGCTATGGTTTAATCTATCGGACAAATCCGTGGGGGGGCTGCTTGGCAAACAAAGGCTGGTCCTCGCGCCGAATGCGCGAAGCGTCGTCGATGCACCTGCGGATAAGAATGGGGACTATTCCGTGAATCTGGCATTTCAGATGCCGGGCAATGATAAGTTGCAGCCTCTGTGTGAAACGAAGTGGCGGCATGATCCCAACTCGCGGAGTGTCCTATTCGTAACCAACGAACCCGGCACGCGGACCCCGCGGGTATTGGGATTTCCCGACCGCCGTGAACCCAAGGAGGAGCCGTAGCTTGCAGTTTCGGTCGTTTCAATCCACGTTGGCTTATCTCCTCAATGTTACTTTTTAATAATCCGCTGCGATGCTGTCTGGCCGTCATATTTTCCACCCAATCCGTAAACGCGGATCCCTTGGATGAAACCCAACGTAGCCTATTCCACTTAGCTCCCATCGGTGCGTGGGACGACGATCTCTGGAGTTTAAACAATGTGGCGGACTACCAGTCGCGGATGCTTTCGCTGACGGGCGGCGCGAAGCCGAGGAATCTAAAGCTTGGAATGTCCAATGGTGTGGATTTCTTGATGAGCAGCCACGGTGCTTACTATGACTATATTTATGCACCGGCGCGTGTCCAAGATCTGGGAACTCACCATCTCGGTGAGGCGGACTATTCCATGAACCTCGCCCAGCGCACTGACCTGCCGATGGGTTTTCACATTAACGGGATGCCATGGGCGGACGGTCAGAATCAAAGCGAGGATCATTTGCACAATTTCCTCGAGCGCTATCAGAACGGCAGCTTGCTGCAAGTGGACCGGTTAGGACGATTCCGCAGTTCCGGAGTGACTCAGGAAACGAGTGGCACGGAAGCTTTCACGGATGCGCCACAACTGGAAATGCAAGTCACACTTTCGCGCAATGCCACTGTGGTGCGCGACTACGCGAGTCGCAATTGCCGGGCCGCAATGCGGATCCTCGGGGCGGCGCGTGACGAACACCCGGACTTGGTTTCCTTCGCCAGCCTCTCTTCGGAAGTCGGCCAAAACCTCCATGCCAATGTGGAATACAGTGACTACAGCGCATGGTCGAAGCAGGAATATCGCGACTGGCTGAGTGGGGCGGCGAGCTACTCTGGGAAGGCGCAGTATGCCAGTCTCGCGGCATTCAATACCGCCTTTTTCGGAGCTAACGGATTCCCGTGGGCGAGTTGGTCGGCGGTCCAGCCGCCGACCACGGTGAGTTGGATCGGCACGGAAGCTGGCACCCGCTGGTGGAAGAAGTGGCACGATTTCCGCATCCATCAAGTCCAGCAAATGGTGCAAGCTCAAGCGGGATGGTGTGTGGATGCGGGCTGGAGTCCCGACGTAATCTATAGTCATCAAATTCCAGGAAATCCCACCGGCACTTCGGACCTAGATCGCATGCACGCGACTCCGTGGACCACCGCATTTGTGGAAGGCGCGGGTAATGGCATCACCACCTACGGCAGCAGTGCGAGTAACACCACCACCTTCAGCGCGATTCGCAGCAATGATAAGAATTGGGGGATCTTCGAATACAATCCGCTGGACGCCTCCAGCGTTCCTAACAATCTCGCGGCGTTGAATTCCGTTTGGAATCAAGGAGGCAAAGCCATAGCTCCTTATCTGTGGTGGGGCATACCACCCTATCAGATCAAAGACGGCCCGATGCAGACTGCGATGGCGCAGTTTGTGTTTAACCATCGGAATGATGCATTCACGGGACTTGCGCCCCATGAAGTCAGCCCGGCCTCGCGCGATGTTATCTGGAGCATGAGCGATTCGACAGATGTAGAAAGCAGCTCGTCGGTTAGCGGACTTACTTTTTCCTATGGCATCGTCTCCGGCACGGCCAGCGGAGCAAGTCCGGTGATTTCGCTTGATTTCGACGAGTCTCCGACCCGGGCGCTTCTTGCAGATTCCTATCATGCGGCTTCCTTCCGTCTGTATGGAGAAACTGCAGTGGGAGGCTCCGCTGAAGTGGCATGGACGGATGATGGAGGTAGCCGGAATTCCGTTAGCTTCACGGTGCAGGAAGGTTGGCACACTTATCGAATTCACCTCTCAGACAATCCAGCGTGGCGGGAGAAAAAGGTTCATCGCTTGGAAATCAAACCCACTTCCACGGCGGGTGTTAGTTTCCACCTCGATTGGTTCCGCCTCGAAGCGAATGTTGGTTGGAACTTCGACAGTGTGGATGAAATTTATGGTGTTAATGCAATCAGCGGCGTCGCGGTGAGCGGCGGAGTTTGCACCGGCACGACTGGCGTGGATCCTTATCTCTATCTCTCGACCGACCAGCGCGACATCAGTCGCGATGCGGACCGCGCGTTTATGGATGCCAGTGTTTTCAAAAAAGTGCGGGTGAAAATGTCGAGCACGGCCGCCGGGACTGGGCAGTTGTTCTGGTGGAAGCGCGGTCAAACTAGCGGGCAGTTTTCACAAGTCACGTTCCCGGTGTTGGCAGGCTCGCGGACTTATGAGATTGATCTATCTGCCAATGCGAACTGGTCCGGGGAAGTCACCCGGCTTCGTCTTGATCCCATCGACAGCGCAGGGGTGAATTTCGTGCTCGATAGGATCTCGATCGTGCCGGTGATGTTGGCCCCTCGGATCACTAACTCGGACCCCATTGTGAACTCGCCGACGCCCCTGTTTCTCTGGGCGGGAGCCATCGAGCCTGAGCGCTCAGGCATCACATTCACCGTGGAGCTTGCGAGCAATTTCGAGTTCACCGCGCCTTTATTTACTCGCAGCGGATTGACGGCGGATCGCTGTGTGTATGATGGGGCGACGCCTCTGGACGGTGCCTACTGGTGGCGGGTGCGGGCGCAGGACGCCAGCGGTGCCACCTCACCCTGGGCAGTGCCGATGCCGATGTTCGTCCGGTCATGGACCTTTGATCGCGCACTCGACGTTGTCTCGAGAAACCAGATGCAAACGCCCGTCGTGAGTGGCGGCGTCTGGTCGAGTATCACTTCGGGCTTCGATCCCTATTTGCATTTCAACACTGGCAGCCCGATTAACCGCGGCATCAATGCAGATCTCTACAGACGACTCGTCGTTCGTGCTCGCATCAATGCCGGCGACGAAGACAATTTCGGGCAATTGTTCTTTTTTCCCAAAGGTGGAAGTTTTAGTTCCCATGGTTTCGATCTACCTGCGGATAACCAATGGCATAGCGTCGAGGTGGATCTATCAGCGGTGCCAGACTGGGCGGGTTACATGGACTCGGTGAGGCTGGACCCGGTGATGGAAGCGGGCGTGGAGGTGTCGCTTGACTATGCGTATTTCCTGCCCCCCGCTTCCTCTGGGACGGTGGTGAATCAAGTCCCACAGTTTACCAAAGGTCTTGATCAATCAGTGGCAGAAGATAGCCCTGCTCTAACGGTGAATGGTTGGGTCACGGCCAGCAGTCCAGGCGCGGGTGAAAATTGGCAGACATTGTCGTATTCAGTCACGAATGACAATGTGGCGCTTTTCGCGGTGGCTCCAGTCATCAACTCGGCCGGGACACTGACCTATCAACCCGCAGCAAATGCCAATGGTTCTACTGTAGTCACGGTGAGGATTAAGGACAACGGGGGCATTGCGAATGGCGGGATCGATACCTCGCCGCCTCAGACATTTACCATCACGGTGCTGCCGGTGAATGATACTCCGGTCGCCAGCGGGGATTCACTCTACGCGCACTCGCAAGTGGCGACTGCCATCCCGGCGGCTACACTACTTGCCAATGATATGGATGCCGACGGTGACGTGTTAAGTATTTCCGCCGTCACCACGCCGAGTGCGGCGGGGGCAGCTGTTTCACTAGCGGGCGCGGTGATTAACTATCATCCACAGGTGAACCATGCCGGACCGGATTCATTTCAATACACGGTGGCGGATGGTAAAGGCGGCGGGAGTTCCGCACAGGTCGCGGTGACAGTGGTACGGCCTGAAATCACCGCATGGAGCGCAGTGGGTGGGTTGTTGCATTTGGAATTCCAGGGAATTCCTAACCGAGCCTATTCTTTGCAAAGTTCCGAAGATATGCGGAATTGGAGTGAGCTGGTTGCTCCAGTCACCAACAGTGGAGGAAGCCTGCTGTGGGAACAGCCGATCGCACCCGGTGAGATCCGGCGGTTCTATCGGATTAAATGGTAACGATCATTTTACGGGAACCAGCGCGAGGCGCATGCCGAGTCCATTCCCCTTGGCGCTTGGCTCCAGCCCGTCGCGGTTCGCGGCGCGGCAAGTGCGCGCTTGATAACCTGCCGACCCTCCGCGGCGGACGTGGTTAGCGCCTTGGGTGAAAAATGGATCGGTGCCGCCGGGGACACTTTCGGTATAGCTGTCGCGGCACCATTCCCAGACGTTTCCATGCATATCTCTCAATCCCCAGCGATTGGCTTTTTTCCCGGCCACTGGGCGGGTGGTACCGCGAGCATTCCCCTGATACCAGGCGACGAGGTTGAGGTTGGGACACTGGCTATCCACGCTGGTGAGTCCGATGCCATGATGCATCGCGCCAGTGGTCCCCGCGCGGCATGCATATTCCCACTGAGCCTCGGTGGGTAAATTCCATTGATAACCGGGAGGGATAACTCCTGCACGAAGTTGTTGTTGATTTAGCAATTCACAATAGCGACTGGCCGTGGCCCAAGTGATGGATTCCACGGGTAAATCATTACCTTTGAAGTGGCTGGAGTTCTCAGCCATGACGGCCATCCACTGGGGTTGGGTTAACTCGGTTTCTGCGAGATAAAAACCTTTGGTGAATGTAACGGTGACTTAGTGCTCGTTACTATTTCTCCCGAGCTCGTCGTCGGGGCTTCCCATCTGAAACGTGCCGGGTGGTATCCAGCGGAGTTTAATGTTTAGATTTTCTGCTAGGGGAAGATTGAGGATGCGGCCCGCAGGTTTGGCGATGGCTGAATGAATGAGTAGAACCCAAACAAGGGCTGCCCAGGGCCGCTTGGGTTTTATCCGGCGCATCAGTTAGGGCTTTCCTTCGTAGCTGAACGGCTTGAGATCGGGATAAGCAGTCCAAGGCTCCCATTTCTGGGTGAGAGTCTTATACATCTCCGGGCGGCGTTGGTGAAGCATGCGGTTGTTCAGCCGTTGGGTTCGGATTTCCTTGAGGTTGAGAGTGGCGGTGATGAGTTGAGAAGACTCGGGAACCGGTGCTGCGGCATCAAGCTTCCACCCGGGATAAGAGCAAATCGCGGAGCCGCAGCCGTTGGATGTATTCGACGCAACGACGTGGGTGCAAGTGATGAAACTTGCAGCCTGAATGATATGCGGCTCAACCATGCCGGGTCGTGAGTTCACCCATATCAATACTTCTGCGCCCCGCAGGGATGGCATCATGAAGCTCTCGAAAAAGTAACCATCATAACAGGTCATCAGACCGATGCGGCCGAAGTCTAGATCGACCACGCCATTTTCCTCGCCGAGGACCATCGTTTGCTCGCCGCGCTCGCCTGGAGCGGGCGGCCAGTTGAAGGGGGAAGCTGAGCCGATGGCGGCGTGCATCTTCCAATGCTTACCAGCGATTTTTCCTTGGCGATCCACCACGAGGACTGAGTTTGAATAGCTGCCCGCGTCCGGTGGATGCTTGATGGCCGTGCCGGGTTTGCACTCCCAACCTCCGGCGATTACATTCAGATTGCGACGTTTGGCCTCGGCGCGAAGTTTGTCGATGATCGGATCATCAAGGTGAAACTGACCTAGCAGATACTCTGGGAAAACGAGTAGATCTGCTTTCTCCGCGACCGCCTTATCCATCCACGGGATGAGCTTATCCACGCGGTCCTTGCCTGCGGGAATATCACTTCCCGTGATGTTCATCTGCGCGACTGAAACGCGGACTGAGTCTTTTTTGGGAAGGAGCGGGGCGGCACTTGAAGCTGTGACACAGATAAAGAGAAAGTAATATGAGAGTAGAAATTTCATGGGAAGAAACCTATCGTTACTTTCGCTGGAGGGTTACGGGATCGTAATGCGGGCTATAGCCTCTTCTCTTCCATTGTTCAGAGTTGATGTTTCCGGGGCACTCTCCGACGTGTCCGTCCACGAAAAGCAACAGTTGGTTTTTTCCATGATAATTCGCGGGTTGGTTATCTTGAGGAAGGGGGCGAGAGCCGTCCATCTCCTCGTAAGCCGCAGTTCCAACGAGATTCTTTATCTGGCCGGTCCTGCTTTGAAATTCGACCATCACAACCGCTCTGCTAGGATCCTCCACTTTACCGGGGGGCGTACCTGTGCCCGGTGGAAGTCCAATGAACCCATTGCTAAAACCGGTTCCCCCATTATTCGACACCCAGAAGCACAACGCGTAGCTCCGTTTGAATTGGTCCACCGGTGCCTTGTCCTTGTCGCCGGGGCAGTAAAGAATACTGATGGCGCTTTTTGCCGCCGCTGCTTCCTTTGTGTTTTTACGAATTGGATCGGATCTACCGGCTTTGTAACTGAAATCGGGATCCCCCAAATAAGGCATGAGAATGCGGTCCCACCCAACTTGAAGCTCATCGTCGAGCTTGCTTGGATAGCGGCCTTTGTCAGCCACGTAAGTTTGTATGGCCACGCCGAGTTGCCGCATGTTACTGCTAGACGTGGATGCATTCGCGCTTTGCCTGATGGATCGGAAACTGGTAAATCCGATCGCGGCCAGGGCCACAACGATGGTAATAACCACCAGCAGTTCGACCAGGGTAAATCCCCGAGGGCGCTGGTGGTGGTGGGTGGTGCTGAATCTTGATTTCATAGGGAGTGGGTAATTTTTTATAAACGTAAGTTTGACTGGTCAACAACCTACGCTTGCCGCCGAGTGGGGTCTATAGTCGTTACCCACCTGTGAGTATCACTGGGGCACAACGGTGAGGATTGAATTGCCAACGAGTCCACTGGACCACAATCTGGCGATCACTTGGAAATGCAACTAATGATCATTCACCGAATCGTCGCTCTTGGAATAGCCATCACCTTGGGCGCGTCCCGAGCGAGAGCGCACGAGGTCACCCCGCCGGAGATTCCTGGTTCTCAGGTTGCCTTGATTCAGCCGCCCCTGGAGGGCAGCGAGGAGTTTGCACGAGGGCTTTCAGAAAGCTGGCAAGGGCTTGTGGCGAGTGGAAGCATGGAGGGGATCAAGCGGGTTTCCGAGAATCTTGGCTGGCTCGAGAAGGTGAGCAAGGCGCCGGTGAAGGGCATCGGTCCGCAGGAAATCGCCTGGCTGCGCTGGCGGGTCAGCGAGGAGATCGGGAGCATAGCGGAAACGGTGAGCGGGCTGCAAACGTTGGATTTCCAGAGCAAAGGGTTCGTGGAATCCGAGCTTCTCGAGCTAGACCCGCAAGTCGGGGTGATGGTGCTAAAGGTGGTGATGAGCAGTGGGCCGGTGAGTTTCGCCACGCAGACGATGAATTTCACCTCGGAGCGCGATCCTGCTAACTACACGCTGAAGGTCGCCGAAAAAGGGACGACCTACGTGTTACTCCGCCTCGAAGAGGTGCCCGCAGGTGGCCCGACGACCAGCCGAGTGTGGATCCAGCCATGCGGCGCGGCCACCCCGCCGCGGTGGTGGTCGTTGAGATTCCGCACCGCATTGTATGGAAGTCTCGGGGTGAAAGTCGTGGATGATTCCGGTGCACCGGTGCCGGCCATGGTGCGGCTCACAGCGAGGACCAGCAACCGACTGTGGGAACCCGCCGGTGCGGCAGATATGCGGCCGATGATGAATGAGATCACTCGCATGCCGATCTATGGGCCGGGCACGGGATATATGATGTATGTGCCCGAGCCATGGCGCGGAGTTTACTGGATCATGCCTGGTCCATTTGAAATGGCGCTGCCCGCAGGAGAGTGGGAAATCCATATCTGGCGCGGTCTGGAAAATGTCCCGGTGAAGATGAATCTAACCGTGAATCCGGGGAAGTGGACCCGCCAAATCATTACCTCAAAACGCTGGATCGATATGGGGGCCAAGGGCTGGTTCGCGGGCGATGATCACGTCCACGCCCGCCTCATGACCGGAGACGATGCTAATAATCTGATGGCGTGGACGCGTGCGTCTGACCTGGCGATCTGCAACGTGCTGGAGATGGGAGATGAAGTGCGGACTTGGTATGCTCAGCGGGGATTCGGTCCAGAATATCGGGTGAAACAGGGCGATCACTGGCTCATTCCTGGGCAGGAAGATCCGCGTGGAGTGCTCGGCCATGCCATCGGGCTTAATCTAACATCGAAGGTCCGCGATCTGGATCGCTACCTTGACCAGCGGCATGTGGCTGAGGAAATCCACCGGCAAGGTGGACTGTATGGACACACGCATGTCGGTGCCCGCGCGTTGTTCGTCGAGCGGCAAATGGCGCTCTACACACCCTTCGATCTCGTGGATTTCAACAGTGTCATGCAAGCGGCGCTGAACACGGAGTTAATGTATCATTATCTCAATCTCGGCTACAAGATGACCGCCAGCGCCGGGACGGATACACCCTACGGCGGCACCGTCGGCAGCGTCCGCGTGTATGCCTTCTCGGGCATCGCCGCTGAGTTTAAACCGGACGCGTGGTTCCAAGCGGTGAAGCAAGGTCGCACCTTTGTCAGCACTGGGCCGATGGTGGATTTCCACGTCAACGGAGCGATGCCCGGTGATGAGTTAGTGATTGCCGATAACAAGCCAGTGAAGGTTCGCATCATTGCTAACGGTCAGGTCGGCAAGAGTGCACCGAAGTTTGTTAGACTCATCCGCTTTGGAAAAGTGTTGAAGGAAGTGGCTGCGATTTCACCAGCTCAAGGCACGCTTGAACTCGAATGCGAAGTGCCGCCTGGAGATGGCTGCTGGCTTGCGGCGCATGTCATCGGTGAGGACGGTTCGGAGGCGCATACCACTCCGGTTTATCTAAAGCGGCCAGGCTTGCGGTGGTGGGATGTCGAGCAAGTGCCACAGCTTCTCAAGGAGCAGGAGATCGTGCTTCAAGACATCGAAAAAGTGGTGGCCGATTCGAAGCGCCTCGCTGAAACGAAACCGATGGACTACACCATCCGCTCGGTGGTTAGAGGTGCGCAGACGATGTTGGGTCAAGTGACTCGCGCCCGCAGTCATTATTCCGAACTCGCATCCCTTCGCGAAAAGGAAATGATTTCTAGGAAGTCCCGATGAACCTCCGCCCGTTAGCCATCGCCGTTTGCTTGTTAGTCGGCTCATCATTATGGGTTCCGGCGCAGGAGGCGATCAACTCGGCCGCGCAGGTGCAGGCACTTCCGATCGAGACTGCGGAACTCGCTCGGCCCGTCCGCATCGAAGGGGTGATCACCTACATCGACACCGTGACGGCCCACGCATTTCTCCAAGACCCGAGTGGTGGCGTGTCACTCAAGCTCACCCCGGGAGATCCGCTGCCACCCGAGCTTCGTTCCGGGTCGCGGGTGATCGTGGAAGGCGTCACCGCGCGCGGGCAGTTTCTTCCTCGGATCGTGGGTGCCGCTGGCGCTGGACTTAAATTTCAAATCCTCGGCCAAGATGCTCTGCCGCCCGCCAAGCCGGTGAATGGCTCCCAACTCACGCTGCCGGACATGGATAGCCAGTGGATCGAAATTCGCGGGGTGGTGCGACCCCCACCGGCGCCGTATCGCGGGGCTGTCCTCGCGATGGAGGCGGAGGGGCGCACGTTTTTCGCCTATCTGCCGGAGAATGCGGAAAAACGGAGTCTGCCGCCGTCCTTGCTCGGCGTGCGCGTGAAGGTGCGCGCAGTGGCCGGGACCTTCGTCAACGAACGCCGCCAAATGACCCGGCGCGTGCTCTATCTATCATCGATCAACTCCATCACCGCCGAGGAAACCTTGATCGTGGACGATCCCTTCCAACGTCCTCTCACCAGATTCGATGATCTACTGCGCGCGCACACCCGTGGTGCGAACGAGCGGGCGAAAGTCCGCGGCACGGTGCTGTTAGCAATCCCTAACGAAGGCCTATTCCTCCGGGAGGAGAACGACGGTGCGCTGTGGTTGCAGACGTCCCAAGGATTTACCGGCCCAGCCGTGAAACCCGGCGACGTGGTGGAGGCGGTCGGCTGGCCCGAGGCGTCTGACTTCCGCCCCGATCTGCGGGGGGCCGTGTTCCGAGTGGTGGCGCATGGTCCGCCGGTGAAGCCCATTCTAACAACGACCCGGGAGTCGCTCTCCGCCCGCCACCACGGCGATCTCGTCGAGCTCGAGGCAAACTTGATCGGGTTGTTTGAAGACCCGATAGGCACCCGGCTGTTGCTCAGTGCGGACGACGTTTTTTTCGAAGCTCGCATCCCTCTAACTGTCACTCGCGGCCCGCTCCCTGAGTGGGTGCGCGATGCCCGGCTCAGAATCACCGGCGTCTGTGAAAATGTCCCAGGCGAGGCGATTTCCAGCCCGCAGACTAGCCAGACGTTTTTCATCCGGGTCAGCGCTTTGGGCGGTGTGGTCGTCCTTTCGTCACCTCCATGGTGGAGCAGCCGGCGGCTTTTCTGGGTGCTCGGCGTGACACTGGGATGTACGGTTCTTGCTGCCAGTTGGGCCATCGCCTTGCGCCGCCGGGTGGCCATCCAGACGAAAGTCATCGAAGCGCAAGTCCACCGCGCCGGTGTGCAAGAAGAACGCCAACGGCTCGCCCGAGAACTCCACGACTCCCTCGAACAAGAAATGACCGGCGTCGGCCTCCAGTTAGAAACCGCCCTCGCCCGCGTGATGACTGACCCAGAGGCCACCAAGCTATCTGTGGAGCGCGCCCGCCGCCTGCTTCACCGTGCCCAGCGCGAGACTCGTGAAACCATCTGGGATTTGCGTTCTTCCGCCACCGATCCCGGCGTGCTCCCTGGCTTGTTGCAGGAAGTTCTCGGCCCGATCGCCGAGGCCGTGGGAGCCACTTTGGAGGTCTCCTATTCGGAAAACTTACCGGTCGGCCTGCCTGGTTCGTTGATGCATCACTTAGTCCGCATCGCCCATGAAGCCGTCGCAAATGCGGCCAAACACGGCCAACCCAAGCACATCCTCGTGTCCTTATTTCTCGTGGAAAATGAAATCCACCTGCTCGTCCGCGACGACGGCTGCGGATTCCTTCAGGCCACCGCTCCCGGTGCCCGGCAGGGCCATTTCGGACTCACCGGAATGAACGAGCGCGCTACGAAAACCGATGGCAAGCTCACCGTGACCAGCACGCCCGGCCAAGGCACCGAAGTCCTCTTCACCGCTCCTCTCCCACCACCCACTCTCTCTTAATATGAAATCACCCGCTGTCCCCAAGCTTCGCATCCTTCTAGCAGACGACCACTTCGTCGTCCGCTTGGGGCTATCAGACCTACTCTCCACGGAACCGGGCTTCGAAGTCGTCGGGGAAGCGGCCGATGGCGAGGAAGCCGTGCAATTTTTCCTAACACTCCGGCCTGATGTGGTCGTCATGGACTTCGAGTTGCCCAAGCTCGACGGCCCGGAAGCGGTGGCGGCCATCCGCCGCGAGGATCCGTCCGCGAGCATCCTCATGCTAACGGTTTCCGAAGCCGAGGAATCCGTCTGGCGCTCTGCGGAAGCCGGGGCCAGCGGCTACGTGCTCAAGTCCGCACCGCGTGAAGATCTCATTTCCGCCGTTCGCATCGTCGGCACCGGCGGCGAGTTTTTCCCCGCCGCCATCGCGGCGAAGCTGCAAGCCCGCCGCAACCGCGCCTCGCTCAGCCCGCGCGAAAACGACGTCCTCCGCTGCATCGTCCGCGGCCTCGCTAACAAGGAAATCGCGGATTTCCTTGGCCTCGCCGAACCCACAGTAAAGATGCACCTCGTCTCCGTTTTCGAAAAACTCGGTGCCCGTGATCGCACCCAAGCCGCCATGCTCGCCGTCAAACGCGGCCTGCTATCTGCGGGGAAATAACTGCTCCGCGACGTTCACGGTGACGCGCGAGCCTCACCCTAGAGTTCATCTCTTCCCCTTCGGCGTTTTTTGAAATGTTTCGATCTCCCCGACTGGGCGTGTGTCGAAAACATCCTGTTTTGCCCACCGTTTACAGACCCACCCATTCATGTTCCGGCGGTCTCAACCGGAAGCACTGGCCCTTCCGCCGACCTCCCGCACTTTTCCCAAATTTGCGCCCTTTCTCCTTCTCGTCTGGAATCATTCCGTTAGTCTTCCGCAGTCTGACGCTGTGCCATTTAAGCCTTTCAGTTTTCAGCGTGTTAGTTTTCAGCTTTTTTCCCTCTGTGCCCCACACCTCCTCCCAGACATTCCTTCGTGAGTTCGACAAGAAAGCGGAGTGGCGACATTCCTGTCGTCAGCCAGTTGCGATGGCTACAGGAATGTCACCACTCCCGGACACCTTAACCCGCGACCAGCACCCGGACCTCCGCGCCGAGGTCTCCTTTTCAACCCGCCGCAAGTTTCGGTCGAGCGCATCATTCTGAACGACCACGAATGAACCTGCCGCGACATCCCAAAGCGAAACATTCTCATAGCTTGGGCTTACTGGCAGGAGTTCAGAGTTTCACCGAGTTTGAAGCGCGAATCGCAGCTCTACCCACCGAGCACGCGCGAGGAGCAGCACTCGAAATCTTCGCCGAAGCATGCCTCGCCACGCAGAGAGTCTATCAGGCTCGCGAGGTCTGGCCGGGAAATTCAATGCCTTCAGCACTTCGGCAGCAACTCCGCTTGCCAATGGCGGACATGGGAGTGGACGGGGTGTTCGTCACGGCGGCAGATGAACCAGTTTGTTATCAATCGAAGTTTCGCACTGGACGCCCTGCGCTCACATGGACCGAGCTGTCCACATTCTATGGCCTGGCTGATGTTGGCGGACGGCGGCTGGTTTTCACCAACTGTGATTTGGTGGCTAGCGTTGCCGAGGAACGCCTCGGGGCAATCTTCGTCAGGGGCAGTGATCTGGACCGGCTCACACCGGAAGATTTTCAGATCATCGAAGCATGGCTTGCCGAGCGGCCCGCGACCCCGAAGAGGAAGACGCCCAATCCACATCAACTCGTCGCCCTCAATGATATCGTTGGTGGTCTGTCACGCGGACCACGGGCCACGGCGCTGATGGCTTGCGGCAGCGGAAAAACCTTGGTCGCACTTTGGGCGGCCGAACGACTTGATGCGCGCACCGTGCTGATCCTTCTGCCCTCGCTCGCGCTGGTTCGCCAGACCTTGCACGAGTGGCTCCATGAAACGAGTTGGCCGGATGTCCAGTTCTTGTGCGTCTGTTCTGATCCGACCGTCCAAGGGGAGGAGGATTCACTTCTGGTTCGTCCAGCCGACCTCGACTTTGCCGTCACGACCAAGAGTGCCGAAGTGCGGCGTTTTCTTGAGCGTCCTACCGGTTCGGTGCGCTTGGTGTTTTCCACCTAGCAGTCCAGCAAAGTTGTCGCAGAAGCCGTCGCTGGCTTGCCCCCGTTTGACTTCGCCGTGTTCGACGAAGCTCACAAGACCGCTGGACGAGACGGGGCGAGGTTTGCACTCGCGCTGAAGGATGAGAACCTGCCCATCGCCCGTCGACTTTTCATGACTGCCACGCCTAGGCACTACGACGTGGCGAGGAAGGACAAGTTTGGTGAATCGAAAGTGGTCTTCTCGATGGACGCGCCTGAAACCTACGGGCCGGTGGTTCATCGGTTGCCGTTTAGTTCGGCAACAAAAGTGGGCATCATCACCGACTACAAGGTCATCATTTCGGTCGTAACTTCGGAGATGGTCACTGACGCAGCACTCCGTCTTGGTGTGGTTTTGGTTGATGGCGATGAAGTGAAAGCCCGTCAGGTTGCCAACCAGATCGCGCTCAAGTCTGCTATCGAGAAATACAACGTTTCAAAGGTCTTCACCTTCCACTCGAAAGTGGCTTCTGCAAAGTCGTTCACTTCCGAAGGACCTGAAGGCATTGGCACCCATCTTGAA
The DNA here is from genome assembly GCA_043729385.1 of Akkermansiaceae bacterium. Lineage (GTDB taxonomy): Bacteria > Verrucomicrobiota > Verrucomicrobiia > Verrucomicrobiales > Akkermansiaceae > Luteolibacter. Next base: position 18,143 of record JAYTLO010000098.1, read on the forward strand.
GGTTTCCACTGTGCCCACATCGAAGGAGCGATGACGACGGCCTACCGCGAACGGCTCATGCGCGATTTTGCAGCCATGCCGCGCGCGATCCTTTCAAACGCCCGCTGTCTCACGGAAGGCGTCGATGTTCCAGCGGTGGACATGGTGGCGTTCCTGAGTCCAAAACGAAGCCTCGTGGATATCGTTCAGGCCACGGGACGTGCGATGCGCCTATCGCCAGAAACAGGAAAGGAATTCGGCTACGTGCTCGTGCCGCTCTATGTTGAGAAGGCACGCGGTGAGACGATTGAGCAGGCGGTGCTCCGCAGCAACTTCGATGAAGTTTGGAAAGTTCTCCAAGGCTTGAAAGAACAGGACGATTTGCTCGCACAGATCGTCGCCGAAATGCGGACTGAACGGGGGCAAACGGGAGGTTTCGACGACAGTCGCTTCCGAGAGCGTGTCGAGATTCTCGGCCCTGAGCTTTCGCTGGAAACGTTAAGGAACACGATTACCGCCGCCTGCATCGACGCCATTGGCGAAAATTGGTTCGAGCGCTATGGTCAACTTGTTTCGTACAAGCAGCGGTATGGCAATTGCGACATCCCCGCCCGATGGCCGGACAACCAGAAGTTGGCGACTTGGGTGGTCGATCAGCGGGTGCGAAAAAGAGACGGAAATTTAGAGTCAGAAAAGGTCGAACTGTTAAACCAACTGAGTTTCAACTGGAACCCACGCGATACAAACTGGCGCGGCATATATCTTGAGTTGGTAAAATTTCAAAAACGTTTTGGGCACTGTCGGGTACCGCAAAATTGGAAGGAGAACAACTCACTTGCACACTGGGTAAAAACGCAGCGTGGAGATTATGCAAATGGGGATCTACACGGAGATAGAGTCGTCTTGCTCCAGAAGATTGGATTTGATTGGAAGGTCGAACTCCGCACATGGGATGAGCGGTTTGCTGATCTTTGTGCTTTTAAGTCACGATTTGGACACACACGTGTCCACGTCAAATGGCCTGAAGATCCGATATTAGGTGGCTGGGTCGTGCGTCAGCGTCAAGATTATCGAAAAAATAGACTTACAGAAGAATGTGTAGCTCGGCTGAATGCAATCGGTTTTGAATGGGACGGGCGAAAAGTGGCGGGTCATTCTCAGATAATTTCACCCATACTCGATGCTCATTGGAGCAAAGTTTTCGAGCTATTTAAAGTTCACGCCAAAAATCACGGAGCTGGGGCTGTTAAAGTAATCAATGCTGAGACCAAGAGTCTCAATCGGTGGATGCTGGCTCAGCGCTTGGCAAATAGCCAAGGGAGATTGAGTAAATCACGTTCTGATGCTCTGAACGAAATCGGTTTTGTTTGG
>JAYTLO010000099.1:0-1417 GCA_043729385.1 Akkermansiaceae bacterium
ATCATCGTGCTCACCTTCGTGGTCGTGCTGCCGCTCGTACCTCTATCAGTTTACTTCGAGCGCCGATTCTCCGCGGTGATCCAAGACCGGGTCGGCCCCAATCGTGTTGGCATTCCGCTGACGTTGTTAGGATTCAAGAAGGACTTCCACTTTTTTGGCCTGATCCAACCGATCGCTGACGGCTTGAAACTTTTCCTCAAGGAAGACTTCACCCCGGACCACGTTCGCAAGGCATTCTACTGGCTGGCTCCGGCGCTCACTGTTGTCCCGGCGCTCATCACCGTCTGCGTCGTCCCTTTCGGCTCGCCGATCAGCATCTTCGGCCACAGCGAAAAGCTCGTCATCGCGGATCTCGATATCGGGCCGTTGTTCATCTTCTCCGTCGCATCTCTATCAGTTTATGGCATCACCCTCGCCGGCTGGTCGTCGAACTCGAAGTTCCCCTTCATCGGCGGCGTGCGGTCCACCGCCCAAATGATTTCCTACGAAATCGCCCTCGGCCTCTCGATCATCCCCGTGCTGCTCTACTACGGCGATTTGAATCTCAGCACCATCGTCCAACACCAAGCGGATCACGGTTGGCTGCTGCTTCCACTGTGGAAAGACGGACATCTCGCCCTGCCCGACCTCAATACCGCGCTGTTCTGGTTCCCCGCCGCCATCGCCTTTTTAATCTTCACCATCTCCATCTTTGCGGAAACCAACCGCATGCCTTTCGATCTTCCCGAATGCGAAACCGAACTCGTCGGTGGCTATCACACCGAATATTCCTCGATGAAATTCGCAATGTTCTTCATGGGCGAATACGCCGCAATGGTCATCGGCTCCGCGCTCATCATCACGCTCTTCCTCGGAGGCTGGTCCATCGGTTTCGGCCTGGATCCGATGGTCGCGAAACTCCACATCGGCGACTTCTATTTCGGCGGCCTCATCCACATGGGCTGCTTCCTAACGAAACTGATTGGTTTCATCCTGTTCTTCATCCTCGTCCGTTGGACCGTGCCGCGGTTCCGTTATGATCAGCTCATGAAACTCGGCTGGGTCGTTTTCTTCGAAGCCGCGCTGATCAATGTTTTCCTCGCCGCCCTCATCATCGCAGCGCCGCAGCTCAAAGGCACCATCATCGGCATCGGAGCCGTCCTGTTAGCCATCGTCACCGTTGCGGTGATCTGGGTAGCCCAGGTTTCCGAAGAACGCCCGAAAGTTCTCCGTGCCTGACCCGCAACTTCGCACACCTTCCTCTCATGGCCGTCGTCAAACTCCAGCGCCCGAAACTCAATTTCGGTGAGAAAATTTATTTCGGAGCTCTTATCAAGGGCTTCATCCTCACCATGACCCACGCGGTCAAATCCCTCCGCGGCAAGTCGGCGGGAGCCGACTCACTCGCCTCTTCCGGCCTTGGCGTGACCATGCAGTT
>JAYTLO010000100.1:0-1051 GCA_043729385.1 Akkermansiaceae bacterium
GAAAAAGAAGTCGAGCACCTGCTGCCCGTTCTCGAAGCGCTGGATTGGATTGTGCAATCCGGCCCGGGCAAGATTTTTTCCGATCAGCCGGGCGTGTCCCTCGTCGTCGTCGGCCACCAGAATCACCACTTCCTTCGTCATGCCTGGCATACTCGTCGCATTCTTACCTGGCGGGCAAGGAAACAAAAAACGTGCTGCCCTTGCCGGGTTCGGACTCCACCCGGATGTTTCCATTCTGCCGTTCCAAAATGCGCTGGACGATGGTCAGGCCCAGGCCCTCACCCTGGCCGCACGACGGGTCAAGCCGGTGAAAAATCTCGAAGGCCTTTCCCTGGTGCTCCCGCGCAATGCCAATGCCGTTATCCTTCACCGCGTAAACAGAGCGGTCGCTTTCGGTGTGGCCGGAAACCAGGATGACGCCGCGCCGTTTTGGGTCGAGATACTTGAGCGCATTGTCAATCAGGTTGGAGAAGACCTGGTTGATTTGTGTCGCGTCGCCCAGACATGGGGGCAGATCATCCACCCGCACGGCGGCCCGCGCTTCCTTGATTTGGAACTCCATCGCCTGCGTGATGCCGGCAAGCATGGGATTCATGTCCAGCGGCTCAATGTTCAGCGCCGCGCGTCCCAGGCGCGAAAAGCGCAGGAAGCCCGCCAGGAGCGCATCAATCTTCGTCACGCCGGCCATGATGAATTCAATCGCCTCGGGCACGTCCTCCGCCAGCATCGCTTCCACCTCGGACTTGTTGATCGTCTGACCGTCGCCCTCGGCCAGCCTGGCCCGGATTCGTTCGCACGCCCGCGCCAGCTCCATGCTGAAGCCCTGGATGTTCACCAGCGGCGAACGCAAATCGTGCGACGCGACATAAACGACGGTCTCCAGTTCCTTGTTCTTCTCCGCGAGGTTTCGCGCTAGCTCCGCCAGCCGCTCCTCGTCGGCTTTGCGGTGAGTGATGTCGGTGCGGATGGCGACGTATTGCACCGGCTTGCCCGCCGCGTTGAGAAACGGACAGATGGTCGTCTCCACCCAATAGGATGAGCCGTCCTTCGC
>JAYTLO010000101.1:0-8883 GCA_043729385.1 Akkermansiaceae bacterium
GCGAGCGAGGCATTGAGGCCGGAGACGTAGGAGAGCAGTTGTTTGGAGGCGGTGTTGATTTCCACACCGACGGCGTTGACGCAACTAACAACCGTGTCATCAAGGCTGGCCTTGAGGGCGCGTTGATCGACATCGTGCTGGTATTGGCCGACGCCGATGGCTTTCGCGTCGATTTTCACCAACTCGGCGAGCGGGTCCATCAGGCGGCGGCCGATGCTAACAGCACCGCGGACCGTCACGTCTTCATTCGGGAATTCCTCGCGGGCGACATCCGAGGCGGAGTAAATCGAAGCACCGCTTTCATTCACCATCACGACGGGGATGGAGGAGGGGAGTTTGAGTTTTTTGATGAACGACTCGGTCTCGCGGCCGGCGGTGCCGTTGCCGATGGCGATGGCCTCGATGTCATGCTTCTTAATCAGCGCGGTGACTTCGACTGCGGCTTCGTAGGCTTGGTTTTGCGATCCGGCGGTGGCGTAAAGCACGGTGTGGTGCAGCAGCTTGCCGGAGCGGTCTAACACGACGGTCTTGCAGCCGGTGCGGAAGCCGGGGTCGATGGCTAACAAGCGTTTCTCGCCCAGCGGCGAGGCCAGTAAGAGTTCGCGGAAATTGTCGGCAAAGACGGTGATGGCGGTGACGTCGGCGCTCTTTTTCGCCAGCAGTCGGGCCTCGGTTTCCATCGACGGCATGAGCAGACGCTTGCAACCGTCCTGCACCGCTTGTGCGACTTGTTTGCCGGCCAGGCCGTTGGATTTCACCCACTCCGGCAAGGCTTGCGAGGTCACCCGGTCTAGCGGCACCTCCACCCGCATGAGTAGAAAGCCTTCCTTTTCGCCGCGGCGGATGGCGAGCGTCCGATGCGAGGGGATGGAGCGGAACGGCTCGCTCCACTCGAAGTAGTCGCGGAACTTCTGGGCGTCAGCTTCTTCCTCTTTTCCATACATGATCTTGGAGGAAACGGTGGCTTCCTCCTCATAGATTTTCCGCACGCGGCCACGCAGCGGCGCGTCGTCGGCGACGCGTTCGGCGATGATGTCGCGGGCACCGGCGAGGGCTTCCACGGTGGTGGGCACTTCCATTTCCGGGTTGAGGAACTTGGCGGCTTCGTCCTCGGGATCGGCGGCTTGGTTTTCGAAAATGAAATCTGCCAAGGGTGTTAGGCCGCGCTCGATCGCCTTGGTCGCGCGGGTCTGGCGCTTCGGTCGGTAGGGCGCGAAAATGTCCTCGACGGTGGCGAGGGTGAGCGCGGCTTCGAGTTTTTTCTTCAGCTCGGGTGTTAGAAGCGAGCGCTCTTCAAGGGATTTCAGGACGGCACTGCGGCGCGAGTCTAGTTCCGCGAGTTGGAGCATCCGGTCGCGGATGGTGGTGATCTGGACTTCGTCGAGCGAGCCGGTTTGCTCCTTGCGGTAGCGGGAAAGGAAGGGAACCGTCGCGCCCTCGGCAAGGAGCTTGGCGGTGGTGGTGACGGAGGAAAGGGAAATGCCGGTTTCGCGGGCGATTGCTTCGAGGTGAGTCATGGCGGGCGGACGGTGTAAGCGAACCCGGCGGGGTGAGCAAGATTTTGGAGGGGGGAATGGATTTACCGATGCGAAAAATAGGGGGCAGGGAGGTCTCCTCCCTGCGCATGGACGAGACGTCCATGCCCCTTAGGAAGAAAATAAAATCGACCTTTCCGCGCAGCGTTTCAGAATCCGGCCATGCCCGGTCGCGAAGATCTCAAGAAATTATCCCTGCTGGGAAAGGAAAGCCGTTTGCCCGCAAGCCCGGACGAGGCGAAACTGGAAATTTTCCCCAATCAACGGCCGGGGCGGCGGTATTGGATCACGCTCAAGACCTCGGAATTCTCATCGCTCTGCCCGGTGACGGGCCAGCCGGACAGCGCGCACATCGAGATCCGCTACGTGCCGGACGCGATGATCGTGGAAACCAAGAGCCTGAAATTCTACCTCGCGTCGTTCCGCAACCAGCCGGCCTTTAACGAGGAAATCGTCAACCGCATCCTCGATGATTTGGTGGCCGCGCTGAAGCCGAAGGAGCTAGTCGTGCGTGGTGAATTCGCCCCACGCGGCGGCATCCAGCTCACAACGGAGGCGATCTACCCGGAGTGTGACGCATGAAAGTCTGCGTGCTCCTGAGCGGCGGAATGGATTCGGTGGCCGCTCTTTATGAGGTGCTCGGGCAGCACGATGTGGTCGCCTGTTTGTCCTTCGACTACGGCGCGAAGCACAATGCTTGTGAGATTCCGTTCGCGAAATTGCACGCTGATAGAAACGGCGTCCGCCATCAGATCATCCCGCTGGATTTCATCAATCAGCTGTTCGAATCCGACCTCCTCCAATCCGGCGGTGCGATCCCGGACGGTCATTATGCTGAGGCGTCGATGAAGCAAACCGTCGTCCCATTTCGCAATGGCATTATGTTAGCGATCGCCACCGGCTACGCGGAAAGTATCGATGCGGAAGCTCTCGTGATCGCAGCGCACTCGGGCGACCACGCGATCTATCCGGACTGCCGCGAGCCGTTCATGCAAGCGATGGCCACCGCGATGGGCGAGGGGACTTACGCGAAGATCCAACTGCTGCGTCCCTTCATTGCCATGGATAAAACCGGCATCGCCAAGCGTGGCAGCGAGCTCGGCATCGACTTTTCCGAAACCTGGTCTTGCTACAAAGGCGGCGCAGTCCACTGCGGCGTCTGCGGCACTTGCGTCGAGCGGCGCGAGGCGTTCATCCTCGCAAGCTTGCCCGATCCCACCATTTACGAGCAAACTCCAGAACTGCCCGAGTTGATAGTGGATGGTTAATTGTTGATAGAAAGAGTGAAGAGATTCACTCGCGAACTCTTCCTCTTTCCATCAACCATCAACTCCCAACCATCAACTTCTTCCAATGCCTTATAGAATCTGCAAATCCCTCGAAGTGGAAAATGGCCACATGCTCACCAAGCACCCCGACAAGTGCCGGTTTCCGCATGGTCACACTCGCAAGGTTGAGTTCGTAATTGAGGCGGATGAACTCGATGACAATCAGATGGTCTGCGATTTTAAGATCATCAAGGAGGCGGTCGGCGATTGGTTAGATAGCTTCGACCACGCCCTTTGCATGAACACCGAGGACCCGGCTTATGAGGATTTCAAAGCTCGCTACGGCGACCGCGTGATTGGCTTCGTCAACCAAGACCCGACCACTGAGTTGATGGCGCGCACGATTTTCAACCATGCGGAGAATGCCCTTGCCGCGTATGCAATGCGGACCGATACCCGCTACCTACTTAAGCCCAATGTGCGGCTCGTCCGCGTCCGCGTTTGGGAAACGTCCTCGTCGTGGGCGGAATACGAATCATCTCTCTAACTCATGCCTTCCAAGAAATCTCCATTGCCCGATATCCAGGCGACCCCAGACACTCGCGGCCTCGCGATTGACCAAGTCGGCGTCTCTGATTTGCGCTATCCGATCCAAGTGCTCGACCAGGATGGAAAGCCATTCCCCACGGTGGCGAAGATCTCTATGTCGGTGCATCTGCCGCATCATTTCAAAGGCACTCACATGAGCCGTTTCCTCGAAGTGTTAAGTAAACACGAGGGCGAGGTCACGATGCGCACGCTGCCGGAAATCCTCCATGATTTGAAGAAACGCCTCGATGCTGAGGAGGCACATATCGAAGTCGCATTTACTTACTTCGTCACCAAGAAAGCTCCGGTCTCCGGCTCGCCTGCGAAGGTCGGATGTGATGTTATTTTCCAAGGCACATCGAATGGTACGGTCGATGACTTCGTGCTCTGTGTCACGGTGCCCGTCACCACGCTGTGCCCATGCAGTAAGGAAATCAGCGAGTACGGCGCACACAACCAGCGCGGCTATGTCACCCTCGAAGTCCGCCCGAAGGCGATCAAGGGCGGCTGGGAGTTGATCCTGATAGAAGACCTTATCGCAGTCGCTGAGAAGTCGGGTTCCGCGCCGGTTTATGCATTGCTTAAACGCACCGACGAACGCTTTGTGACGATGCAAGCTTATGACAACCCAGTGTTCGTCGAGGACGTCGTTAGAAATGCCGCCGCGCTGCTGCGTGCCGATCCGCGAGTTCTATCATTCACGGTGAAGGCGGTAAATCATGAGAGCATTCATGATCACAATGCGTTCGCCACAATTGTCAGTAAATAAGGAGGGTGGACCTTCGGTCCACTCTCCTTATTAAAGTTTCTTCCCCAATGAAAACCATCCCCCCGGAAATTCTATTGGAAGCCTACGCACGCGGTGTTTTCCCGATGGCCGAGGCGGGCGAGATTCTGTGGTTTTCCCCGGAGCGTCGCGGCTTGATTCCATTGGACGAGCGATTTCACATCCCGCGTGGATTAGCGAAACGCTTGCGGCGGCAGCCGTTCGAAATCCGTTGGAACACCGCCTTCCGCGAGGTGATGTTAGGCTGCGCTGGCCGTGAGGAAACTTGGATCGACGAAGTCATTCTCGAAAGCTACTGCGCACTCCACCAGTTAGGGCACGCCCATTCCGTCGAGTGCTGGGATGCGGAGGGCTTGCAAGGCGGACTCTATGGCGTGGCGCTGCCCGGCGCGTTCTTCGGCGAGAGTATGTTTTCCCGCAAGACGGATGCGTCGAAGATCGCGCTGGTAGCGCTGGTCGGACGCTTGCGTGAGCAGGGCGTCACCCTGCTAGATACGCAATGGATGACGGACCATCTCACGCAATTCGGCGGTTACGAACTCTCGCGGAAAGCCTATCAAGCCGCACTCCAAGCGGCCCTCCGCGAGATATAGATTTAGCGACAGCTCGATCCGGCGGCAGTGCCAAGATTGGTGGGCATGTCTTGCACGGCGTAGCCTAAGTTCACCGAGCAGCGACTGCCCCATAGAGCACCCCAAGTGCGCTGGGCGTGTGGCATTTGCAGGCTACTGCACGACGGATAGTGACCATAGCCAGCGCTGGAGAAGTCGGCGAATGATGCACACTGGACACTGGTGGAGCTATCGCGCGAGTTATGGCAAACTCGGCAGGATTGTTTAAAGAAATTGGAGTATAGACTCGCAGCGGAGGACCATGAAACACCGGCGGCTGATGGCACATAGTTTTGATTGTAGTATAGCGGATTGAGTGTGGGATTGGCATTAGCATACCAGCCGATAATGAGGTCCGCAGTGGCAGAGGTGGGAGCGGTTTTGAGAACTCCGGCATTCATAGCAGCCAGTTCTGGAAGCTGCGCTCCATACTTGGGATGGAAGGTGTAGGACTCCACATCGAAGGGCAGGAAGCGCGAGCCAAGGTTGGGCGAATCTCCGGCGGAGTAGAAATTTCCACCATGGCAAGTGACGCAGAGATTAGGCACACATTTCAATCCCCCTCCATCGAGGTTAGCGCAATCTAGCAGCGCACCATTGCTGCCATACACATAGAAGCGAGTGTAGCGGCTGGGAGTGACGGAACCGGTATCCGTGCGGCTGGAATAGTCCATGCAAACGGTGGCCACCGGGCCGCGACCGCAGCGCGCGTCTTCTAACGTTTCGTAGTTGGTCACCGCGTAGGCCACGTCCGGTTGGCCATCAATGGTGGAGGTTTTCACCCGCATCGTCTGGGCGCGGGCGAAGCCGAGGTCACCGAGGTTATAATAGTAAGCGGTGGAATAGTCGCTGGCGCTCACGCCGGTGAGCGCACCGCCGAAGCGCGCGGGCAGACCGCTGAGCGTGCGCCACGCGGAGAGCGTGGCGGGTGCATTGATTTTAGCATAATAAGCAGCGGTGTCCGCCGGACTATTAACCCCGCCGCGGCTGAGGAAATGGTTGGCGGAGGCGATCGACGTGACCGTGGTATCTGTGGGCAGGCTTTTGAGGTCCGGCTCACTATCGGCCAGCGAGAAATGCACCCAATGCGCGGCGATGGCGGGCAGCACGAGCGGCGTGGTGTTAGGGACGATGGTCTTACGCACGACCAGCGGTTTGGCGACCGCCTCGACCATGGTGGAGGTGGGGCTGATGGTCTGATGGAAACGTCCCGGACCGTGGCGGACGTCGATGACTGAGACTTGCACTGCAGAACCATGGGCGACGTAGAGATGGCCGAAGCTGTTGCGGCAGTTGCTCTGCACGGTGACCGGGAAAATCGAGTGGACGTTAGGCAGCCATGAGTTCCAGCCGCCGATGAGCACATCGAACGGATAGTTCAGCGAGCGGTCCGCCTCGAAGACGAGTTCGACGAGCGGTTGGTCATTTCCTAGCAGAAACAAACCGCTGCGGCCGAGATTCAGGACGTAGTGACGGAAGCTGGTCTTGGTCGATACGGTCCAAGGTTCGAAATAACCGGTCGTCTCATTTTGCTGATAGGTCGCCATGGTCACCGGGCTGGACGGCGTATTGCTGGAGTAAATGTTGAGCGTGGCGGCGGTGGTCGGCGTGAGCGGCACGTTGGTGTCGCTGCGGATATCGATCCAAGCGGCACCATATGGCGCGACGCCGCGGCGGTTGGCACCCACCCGCATTTCCGGATTGGGCGGCAGTGGGTTGGTGAGCCGGGGATCGAAGGAAACCATGCGGACGACGATGTTTCCCGTCCACGGCACATTCGCTGGATCTAGCAGTGAGTTAGGCGGCAGTGTCAAAATAGTGCCCGACGGATGAGTGATCACTAACGGACTGGCACTCTGGCTGAGGGCATACACATTCGCCGGGACCACGCAGAACTGGGCCTCCTTGGGCACTTGGAATTCGAACGGCCAGAGGAAGCGCATGTGGTCGGCTTTCTCGGCGCGGACCAGATAAGGCGCGCGGCTCACCGGGTCGGTGTTGATTTCAAAATACCCGCCGGCAGTTAGAGTAGTGTTGACCACATCCGGTGAGGTCACGCCGGTGTGGCTGAGAGAAACGACGGCCGGGTGGCCAGCAGCTGTCACGTTAGGCGCACCGGAATTCCAAGTGGCGACTACGCCGGACCAGCAGCCACGGAACTTGACCCAATTGACGACGGCGATGTTGAACGGGACAAAATCCAGTGCCGCGTAGCTAGATGGCAGGAAACGGACGCGCACCAGCCCGCTGTCTTGGGGATCGCCGAGACCGTCGCCGGGCGGGCCATCCGCTTGATCGAAGGTGAAGGTGGCGCTGTTGCGTTTGCTAGAAAGCAGGCGCTGGCCATTGAACTCGGCGATCCAGCGTGGCTCTAACTGGAGCTGCCCAGGGTTGTCGATTTCCGCTTGAAACGTGACGGGTATCCCAGGTTGTACTTCCATCACTTCCACGCCGTTTTGCCAGGCAGTGATGCGCTGGGTTCTCGGCAGAGCTTCGGTGAATTGAAGGGAAATGGGCGCAAGGACAGCTGGCGGAGCATCCACCGTGGCTTGGATTTCAAGCCCGTGATAGCTGCCCGTTAGAGTGACGGGAAACGAACCCTGCGGCAAATCGCTGAGTGCCCAGCGGCCATTTCTATCAGGCACCACTTCCAGTGTCGCACCGCTCGATAGTGCGGCTGTCACTCGGGAGCGAGTAGCGATCCCGAACTCAGGCAAATCGCAGCGCGCGGCATCGCCCGTCGAGAGAGTGAGCGTGCCGATCAAGGTTCTATCAGGCGGCGGCGGTTGCGGACCGACGGGGATTTTTAACTGCGATAGAGACGTGCCGCCGGCAGGCACACTGAGGGCTTCCGGGAGTGCTCCGGCCACGCCATTCCACTGATAGTTGACGAAGTAAATCCCCGGCGGGACGTGGCGGATGCGGAATTGTCCCTGATCATTGGCCACCCCGGAAATGGGCACTGAGTTCGGATCGTCGGTCTTGACTAACATCACCGTGGCACCGGGCGCATCGATGTCGAAATGTTGATCCGCCGCCGAATCGAAGCTCTGCACGGCGTGGCCTGAGACGAGTCCCTGCGGACCGAAGACGCCGCTGAGAACGGGCGCTGCCGCGCCTTGGCCCGAAAAGTTAGTCGCTGCGACGGTGATGAAATACGTGAGTCCGGCAGTGAGTCCGTCGATCTCTAACGAGTTCACTTGGCCCAGAGTTAGACTTTGCAAATAGGCCGCTGGGCCGACGTTGGTGCTGGTGCCGATATAGACGACGTAGCCAGAGGCATCGCATGTGGAGTTCCACTCAAGCCGGAAGATCCCACCGACGGCGACGAGGTGGAAATTCGGCGGCGCGACGGGCGGAATGGCAGGAACGATTTTAAAGAACGCCCTCGGCGGGTCCATTTCGAAGGCGGCTTGCCACGAATCCGGCTCGTTAGAAGCCGCTTGCCCGGGGACGATTTGCCAGGCAGACGCGTTGTCGAGAACCGGTGCCCAAACGAGCTGGGTGGTGCCGGATGCCGCGTGCCACCGCAGGATAAACTGGTTTCCCGAGCGCTCGCCGCGCAGCATCGGATCGGGACAGGGATCAGCCACGGCGCTGGAGTTGGCGAGCGAAGCCATGACCAGTAGGACGTTGGCGCACTTTCGGAATAGTGGGGTTTTCATGGTTTTATTTCTAAGGAGGCTGCCGATTTCCCCCTAGTAAGGCTGTGCCATGAAAATGAAATTTGAAGGCCTCCGTCAAGGGGCGATGACGCGGCTCACGGAGTGCGGTGAGAGCGTGCCGGGAGCGACTCGACGAGCTGGAATTCCATGCGTTGAGCGCAGGCATCGTGCTTCAAGCGTAATTACCGGACTCCGCAGTGGCGCAGCGCAAATTGGCCGCGTGGGCGAAACAGCGCGTGGACCGGGCGGCGCGAAGATCAAGGTGCGGCTCGTGAAGGTGGCAAATTTTTCTCAGGAACCAAGCTTCAACAGGGCATCATGCTCTAAAAAGCAGGGTGATTGGCAGGAAGACATGTGATCGTCACCGTTCCGAGATTGCAGCTTTTCGGCTAGACATGACGCCCCGATTTTGCATGGTAGGGATGTCAT
>JAYTLO010000102.1:0-1178 GCA_043729385.1 Akkermansiaceae bacterium
TCGGCCACCCGGGGAAGACCCCCGGTGATGTCCTTGGCTTTACTAACCTTGCGCGGCGTCTTGGCAAGGGTGGTGCCGGCAGGGATTTTGTCGCCCTTCTTGACGGAAAGGAACGCGCCGGCAGGAATGGAATAGCTGGCGAGGACTTCCTTGGTCTTCGGATCCACGATAACGACCTGCGGGTGCAAATCTTCTTTGTGTTCGAGGACGATGGCGCCTTCGCTGCCTTTTTCCCCACCTTTTCCAAGGGTGATCCCTTGGATCATGTCGCGGAAGTCCACCAAGCCTTCGCGCTCGGTGATGACGGGCACGGAGTGTGGCTCCCAGGTGACGAGAGTCTCGCCCTTCTTGATGGTGTTGCCCTCGGCTTTGTAGATGACGGCTCCGACCACCAGCTTGTGGCCTTCCAGCTCCAGACCGGCTTCATCATGCACGGACACGGTGCCGTTTTTGGTGAGGACGATGTGGTTTCCGTCGGTGCTGAGCACGGCGCGGACATCATTGTAGTGGACGGTACCGGAGTTCTTGACCTTGACAATCGGCTGCTTGAAGCTCGTGCCGGCAACGCCGCCGACGTGGAAGGTACGCATCGTGAGCTGGGTGCCGGGTTCGCCAATCGACTGGGCGGCGACGATGCCGACGGCCTCGCCAATCTTGACCTCGAAACCAGTCCCGAGGTGCAACCCATAACAGAGGACGCAGCAGCCACGTTTGCTTTCGCAAGTGAGGACGGAGCGGATCTTGAGCTGTTCGACCCCGATCTTCATCAGAGAGTCAGCTTGTTTCTCGGTGATGATGTCGTTGGCCCTGACGATGTTTTCCTTGGTGACGGGATCCTTGATGGTCTCGCAGGAAGCGCGCCCATAAATGCGGGTCTTGAGGTCGACAACTTCTTCATCCCCTTCGTAGAGGGAGGCGACGGTGATGCCGTTGGTGGTACCGCAGTCGTGTTCGAAGACAATGACGTCCTGGGCGACGTCGACCAGCTTACGGGTCATGTAGCCGGAGTCAGCGGTCTTGAGCGCGGTATCGGACAAACCCTTACGGGCACCGTGGGTGGAGATGAAGTATTCCAGAACCGAAAGACCTTCCCGGAAATTGGCCGTGATCGGGCGTTCGATAATCTCGCCGGAAGGCTTGGCCATGAGGCCGCGCATCCCGCCGAGCTGCTTGATCTG
>JAYTLO010000103.1:0-35796 GCA_043729385.1 Akkermansiaceae bacterium
CCAACACCCTCACCGAGAACCTCGCCGACGTGCAGGCGAAGGACCAGTATGACGTCGTGCTCGCCAATCCGCCCTTCGGCGGCAAGGAGCGGCCGGAGGTGCAGCAGAACTTCCACATCCGCACCGGCGAGACCGCCTTCCTCTTCCTCCAGCACTTCATCCGCCTGCTCAAGGCCGGGGGCCGCGCCGGCATCGTAATCAAGAACACTTTTCTATCAAACACGGACAACGCCTCCGTCAGCCTGCGGAAACTGTTATTGCAGAACTGCAATCTCCACACCGTGCTCGATTGCCCCGGCGGCACCTTCCAGGGCGCGGGCGTGAAAACCGTAGTGCTGTTTTTCGAAAAAGGCGCGCCCACCCGCAAGATCTGGTTCTACCAGCTCGATCCCGGCAGGAACATGGGGAAAACCAACCCGCTCAATGATGCCGACCTCGCTGACTTCATTGACCGGCAGAAGACGTTTGCGGATTCGCCGAAGAGCTGGAGCGTGGACGTGAAGGACATCGATCCGAAGACATTCGATCTCTCCGTGAAAAACCCGGACGGCGGCGAGGTGATCGATCACCTCAGCCCGGCGGACATCATGAAGGAAATCGCCGCGCTGGATCAAGAGAGCGCTGATGTTCTGAAATCCATCAAGGCGCTGTTATGAAGAATGGGTGGAAAACAGTGCCGCTCGGCGAGCTTTGTGATGTGCTCGACCACAGGCGGAAGCCAATCACCAAGTGTGATCGAGTCGCCGGAGATTATCCATATTACGGCGCAACTGGCGTCTTGGGTCATGTTGAGGGCTTCATCTTTGACGAGCCGCTAGTTCTTGTGGGGGAGGACGGGGCGAAATGGGAGTCTGGTGCAAACACAGCATTCGCAGTCGAAGGCAAAATTTGGGTCAACAACCACGCGCACGTTCTCCGACCACAGCGCGACAAGATTCTGGATAACTGGCTGATTTATTTTCTAAATCACTCTGACCTCACGGTATTCGTTTCTGGCCTAACGGTGCCTAAGCTCAATCAGGGAAATCTTCGAGAGATCTCAATCCCAACCGCTCCGCTCGCCGAACAGCAGCGGATCGTCGGCCTGCTCGACGAAGCGTTTGAGGGCATCGCCACCGCCAAAGCCAACGCTGAAAAGAACCTCCAAAACGCCCGCGCCCTCTTCGAAAGCCACCTCCAATCCGTCTTCTCCCAGCGCGGCAAGGGGTGGGTGGAGAAATCACTTGGTGAGACATGCGAAATGTATCAGCCAAAAACCATTGGCACAAAAGATCTCGTCCCAGACGGACCATATCCCGTTTTCGGTGCGAACGGCGTAATCGGCCGATACGACAAGTTTAACCACGAAGAGCCGCAGCTATTGGTGACTTGCCGTGGCGCAACTTGTGGCTCCGTGAACATTTCTCAGCCGAAGTCGTGGATCACCGGGAACGCGATGGTCGTGCGTCCAAAAGATCACCAACTCGATCTTCACTTCCTTGAGTTCTTTTTCCGTGGAGGCATTGATATTTCGGTGGCCATCACCGGTGCTGCTCAACCGCAAATTACGCGAACCAACCTTTCTCCGTTATTGATCTGCTATCCGGAATCCGTTCGAGAGCAAAAGCAGCTCGCGAAGCAATTTGAAGACCTAACCGCCGAAACCCAACGCCTCGCCAGCCTCTACACCCGCAAGCTCGCCGCGCTTGAGGCGTTGAAGAAGTCGCTGCTGCATCAGGCGTTTTCCGGAGAACTCTAATTTTATGTTGTACAAACTTGATAAGAAAGACGGCAAATTTGCCTCGCTGGATCCGCAACCGTTCCACGGCCTTCCCTTGGAAAAGGAGCTTGAAGATCTCTTGGCTCAAAATCTTTTCGACGTTTTGTTCGAAGAGAGTAATTTGATGCCGATCTTTCAGGAGCGTGCTTGGCAGGAGGAAGCGGACATCTATGCGCTGAACCGGGCAGGAGATCTGGTGGTGTTTGAGCTCAAGCGGGACGGCGCGGGGGCCGGAGCCGTGCATCAGGCGATGCGCTATTGTGAGAAGGCGGGTCGCTTCAGTTTCGACGAGCTGCAACGCAAGCTGAGAATCTATAAGAAGGACGATTCCCTGAAACTTCAGGAAGAGCACCAGGCAAGCTTTGATCTCGAACATCCGCTGGGCCTATCCGAGTTCAACCGTGAGCAGCATCTGGTGGTGATTGGCAGTGCCAGTGATGATGCCCTAATCCGGAATGTGGACTATTGGAAGTCCAAAGGACTTTCCCTGAACTTCGTGCCCTACCGCGTGTATGAGATCGGCGGATCATCCTACTTTGAATTCTTCTCACTGCCTTACGACAAGCACTCCAATCCTGCGCACCGAAAAGGGGTGATCTTCGATACTAACCTGAGTTACGACGAGGATTCGATCTGGTATATGTGCGAGAACAAACGGGTGGCGGCGTTTGGGGGCATCAAGGGAATTGTCCACTCGCTGAACAAAGGAGATACCGTTTTCCTCTACCACAAGGGCCGAGGAATCGTGGCAGCCGGTGAGGTGATCAGCCAGCCAAAGGATGACGACGAGTGGGACGCGACATATTGCGATCTCAAATGGCTTACGTCCAAGCCGAGCAAAGGTGATGATTACCCGGCAATGGCAGCATGGCAGATCAAAGAGGCGCTTGGGTTCGGCTTCTTCTGGGCAAGGACTCTCAAAGTTCCATACATGAATATGGAGGAGAGCGGGAAGCTCTTGGCTGCCCTCAACAAAGTGCTCTCGCCGGAGATCGTTTAATAGGAGCCGCACGAACTGGAAACAATGAATGAAGCTGAAACCCAACGCCTCGCCCGCCTCTACACCCACAAGCTTGCCGCGCTGGAGGCGTTGAAGAGGTCGCTGCTGCACCAGGCGTTCAGCGGGGAGCTGTGAGATTTCTTGATTTCCTCCACCCATTAATTTCACTACACTCCCGCCCATGAGCATTCCCGACATCCGCTGGATCCAGCGCTTCGATAATTTCAAGCGAGCGCTCGCCACGCTGAGACGGGCGGTGGACTTGTCCGAGCAGCGCCCGCTATCCGAGCTGGAACAACAAGGGCTGATTCAGGGCTTCGAATTCACCCACGAGCTGGCCTGGAACGTCTTGAAGGATTATCTGGAGGAGCGAGGGTTTGTCGGAATCATCGGATCAAGGAATGCGACGCGGGAGGCGTTCAAGAACAACTTGCTCACCGACGGCCAGGTGTGGATGGACATGATCAAGGCCCGCAACCAGACATCCCACACGTATAAAACGGAACTCGCCGAGGTGATCGCCAAGGACATCCTCACGGTGTTCTACCCCGCCTTCGTAGAAATGGAAGAGCACTTCCAGATCCTAAGCCAAGCCGCCGAATGAATGCCTACCTATATGGACTGCCGGAAACGACGGTGGAGAAAATCGGCGGAGTGCTGGCCGGGCATCCCGCCGTGGAGAAGGCGATCCTTTACGGATCACGGGCGAAGGGGAATTACAAGCGGGGCTCGGACATCGACCTGACGCTCGTGGGCGGCGGGCTCGACTATCGGGATTTACTCAACATCACGGGTGAACTGGATGATCTGCTCCTGCCCTACACGATTGACCTCTCGCTTCTCCACATGATCGATCATGCGGGTCTTCTGGATCACATCCAGCGCGTGGGCCAGGAATTTTACCGTCGGCAGGATGCCGCCACGCCGCACCCGGCCCAACCCACATGAACGAAGCCGAAACCCGTGCCGAGCACATAGACCCCGCACTGACCGCCGCCGACTGGGGAGTCATCGGAGGCAGCCGCATCCGCCGCGAGCATCCGATCACGCTTGGGCGCATCGAAGGCCACGGGAAACGCGGCAAGGCGCTCTCGGCGGACTACGTGCTGGAATACCGGAACACGAAACTCGCCGTGGTGGAGGCAAAGGCGTGGGACTGCGCCCTCACGGAAGGTGTGGCGCAGGCAAAAAATTATGCGGGAAAGCTTTCGATCCGTTTCACCTATTCCACGAACGGTCAGGGAATTTACGGGATCGACATGGAGACTGGCAATGAGGGCGATGTTTCAGTCTACCCGACACCGGATGAGCTGTGGGCGCGGACTTTCGCCAAGGCAAACGCGTGGCGAGATCGCTTCGCCGCCGTGCCCTTCGAGGATCGCGGTGGCTATTTCCAGCCGCGCTACTATCAGGACGTGGCGATTAGCCGGGTGATGGAAGCCATCGCGGAGGACCGGCAGCGCATCCTGCTCACGCTCGCCACCGGCACGGGCAAGACGTTCATCGCGTTCCAGATCGCCTGGAAGCTTTTCCACAGCCGTTGGAATCTGAGCCGCGAGGCGACTCGTCGGCCGCGGGTGCTGTTTCTGGCAGACCGGAACATTCTGGCGAATCAGGCCTTCAACGCGTTCTCGGCATTTCCCGAGGATGCGCTGGTCCGCATCGATCCGGGCGACATCCGTAAAAAAGGCAAGGTGCCGAAGAACGGCAGCCTGTTTTTCACGATCTTCCAAACCTTCATGTCTGGTCGTCCAATCGACGGCGAGCCGTCGCCCTACTTCGGCGAGTATCCGTCGGACTTCTTCGACTTCATCGTCATCGACGAGTGCCATCGCGGCGGCGCGAATGATGAAGGAAATTGGCGCGGCATCCTTGAATACTTCTCGCCCGCAGTGCAGCTCGGCCTAACGGCGACTCCCAAGCGCAAGGACAACGTCGACACCTACGCCTACTTCGGCGAGCCGGTGTACATCTACTCGCTCAAGGACGGCATCAATGACGGATTCCTCACGCCGTTCAAGGTGAAGCAGATTTCCACGACCATCGATTATTACACCTACACTTCGGACGACACGGTGGTGGAGGGTGAGATCGAGGTTGGCAAGGTTTACGAGGAAGCGGACTTCAACAAGAACATCCAGATCCGCGAGCGCGAGAAGAAGCGGGTGGAGATTTTCATGAAGCAGATCAACCAAAACGAGAAGACCCTCGTTTTCTGCGCCACGCAGGAGCACGCCTTGCTGGTGCGGGATCTCATCAACCAGCTCAAGACCAGCAAGGATCCGAACTATTGCCAGCGAGTCACCGCGAACGACGGCGCTCTCGGCGAACAGCATCTCCGCGATTTCCAGGACAACGAGAAGAGCATTCCTACGATCCTGACAACCTCGCAAAAACTCTCCACCGGAGTGGACGCCCGCAACGTGCGGAACATCGTGCTGATGCGCCCGGTGAACTCGATGATCGAGTTCAAACAGATCATCGGCCGCGGCACCCGGCTCTACGAGGGCAAGGATTACTTCACCGTTTACGATTTCGTAAAAGCGCACCTCCATTTCGCCGATCCGGAATGGGACGGCGAGCCGCTGGAAGAAGATGATTGTCCGAAATGCGGCAACCGTCCCTGCACCTGCGAGGTGAAACCAAGGCCACCCTGCGAAGTCTGTGGCAAAAAGCCGTGCGAGTGTCCCAAGGAACCCTGCGAGGTCTGCGGCAAGGTCCAATGCACCTGCAACAAGCGGACAAAAACAAAAGTGAAACTGGCCGACGGCAAGGAGCGCGACATCCAGCACATGATGATGACGACCTTCTGGCATCCCGACGGCACACCGATGTCCGCCCAACAGTTCATGGATATGCTGTTTGGCAAGCTCCCGGATTTCTTCGCAAACGAGGACGAACTCCGCGAGCTGTGGAGCGTGCCCCCCACCCGCGCCAAGCTGTTGGAAGGACTTGAGGAAAAAGGCTTCGGCCACGATCAACTCGCGGAGATGCAGAAGATCATTGATGCCGAGAACAGCGATCTTTTCGATGTGCTTGCCCACGTCGCCTATGCCTTGCCGACGTTAAGTCGGGAGCAGAGAGCCGCAAAAGCGAAGGTGGAGATCAGCACCCACTTCAACAGCAAGCAGCAAGTGTTTCTCGATTTCGTGCTATCTCATTACGTCAGCGTCGGAGTGGAGGAACTGGACCAAGGAAAACTGACTCCGCTGCTGAAGCTCAGATACCACAATTCGATCAACGACGCCGTGGCCGATCTGGGAGAAGACATCGGAGAAACATTCACCGGATTTCAGAAATTTCTTTACTCGGGTGTTGCCTGATCTCAGCACGCCAATCATATAAATCCCCCTCAGTACGCGCCAGCGTCATCCTCCAGCGAAGCGGCAAATCCCATCGTCTTTCTATCAACTCTCAACCTTCAACCATCAACCTATTATGAAACTTCACAACGCCATGTGGCCCGGTCTCGTCGGCAAAGAACCCGGCACCGATCATCCGCCGATTTCACTCGAACACATGCTCGAACTCACCGCCGCCGCTGAGGTGAACGGTCGCAAGTTCGATGGCATCGACTACTTCCTTTTTCACCCACACACGGACCCCGACGCCCCGGAAGCCGACATTCGGAAAATCGCGGATCTCATCGCCAGCCGCAACCTGAAGGTCGGTTCGCTCGTCGCGCCGATCTGGCCGGGCACTGTGGGGGATGCCGCCATGGGCGATGCCGAAGCCCGCCGCAAGTTCGTGCTCGCCGTGGAGAAAGCCTGCCGCATCGCGAAGATTTTCAACGAGCACGGCGTCCGCGACTACGGCGTGATCCGCATCGACTCCGCCAGTTCCGTCACCGACTGGGCAAAGGACCCTGCCGCCAACACCCAGAGGATCGCCGAGACCTTCCGCGAGGCCGGCAAAATCGCCGAGCAACATGGCGAACGCCTCGCTGCCGAAGGCGAAATCTGCTGGGGCGGGATGCACTCGTGGCAGGCGATGTTAGACACGCTCGAAGCGACCAACATGCCGAAGACCGTTGGCTTCCAAGCGGACCTCGCCCACACTTATCTCTATCTGCTAGGCTATAACGCGCCCGAGGCAGCGCTTCTCAAGGAAGGCTACAGCGAGGACGAATTCTGGGCCGCTTACACCACCATGACGGATGCCCTGCGCCCGTGGACCATCGACTTCCACGTCGCCCAGAACGATGGCTCGGTCCACGGCACCGGCTCCCACGACAAGACCGGTCGCCATTGCCTCGCGGATGATCCTAACGGCAAACTCGACATCGCTCGCGCCTCCACCTATTGGCTCAAAGACGCCGCCGCCCGTGGCATGGAGCACATCTGTTGGGACGGTTGCATGTTCTCTAACGAAGTCCTTGAAAAGCCGTCCACTTGGCAGCACATCCTCGAAGCGATGATCCGCGTGGATCAAGCCAAGGGCTAGGAGGCCATTTCCCGAAGGCCTGAGTCAATCTCACCCCGGCCCGTGCGAGACTGCAATCTTCGGACGATGCACTCGATCAACTCCTACCCTGCCCGCTGCGGACTCGCCGTTCTATCAGGTGCGGTTTATGCCATGGCCTATCCGCCACTCGGGTGGGGCTGGTTGGTGATTCCGGGGTTGGTTGGGCTGCTGTTAGCGTTGCGTGGCCAGAGCGGGACGCGAGCCCGCGCCATCGGGTTTCTGCACGGGATGACCGCGTACGGATTAAGTTTGTCGTGGTTGCTCCAAGTCTTCGGCAATATGGCAGTCGTGCTGTGGTGCGTCCTCGCCGCGTTCACCGCGTTGTTTGCGGAGATGCAGAGCCGCGCTGGACGGCGCGGGGTGAGCGGTTGGAAGTTTGCGATTTTCACCACGCTAAATTGGTGTGGCTGGGAGTTCATCCGGGCGGAGTTGTTTCCGCTTAAATTCCCGTGGATGACTGCCGGACTGGCGATCGGTCCCAACGCGCTACTGCCGTGGATCGGGGTTTATGGCGTCTCCACGCTCGTCGTGCTGTCCGCCACGTTGTTGTTCATGAGGAAATGGAAGTCTGCGGCAGTCGGGCTAATGGTGATGATCCTGATCGTGGTGTTAATTCCCCGCCACCCGGAGCCGATGGCAAATGATCCTCTCGCCGTGAAAGTCGGCGGGTTGCAGTTAGAAAATGTTTCCCTAACCGAGTATCTGGCGGGAACCCGCGACTTGCCTCCCGGAGTCCAACACGTCGTCTGGCCCGAGTATGCGGTGCCCTACGATCTCCGGGCTAACAAGCGCGACTTGGCCCTCGTCTCAGACCTTTGCCGGGAGCGCGGCATCACCCTCACGCTCGGCACCCAGTCCCGCCCTACCGGCGGCGATGCCTGGCGCAACATCGCCCTCACCCTCGATCCCACCGGCGTCCGTGGCGAGCACACCAAGAACCACGCCGTGCATTTCTTCGACGACGGCATCCCCGGCACCACCGCGCAGCCGGTCCTAACAACCCACGGCAAAATCGGCACGCCGATCTGTTTTGACTGCGACTACGAGGGCATCGTCCGCCGGATGACGGCAGCGGGCGCGGAGTTTTTCGTGGTGCCTACGATGGATGCGGAAAAATGGAGCGCCCGCCAGCACGACCAACACGCCGAGCTATTCCGCATCCGCGCCTGTGAGAATGGCCGCTGGATTTTCGTCGTCGCGACCTCGGGAGTTTCCCAACTGATCGATCCGAACGGCCAGGTCCACGCCCGACTGGCGGCGCTCAAACAGGGAACCCTTTCCGGCACCCTGAGGCGGGAAACGCGGCTCACATTCTACACGCAATACGGCTGGCTTACGCCGTGGCTCGTGTTGGCCACGGCATCGGTCATCTGGCTGATCCTGCTGCTACCCGGGAAGAGTTGGCTTGTTGCCAGGCCTTCTCAATGCCTGAAATGCCGGTGACCGGTGAAGATCATGGCCATGCCCGCAGCGTCCGCGGCGGCGATGACTTCCTCGTCACGCACCGAGCCGCCGGGCTGGATGCAGGCGGTGGCACCGGCGTCGATGGCGGATTGCAGACCGTCGGCGAATGGGAACATCGCGTCGGAGGCGACGATGCTGCCCTTCAGATCGAGGCCGGATTCCTTGGCTTTCCAAATCGCGATGCGTGAGGAGTCCACGCGGCTCATTTGGCCGGCACCGATGCCGAGAGTGCGGTCGGCACTGGAGTAAACGATGGCGTTAGATTTTACGTGTTTCACGATCCGCCAGCCGAACCGCATCGCCCGCATTTCCTCTTGGGTCGGCGGGCGTTTGGTGACGACCTTGCTCTCCAGTTTGTCGAGGCCGAGCGCAGAGTGGTCGCGGTCCATCACCATGATGCCACCGGGGCACGAGCGGATGACGGGCGATTGTTTTTCGGCCAGATAGGCGTCGTTCATGACCATCAGCCGCAGGTTCTTTTTCTTTTGCAACAAGGCCCGCGCATCGCTCTCAAACTCAGGGGCGATGATCACGTCGGTGAAAATTTCCGAGATCACGCGGGCGAGTTCTAACGTGAGCGGGCGGTTGCAAACGATCACCCCACCGAACGGTGCTTGGCGGTCAGTCTCGAACGCTTTCTGCCAGGCGACCCGCAAATCGTCGTCGTCCTGGCCGACGCCGCAGGGGTTGGTGTGCTTGAGGATCGCCACCGTCGGGCGGACGAAATCGAGGATGAGATCCGCCGCAGCCTCGATATCCAAGACGTTGGTGTAGCTGAGTTCCTTGCCCTGGATTTGGGTGAAATAGTCCCCGAAATTTCCGTAGAGCGAGCACTTCTGGTGAGGATTATCGCCGTAGCGGAGTTCTTGTTCGAGCGGCAAGCTGAGGGTGAAATTGCAGCAAGTGCCGGTCCGGCATTGGCCGAGGTAGTCGGCTATCGCGGCGTCATACTGCGAGGTCCGCATGAAGACTTTCACCGCGAGTTGCTCGCGAAATCCTTTGGTCGTGTTGCCGTTGTTTTCCTTCATCTCCTCGATCACCTGCGAGTAATCCTTCGGATCGACAATGACCGTTACGCTCATGTGATTTTTCGCCGCGCTCCGCAGCATCGACGGGCCACCGATGTCGATTTTTTCGATCGCTTGCTCCAACGTCACATCCGGTTTCGCCACCGTTTCCTCGAACGGATAGAGATTCACCACCACTAGGTCGATCGGAGGAATATTGTTGGCCTTGGCTTGGGCGATGTGGTTGGCGTCGTCGCGGCGCTGGAGCAATCCGCCGTGGACTTTCGGGTGCAGAGTCTTGAGGCGACCTTCGAAAAGTTCCGGTGCGCCCGTGAACTCAGACACGTCGATGACCGGCAACCCCGCCTCGCGGAGAGCCGCCGAGGTGCCACCGGTGGAGAGCAATTCCACCCCCATCTCGTGGAGTTCCTTGGCGAATTCGGCGAGTCCGGTTTTATCAGACACAGAAAGCAGGGCGCGGGTGATAGCCATAAATAAAGTATTTCGCTGAGTTGAAATGAGGCCGACCAATTGCCGGACAGCGGCAACCCCGTATCCAACCCACCGCTGGCGGGCAAGCGGAATAGCTGGGGAAGGCTGGAACCCATTGGCAGCAACGTTTAGAAGCCGGTCCGTGGGCGGATAAATGGAAAGTGTCCCGGCTGTCTCAGCCGGTTTCAAAACTTCCGCTCCCGGCTGAGACAGCCGGGACACTTTTCAGACCGGTGACGACTTTCCCACTGCTCCAAGGTTGCGGGGTTCATGATCGACCATCTACGCGTTTGGCCGCGCAATGCCTCTTGTCACGGAGGCTCACTCGCAATCGAAAACCACTTGAACCAAAATGCCTCAAAGCCTGCCTCGATAGGCATTATGCCCGTATCACGCTTCGGCTGCTTTCGCGATGCGCAGCAATTTCGCTTCTCCGAGATGCGGAGCTAGGATCTGGAGGCCGACGGGGAGGTTCTTGCCGCCGTCGGAGTCGGTGGTGCCGCAGGGGATGGAAATGCCCGGGATGCCGGCGAGGTTGGCGGCGATGGTGAAGATGTCGGAGAGATATTCTTGGAGCGGATCCTCCGAGATGCTGCCGATCTTGCGAGCGGGGCTGGGGGCGACGGGGGAAAGGATCGCATCGACTTGAGTGAAGGCGTTTTCGAAATCCCGGCGGATTAAGGTGCGGACTTTTTGGGCGCGGGTGTAATAGGCGTCGTAGTAGCCGGAGGAGAGGACGTAGGTGCCGAGGATGATGCGGCGTTTGACCTCTGCGCCGAAGCCTTGCTCGCGCGATTTCTTGTAGAGGTCGAGGATGTCGGCGGGGTTGGAGGCGCGGTGGCCGTAGCGGATGCCGTCGAAGCGGGAGAGATTCGACGAGGCCTCGGCGGGGGCGATGATGTAATAGGTGGCGACGGCGTGCTCGGTGTGGGGCAGGGAAATTTCGACAATCTCGGCACCTTGCGCAGCGAGGGCTTGGATGGCGGCTTCGACGTTTTTGCGAACGCCGGGATCGATGCCTTCACCGAAATATTCCTTGGGGATGCCGAGTTTGAGACCTTTCACACCGTCGTTGAGGCCGGATAGATAATCGGGGACTGGGGCGTCGAGGCAGGTGGAATCTTGCGGATCGCCACCGGCGATGGCTTGGAGAATGAGGGCGGCGTCTTCCACCGACTGCGTGAGCGGACCGATCTGGTCGAGCGACGAGGCGAAGGCGACGAGTCCGTAGCGGGAAACGCGGCCATACGAAGGTTTCAGCCCGACGACGCCGCAGTGCGAGGCGGGTTGGCGGATGGAACCGCCGGTGTCGGAGCCGAGGGCGGCGATGGCAGTAAGATCGGCAACGGCGGCGGCGGAGCCACCGGATGAGCCGCCGGGAACGCGGTCGTGATCGTGGGGATTGCGGGTAATCTGGAGGGCGGAGTTCTCCGTGGAGGATCCCATGGCGAACTCGTCTTGGTTCATCCGCCCGAATGGAATGGCTCCGGCGGCACGCAGCTTGCGGATGACGGTGGCATCGTAGGGTGAGATGAAATTTTCAAGGAACTTGGAGCCGCAGGTGCAGGGCTGGCCGAGGACGTTGATGTTGTCTTTGATGGCGATGGGAATGCCGCCTAAGGGCAAGCTGAGATCGGCATTGGCGGCTTCAGCGAGGGCTGATTCGAGGTTGTGGGAAAGATACGCGCCGGTCCGGCCGTCGCGGGCGGTGATTTCTCCGGCGAGTTGTGCGAAAATGGCGGCGGGCGTGGTTTCTCCGACGAGGAGTTGCCGGCGGAGGGCGGTGATGGTCATGGAGGGAAAAAGCTGAGATGCTGAAATAAGAGGGTTCACGCGTCGGTGACGACTTTGGGGACGCGGATTTGGCCTTGGGCTTGGTCGGGGGCGTTTTGAAGCATGGCCTGCTGGGAAAGGCTTTCGTGCGGGACGTCGTCGCGCATTTTCCCGAAAACGATGCCGGCTTGTGGGCTGGCGTCGATGCCAGAGACGTCGAGTTTGGAAAGCGCCTCGACGTAGCCGAGGATGGCTTCGAGCTGAGGTTGGAAGGTGCCTACTTCCTCATCCGTGAGTTCGAGGCGGGCGAGATTGGCGACGTAGCGGACATCGATGGCACTGTGCGGCATGGGCGAAAGCGTCCCGAACTGGCGGGGATTTTCCAAGTGCCAAGTGCGGCCAATGAAAAAGATCGGGAAGTTTCTAAATAACTTTGAACATTCGTAGTAGTTGAAGGTCTTAATAAACTGAAAGCGGCGAGCAATCGCTCTTTCATGTAAGGGTGTAACAGCACAGTTGTCTGCCAATCCACGGGTGTGGTGGGTATGACAATTCTGGCCGTCGGGGAAGGGACTCCCCGGCGGCCTTTTTCTTTTTATGCGGTCGGCGATGAGGTGTTGGCCGCGCCAATGCTTGAACGCCGGGTCTAACGATTGATTAGAAAGTTTGGGAATTGTTTGAACGATCGTCACAGTTAGGCGGTCTTATTTCCCTGAAAGCGGCGAGCAATCGCCCTTTCATGTAAGGGTGTAACAGCAAAGTTGTCTGCCAATTCCACGGGTGTGAGGGTGGGTATGACAATTCAATGGCCGCCGGGGAAGGGACTCCCTGGCGGCTTCTTTTTGCAACTGGGCCAAGCGCGAGACTCGCGCAGCTCACCTTACTGGGCGCGGAGATCTTGGATCTTTTTCTCCGTGGCGGTGGCCTCAGCGGGAAGTTTCGCTTTGTCATAGGCGGATTTTAGGCCGACTAGCGCGTTCATGTCGTTGGGAATGGCGGCGAGTGCCCGTTGATAGGACTCGATGGCTTCTTTCGGTTGACCGGCGGCAAGGTAGTATTCGCCGAGGCGGCTGGCCATGGGCGTGAGAATCATCGGCGGAAACATCATGGGCGCTGGGTGCTGGCGCTCGACGGCGGAAGCAAACCAATTGTAAGCCGTGCCAATCCTGCCCTGCGGACCGGCGAGGGCGAGCCGGCCACGAAGATCGCTGGCGAGAACTTCCATCGAGCGGAAGGAACGGTTCCAAGCGGAGCGCTCGCCGCTGGCGTTGGCGGCCCCTTGGGTTTTACTCATCGCCTCGCCATGCTGGGTGAGCGCGGCGATCACCACTCGGGCTTCGTCGGCTTTTCCATCATCGATCAAGCGGCGGGCTTCGAGCGCGAGGCGGACACCATCGATCCACCAATACGCGAGCGATTTGTCGTGGCTGCCGGTGAGTTCGCTCGGCTTGGGTAGCGAGTGCAGAGCTTCACTGGCATTTCCGCGCAGCCCGCGGTGGAGCAGGATGCGGGAGGGCAGGGTTTTCGCATCCCACAGCAGCATGCGGACGCCGGGTGACGCAGACCGCTTGGCGGGAAATGGGGTGGAAGCGATCTGACGGGCCGCAACGTAGGCGGTGTCGAAATCGCCCTTGGAAATCAGCGCCACGATCCTGTAGCACTCGGCTTTCACCCACTCGGGGCAGTCGGCGACGGTGGTTTTATTTTCCTTCATCCATGCGTCGAAAATGACAGTGGCGCGAGTGAATGCGGCAACCGCATTTCCGTGCTGCCCGCTGCGCCATTCGTAATGACCTAGCAGATGGCAGTAGGGCGCGTAGCCGGGAGAAATCTGGCAAAGCTTGCGAGCAAGATCGACCGAGAGGGTGAGGTCTGGACCTTCCGCGCGGATGGATAAGAGGGCGTTGAGCGGCAGCGGGCTTTCTGGGTTTTTGTCGATCATCGCAAGCAGGCTATTTTCAGCGGCTTCCTGACCGAGCGTGGCTCCACCGAATTCATCGTAGCCCGTCCTCCCGAACAGCGCCGCGAAAATGCCCGCTTGCAAGTCGTTGGGAAATTGCTCGGCGACTTTTCGGAATGCCACCGCGGCTCCGGTTGGACCTTCCTCAATGTATTTGATCAGCCCGTAAGCATAGCCGCGCTCTAGCTCGCTGCCCTTTCCCGCATCGACCAAGTCGAGCAAGCGGTCCGTCGCGGCATTGCGGGCGGGACCCGTTTCCGGCGACGGAGTGAGCAGGGCCATGACCATCCCCCAGTGGGCGAGCAGGCAGTCCGGGTCTTCACGCATGGCCGCGGCGAAATGGCGGCTTGCTTCGAATTCCCAACCGCCGTGCAAATGGTTCATCCCTTGGTTGACGTGCGCTTGGGCTTTTTCAGTGGTGGCCGTGACCGCCATTTGGATGCCATTCGGGAAATCCATCATCGCCGGTTCCCCAAGCAGCTTAACTGGGCCGGGGATCGCGGCGTCCACCTCAGGGGTCGCTTTAACTGCAGCTGGCTCGCCCACCACAAACGCACAACTCATCAGCAACGCCGCCATCAACCGCAATTTCATGGCCGGAAGATGGCCATGCGCCCCCCACCCCACCAAGTAAAATGACACTGGCGTGCGCCGCGCGGACCCGCTTAGTCTCTGGCCATGAAGCTTGGAGTCATCGGATGCGGGAAAATGGGAACGGCGCTCATTCAGGGAGCCATTCGTGCGGGTGTGGTCGCTGCTGGCGACGTGATTGGCTGCGATCCTTACGAGAAATCCCGCGAAACGTTCGCGCTGGCGACCGGCGCCAAGGTCACCACCGATCTTGCGAAAATGGGTGCTGCCAGCGATGTAGTCCTGCTTTGCACCAAGCCCCACGACGTGGCCTCGGCCCTAGCAGATGCGGCGAAATTGAGCGCTGGCAAACCTCGCCTCGTCATTTCCATCGCCGCCGGCGTCACGCTAACGACGCTGGAAGACGCGGCTTCGGAAAATTTCCGGATCATCCGCGCCATGCCCAATACCCCGGCACTCGTCGGTCACGGAGCCGCTGCCTTTTGCCTCGGCACCCGCGCCACTCCAGAGGACGCCATCACCGCGCAAGCCATCCTCGGCGCAGTCGGTCTCGCGGTCGAAGTCCCCGAGCGCTTGATGGATGCAGTCACCGGGCTATCCGGCAGCGGGCCTGCTTACATCTATGTCGTCATCGACGCCCTCGCCGACGGCGGCGTCCGGGCCGGCCTCCCTCGTGCCGATGCCGTGCGGCTCGCCGCCCAAACCGTGCTCGGCGCTGCCGCGATGGTCTTAGAAACCGGCGAGCATCCCGCCGTGCTCAAGGACATGGTCACCTCTCCCGGCGGCACCACCATCGCCGGCTTGGCCACACTTGAACGACACGGCCTGCGCTCCGCCCTCATTGAGGCAGTCGGAGCCGCCACCCAGCGCGCCGCCGAACTTGGCAAGTGATGGATTTTGGGCTTTCCCCTCCCCTTCCGCCTCCTATGCTCCGCCGCATGACCTATCGGTTCATCGCCTTCGCGCTGATTTCTGCCACCACTTTTCAACTCGTTTCCTGCGGCCCAGATCCGGATTTACCGATCATGGCTGGAAACACCCAAGCCGCCGCCAGCGAGGGCGAGAAATTCTATCAGAAGGCAAAACTCGCCGACGATGCCGGGAAAGTCGGCAGAGCGATCAAGCTCTACGATGAAACCGCCACCCGCTATCCCTTCGCCCCATCCGCCGCGCAGGCCCGCTTCCGCCAAGCCCAGCTTCTTGAGCAGAAGGGCGATATCCTCAAATCCTTCGAGGCTTACGACAAATTTCTCTCCCGCTTCCAAGGCAGCGGCCTCTACACCACCGCCTTGAACCGCCAAATCGCCATGGCGCAGTCCGCCGCCGATGGCGACGTGAAGCAGAGCATGATGGGTCTTAAAACCAAACTCTCCCTCGACAAAACCGTCGAGATGCTCGGCAAAGTCCGCGACAACGCCCCCAAATCCCCCGCCGCAGCTAAAGCTCAGTTCACCATCGGCCGACTCAACGAAGGCAAGAAAAAGTCCAAGGAAGCCATCGCCGGCTATCGCCAGCTCGTCCGCGACCAGCCCGGCAGCTCCGAAGCTCCCGAAGCCTTGTTCCGGATCGGCCTAATTCTAACCGCCGAGGCGGACCGCGGAAATCAGAACCAAGCAAATCTCGATCTCGCCCGCGAGGCCTTCAACGACTACCTCATCCAGTATCCCGGCCATTCGCGCAATGCCGAAGCCCGCCAGTTTCTCGCCAACGTCGGCGGTAAAGACCTTCAGCGCTCCTACGACATCGCCGAGTACTATCAAAAAACCGGCAAGCTCGAATCCGCCAAAATCTACTACCGCGACATCGTGAAACGCTCACCGTCCGGTGCCCTCCATGACAAGGCCCGCGCCCGCCTCAAAGAACTCGGCGAGTGATCTAACCACCCTCCGCCCTGTGAAATTTCTCCTTCTGCTAGCTCCCACCTTGCTACTCGTTTCCTGCGGGGGCTATCAGCTCGGAGCCACCAAGCCCGCGTCGCTCAAACAAGTGCGAACCATCTCGGTGCCGATGTTTGCTAACTCCAGCTTGCACCCCCGCGCCGAGGCTCTCGCCACCTCTGCTGTCGCAAATGCCTTCATCCAAGACGGCACCTACCGCCTCGCGAAAACCGACCATGCGGACGCCGTGTTAGACGGCAACTTGCGAAGCATCATCTACACCGCCATCCGCGGCACCCGCCGTGACACCCTCCTCCCCGAGGAACTCGCTAACACCGTCACCATCGAGTGGACCCTCCGCGATGCCAAGGACCCCACCAAAGTCCTCGCGTCGGGCAAATCCTCCGGCAGCAGCCAGCTTTTCGTCTCGTCCAATCTCCAGACTGCGCGCAACAACGCCCTCCCCGAAGCCCTCGAACACGCCGGACAAGCTCTCGTCTCACGGCTGGCTAACGGTTATTGAAAGCGGCTGGATTCACTCACCCACGCATCGTCACCTATCCTATTTGGGTAACGGGCAGAGCTGGCTGCTGCAGTCCAAGGTTCCGGGAGCGTAGGGCTTGAACTCGCAACCCGGCCTCGTTATCCCAGTGGCGTGCTGATTCGAAAACGCCTTGAAGACTTGCCCGCGCTGGGCGTGCCGCTGCATCTCGCGCTGGGTGTTTTCGACGGCGTACACGTCGGCCACCAAGCGGTGATCGCCCGGGCGGTGGAAGCCGCGACACGCGACGGCGGGCTGGCGGGACTGCTGACGTTCGATCCCCACCCCATCCGCGTGATTGCCCCGAACAAGGCACCCACGAATTTGCTGGAAACGCTGGATCACAAGGCCCGCGTGGTGGGCGACCTCGGCGTGCAGCTTTTTATTCCGCTGCATTTCGACACAGAGTTCGCGAAAATGGAGGCGTCGGAATTCATCGCGCAACTCACGACAGCGCCCGTCAGAACGATCGCGGTGGGTGAGGATTGGCGCTTCGGCCACCACCGCAGTGGCGATGTGACTTTCCTGGAACGGGAATCTGAGCGCCGCGGATTTAAGTTAGAGGCCTTGGCACCGGTGATGCACGACGGCGAGCGGATCAGCAGCACCCGCATCCGCCAAGCCATCCGCGATGGTAATTTCGACGCTGCGGAGCAAATGCTTGGCCGCCCCTACACCGTGAGCGGGACCGTCGTTGAGGGCAAAAAACTGGGGCGGACGATTGGATTTCCCACAGCAAATCTGGCCACCGGCGAGGCTCAACTGCCTCCTGACGGGGTCTGGGCTGTCCGCACCCAGCTCGCGGATGGCCGCATTCTAACGGGCGTCGCCAATCTCGGCCTGCGCCCAACCGTCGGCGGAGACAGGCGCGTCTTCGAGGTGCATCTGTTCGATTTCACGGGAGAAATCTACGGCGAGGAACTCGAAATCCGCTTCCACAGCTACCTCCGGCATGAGCTGAAATTTTCTTCGCTCGATGCGCTCCGGCTGCAAATCCAACAGGACGCCGCTGCGGCGAGGGAACTTTTCAGCATTCCGAAATCGCAGGATTGACAGATAATCAGTTCATGTGAACACTTTTCTCATGAACACATTCCTGCCGTTGATTGCTCGGGTCCGCAAGCTCATTGAAACCAAGTTCTCCCCCTACCTGCGGCAGCCTCCGGTGATCCGCCGGAGCATCGCGATTCAACTGGAATTCCCATGGCTTTCGAAAAGATGAATTTTCCGGATTTTAAGCTTAGCATCCCCCGCCAAGGCCACTATACGTCGCGGGAACCATTCGCATGGAGACTTTCAAACCCAATACACCTTTCCGTGGCCGTGCTGCCTTGTTGGCAACCGCTTGCCTGATCGCTCAATTGCTGGCCGGCGAACCCCGGGGCGGCACACGCTTCGCCGAGACTGAAGTTTCCCGCCGGAATCTCGCGATCGACGAAGCTCAGGAGTTGCTGCGCAAAGGCGACGAAGCTTACACCGCCGGAAATTATGCCCAGTCCGTGGAGGCCTACGCCGGGGCCCGTGAGCTAATCCCCGAAGCCCCGATTTCAGCAGATTTACGGGCCGCCGCCACCGAGCGCTATGCCCAAGCATCCATTGAGCAAGCCCGCTTTCTCTCCCGCAATGGCGACGTGGCCGCTGCCAAGGCCGTCGTGGAGAAGGTGCTCATCAAATCGGTGGCTCCAAACAATCCCGGCGCACTTGCGATGTTGGCACAGCTCGATGATCCCATCCGCACCAATCCCGCGCTCACGCCTGAATTCACCAAGAACGTCGATTCCGTCCGCCGCCTGATTTACACGGCCGAGGGTGATTACAATCTTGGGAAATTTGACGAAGCTAAATCAAGCTACGAGGACGTGCTCCGCATTGATCCGACGAACTCCGCCGCCCGCCGTGGGATGGAGCAAATCGCGGTGGCAAAGAGCGACTATCAGAAGTCCGCCTACGATCACTCCCGCGCCGAAATGCTCGGCCAAGTGGACAAAGAATGGGAGTTGCAAGTGCCGACCCAAGCGGCCGAGCCATCGCTCACCGATTCCTCCGCCGGGGCCTATCAGGAAAATTCCGTTTCCGTCAAAAACAAGCTGGACCGCATCATCATTCCCAAGATTTCGCTAGACCAAGCGTCGCTGGAAGAAGCTCTCGAATTCATGCGCCTTCGTGCTGCTGAGAATGACACGTTCGAACAGGATCCAGCTCGCAAGGGAGTGAATTTCACGGTCAATCTGGGAGCCACAGAATCCCCGGCGGCGACCAAGGTCCGCAGTGTCCGATTCGATCTTCAGTTATCGAACGTCCCGCTTTCCCAAGTTCTCAAATACATCACCGACATCACCCACACTTCGTTCACGACGGACGATTTTTCGGTAATCATCACCGCTGCGGGCGCAGGCTCCGGCGCGCTGGTCTCGCGGAACTACCGGGTGCCCCCGGATTTCATCAGCAGCATCAGCAGTGGCGGTGGCGAGCAGACTGCCGCTGCTGATCCATTTGCCACAGAACCTGCCAGCGGAGGCCTGTTAGCTCAGCGTCTCGGTGCCAAGGAAGCCTTGATCAAACAAGGCGTTGCCTTTCCCGCTGGAGCCGAGGCCAGCTACTTGCCGGCCACAAACACCCTCCGCATCCTCAACACCGCTAGCAATCTGGACTACATCGGCCAGATCGTTGACTCACTCACCAAAACCGAACCCGTCATGGTGTCGCTCAGCGTGACCATGATCAAGGTGCAGCAAACCGACCTCAAGGAACTTGGGTTCGACTGGCTTCTCGACAATCTCGGCTTCGGCGGCGCGGGTTGGGTTCCGGGTTCATCCAGGCTGAATTTCGGCGGCGGCACTGTGGGTAATGGTCAGAGTCTGAACGATATCGCTTTGCCCTTGGGCACATCCACGCGGAATCCGATCACTTCTGGAAACCGCAGCGGCGACTCTGCCATTTCTGGAAACTCCATCGACGATCTGATCAACAACCCAGCCGGTCGCCAATCCAGCAACCCGGCCCCAGGAATCGTCGGCGGCTACGCCAACATCGACAACGCCACTATTCAAAT
The DNA here is from genome assembly GCA_043729385.1 of Akkermansiaceae bacterium. GTDB lineage: Bacteria > Verrucomicrobiota > Verrucomicrobiia > Verrucomicrobiales > Akkermansiaceae > Luteolibacter. The sequence continues at coordinate 19,981 of JAYTLO010000103.1, forward strand.
GCTGGTGCGCGGACTCGACCAGAAAAAGGGCACCGACGTGATGGCCCAGCCAGCCACCGTCACCCGCAGCGGCCAGTCGGCTTCAGTCAAGGTGGTCCGCGAGTTTATTTATCCTTCCGAGTACGAGCCGCCTGAACTGCCAAACAGCACCGGCGGCGGAGTTGATAGCATCTTCGGTGGCGGCGGCCAGTCACAGGCCGTGACTCCGGCCACACCCACTGCTTTCAAGACCCGCGATGTGGGCATTACGCTGGAGGTGCTTCCTGTGGCGGACGCCAACAAGCGGTTTGTAAACGTCACTCTGAATCCCTCGTTTGTTCAATTTGACGGTTTCGTGAACTATGGCAGCCCGATCAACTCGACCCAACAAGGGTTACTCAGCACCGAAACCATCGTGCTCACCGAGAACCAGATTCTGATGCCCATTTTCAGCAAGCAATCATTCACCACCAGTGTCGATGTGGCGGACGGAGCCAGCTTGGTGGTCGGCGGACTGACTCAGGAAAGCGTGCAAAATGTGGCGGATCAGACCCCTATTCTGGGAAGTGTTCCGATCATCGGACGCTTGTTCCAAACTCAAGCGCGGCAGCCGCTCACCACCGCGATCCTTTTCATCATCAACGTGGAACTTATGGATCCAACCGGTCGGCGTTATCGCGATCGTTGATCCAGACTCAACTTGATTTCTCCTGCCGTTAAAATGTCTGCCGCCCCTAGCGAGCCTGAGAAGTATTCCATCGACGAGATGATGGACCGACTGAAGGGTGACTCCGCAGACAGTCCTGCGGAGGGCGAGCTTGTGACCCGCGCCGACGGCAGTCAGGCAATCCGCGTCCGCAAGCGGAAACGCCGCTCCAGCCAACCTCACAAGGAAGAAAACCACCGCACCCGCCGCGCTCGGATCGTGCAGGTGTCAGCCGCGCTGATCCTGATATTTATCGCGGCCTTGGTCATCGGCGGGGCGGTTATTTATGCGAACAGCAGCCCTTTCCGCCAGGGGCTGGTGCGCAGAATCGAACTGATGAGCGGCGCGAGCACCGAGCTACAACAGTTCCGGATGAACCCGAAAACCGCGAACGCTGGAAATCTTTCGCTCACCTGGCCCGATGGCAACGTCTTGAAAAGCCTCTCGCTGCGAAGCCCGAGCGCGGAAATTTCCCCCGCGAGCTTCCTCGGGAAATCCATGACCGGTGAGGAAGTCCTATCGGGCTACGGCCTGCTAGCGTTGCAATTCCCCAAGCCTGGCCAAGCGCTGCGAAATTTTCCAGCGCCCACCGGAGAATCCCAGATCCGATTCAATCGCTATCGGATTTCAGTGCTGGACGCCACTCTGGGTAATCCGGCGGCCCCGCTCATCAAGCTCACCCAAACCGAGGCATCATTGTCACCCGAAAATGTCAGCGGTCGGCCCCAGTTGAGTCTTTATAAGGGCGCGCTGGCCATCGACGGCTGGCCGAAACTGCGGCTAGACCGGGCGCTCATCGAGTTCCGCGGCACCGAGGCCGACATCATCGGCCTGCGAGCGCTCCATGAAACTGAGAACCGCGGAGCGCTCGAATTTTCCGGTACGGTGGCTCCCTATGAAGCGGACCAACCCTCAACCTTGGCCGTCAAGCTCGATGCCTTCGAACTCTCTGGCATCATCGGACCCGCGCTCGGTCGCTTGTTCACGGGGCGGATTGATTCCTTGCCTGTCGCGGATTCCAACTACCTCTCGTTCCTGCCTGTCGAGAAGACCTCGCCGAGTCTCGATGTCTCATTCCGCGTTTCCCCGATGTCGAAAATCGAGGTCCAGGGCTTTCCGTTCTTGTTTGGACTTTCCCAAACTTTGGGTGAAGACCCGTGGTTCATGCATCCCATTTTCGAAGGGAATGCCGGCGGAGTCATCCACCGGGAGGGCGGCATCGTCACCCTCCGCAGCCTCAATATGGAAAGCAAAGGCCGAATGGCACTGCGGGGGGAAATTTCTATCACCGCCACCGACACCGTTAGTGGAAATCTGCAAGTCGGCCTTGCCGAAGCCATGATTACTGCTGCTCCGACTTCCCGTTTGAAGTCCCTGTTCGGCCCGCCCAAGGATGGGTTCCGCTGGCTGACCATCAAGCTGAGCGGTCCGGCGTCTGGCCCCATGGACAACTTCAAAGAGCTTTTTTCCGCTACCCCACTGACACCCCGCAATCCAGCTGCGGCGGATGACACCGAGGGTTCATCCTTCGAGGAGCTTACCCGGCCCAAGTAGAGCGAGTTACCGCGCAGCCGGGTGCTCGCCACCTCGGCGGCAGCCATTTTTCCAGCGGCAATTCAAGCGGAACTTTTCCGAAGAACAGCGTGGCGCTCCCATGAGATTTGGTCCAAGGTTCATAACGGATAGGGCAGTTAGACCTGCCATCCACACACCCAAATACAAACCAATACCGCCCATGCAAACTGCCAACGTCAATCTGCCGATCACTGTCACCGTGAGACACGAGCAAGTGACCGATGCCCTCCGCGAACACGCGCACAAGAAGATCGAGGGACTTCACCTCGACTATCCGCGTATCATTGAGGCCAAGGCCATTCTCGACGTCCAACGAAACCGGCACATTGCCGAAATCATTCTTTTCTGCGCCAATCACATCACCATCGAGGCCCACACTGAGGGGAAAGACATGTATGCAGCGCTCGACGAAACGATCGAAAAAATTGCCCGCCGGATGCGCAAGCACAAGACCCGGTTGATGAAGAAGCATCGCCCGCATCGCAATGAATCGATCCGCTACCTCGAAGAACGGTTCTTCAAAGAAGAAGTCCTCGACCACCCGGAAGACTCGGACATCGATCCAGAGCCATTCATCGTCCACCCCGAGAACTACCAGATCCGCACGATGTTCAAGGAAGACGCCATCATGCAGCTGGAGTTAACTGATAGACCGTTCGTCCTCTACAAGAGCGCCCGCCGCGATTGCCTAACCATCGTCTATCGCCGGAAAGATGGCGAATACGCGGCCATGGATATCAGGGATTGATCCGTGGGCATTTCTGCCTGTTCTTCAAAAAAGCCGGTCGGGTTTCATCCCGACCGGCCTTCCTTTTTCAAGCCTTGCGGCGGCGCAGTGCAACTCCAGCCAGGCCAAGGCCTAGCAGCAATGCGGTGCCGGGTTCTGGAACAACGGTAACACCGTAGCTCGCCTGATTGAGGCTGATAGAATCGAACGAGTCGTCGATGGCTTGAGCCCCGCTGGTGCTGATGGTGTAGCTGCCGGGAGTGATTCCGAGATCCGCCTGGATCGTGTAAGTGGCGACTTGGAAGGTGCCGATTCCGTTGGACGCGCCAGTCGTTAGACCGCCGAGTTCGTGATTGTTCACGGGATCGAGCAAGTCGGGGAGCGCGATGCCATTACCGGTCGTTAGATCTCCGAAGGCACTGCCCGTGACGTTGCGGGCGGTGATGGTGAACATGCCGTTTCCCGCACCGATGGATTGCAGGAAATAGGAAATGCCAGCCGTGGCCTCGGCATCCGAGGTGAGCATCAAGGATACGTCAAAGGTGCCGCCGGGAATGATTGTCACGGAATTGGGAGCTCCGACGGTGTCACTGAATCCAATGGTGACGGCGGCTTGGCCGGCGGGAATCGCCAACAGGCTGCAAAGAGTGATGATTAGTTTGGTGTTCATGGTGTTATCAAGTGATGGATCAAGGGGCGACGGTTTGATTGAGGTTCGCCTTCACCACGGCGGAGTCTGCAATGGTGAGCTTTCCGTCCAGTTTCACATCGACGGTGGCGTTGATGGGGCTGATCGGCGTGGGCGTGGTGATGGTGGATTTTGTTTCAGCGGTATCGGCGGCATTGACGATGCCGTCTCGGTTCACGTCACCTAGCAGGAAACCGAGGCGGAAGTAATTGTTCGGAAGAGCGTTACCCAAGGAGTCGATGATTGATAGGGACACGGCGGCGTTTTGTGCGTTGGGCACACCCGCGAGATTCACTAGGACTTCGTTTCCGACGATGCTGGTGCTGGAGACGCTACCGGCACCTTCAACGACAGAAGCGCTGGCGGATGCGACGGGATTGCTGAATGCAAAAACGAGCTGATGCGTGCCACCGGTCTGGGCAGGGCGGCACTCGATGCCGCGGGTGCCGGTGAGCGGCATGCGGATATCGAAGAGGCCGACCGCGCCGTGGCTCTTGCGGGAAGCGAAGCTGGCGACGGTAAGCGGCGCGGGTCCGAGCGGCAGCGCGGTGCCTTGCACGGTGCCGGCGGGAATGACGCCGAGAATGCGCTCGATGGTGGGCGCGATGTCGATGTTGCTCATTTCACCCAGGACGCCGGGCAGGATGTCCGGGCCAGCGGCGTAGAAGACGGCGCTCATTTCATCCTTCGCCGGATCATAGCCATGTGCTCCGTAGAAGTTAGGCTGTGAGAGCACGGTGTTAGAAGCATCGCCCTGGCGGGTGATCGCGGGATTCTGGCGACCGTCGAAGTTGTAACCAAGGTCTAGCAGAGCATAAACATCGCCGGAGTCCTGGCCGATTTCCTCGGTGGTGCGGCGGCCGAAGGTCGGGTCATTGATATCGGCCGGTAGCGGACGCGTGTAAACCTTGTCGAACAACGGCGCACTCGCGGCACCGGCGAAGGTCGGGTTCGTATCGCGGGCGGCGCGTAGGGCATCGGCGATTTGCTTTTGCAGGACGATGTATTCGGAACGACCGATTGGAGGGGTGCCGGGTTCGCGCCCCTGGAGGTTGATGTAAATGTTAACTGCGGGGCCGGAGGTGACGACTTTCACGCGCGAAGTGGCGGTGTTCCCAATGCCGGTGATGCCCGCGTTCGTGAGGATCTGCGTGAGCTGGACCTGGGTGTGAAATGGGGCGAAACCGTGGTCGGAGGTGACCATGATGTTGCTGTTCGGCACGCCGGATGCATTCACGCCCACGGAGTCGATGACGCGCTGCACGGCGTTGTTAGCGACCTGATAGGCCGTCTTTAGATAATCGGCGTAGCGGGCTTTTTTCGCAGCATCTTGATTGGCGCCGATCTGGCTGGGATCGCTGAAACTGGTGGATTGGCGTGGATCGGTGAGAAGCCACTGGTGGCCGGAGCCGTCGGGCTGCTCGATGTAGATCATCGCCAGATCGGCGTTCGGAAGTTGGGAAATCGCGCGCAGGCCGACGTTGGTCTGATAGGTGACGAACTCGCTGACGAGATTCATGTAAATGCTCTCCAGCTCGACGTCCGGGAAGGCCGCGAAGGTGGACGGCGTGGCGTCGAGTTTCTCCACGATGCGGAAATCCGGCTGCGGCTGCCAGAAGCCTACGTTGTTATTGATGTCGTCCACATTCGCGATGACGGCGGGCACCGGCGAGCTGCGCGGCAGGAAAGTGGCGCTGGTGCGGGCGATGCGGACGCTGGAGAGATCCGGCGCGAGATTCGACACGAAGTAACGAGTGCCCGCCTTGTTAGAATGGCCTTCATAGTAGAACAGCGCGGAAATGTTCGTGACGGCCGCACGGGCGGTATCGGCGAAATCACTGAAAACACCGTCCACACCGAGGTTGTAGAATGCCTGATATTCGTCGAGCGGATTGGTGAATCCATAGAGACTGGCGTCATCCCGGAAAGTGAAAGGATACACGAGAAGTCCCGCAGCATGGGCGGCGGCAACCACTCCAGTGTCACCGACCACGTCACGGTCCTTGATGTTCACCACACCGTCGCCATTGCGATCTTCGGCCACGCCGTCGTTGTTCGGATCGTGGATTTTGGTCTTGAGCAGATAGGGTTTCCACGGACCGACGCCGTCGGCGTAGTTGTTGACGAAAACGAGACCGGTCGCAGTTAGAAGATCGGCGTAAGTGCGAGGGTCTCCGCTCACGACGAAATCGTAAGGCTGTGCATACGGCGCGACCAGCGACATGGAACCATCGGGATTGACGTCATCGGCATCGATCAACTGCACCAGCTTGACTTGGCTCAGCGTGTTGAGCTGTTGGAGATTGGCAACCTCGAACGACTGGATGAAGACCGGCGCATTCGCACTATTCCAACCAGCGGCTGTTAGTGAAGCAAGCAAAGGCTCTTCGAGGGACAGTCCGAGATTGTCATGAAACGTCGGATGTTTGGTCTCCGGGTAGATGCCGACGGTGCGACCGAGAGCGAGCGATTCGGATTTCACGAAGGTAATGACCTCGTCAAGAGTTGGGATTTCGTAGAGGCCGTTGAATTGCTGCGGACGCGATGCATTCGGCTGAATGGCCCGCAGCGTCTTGATTTCAGCGAGCGTGAAATCACTGGCAAACCAATCGAAGGTGGAAACTCCATCGACCAGCTTGGTGGTCTTGCGGGCGGCAAACTCCGGGCGGCTGGCGACGTCCGTGGTGCCGCCGAGCATCGGCTCATGGCGTGCGATCAGCACGCCGTCACTGGTAGAAACAAGATCCGGCTCGACGAAATCTGCACCAAGCTCGATGGCGTAGCGGTAGGACTCCAGCGTGTGTTCCGGGCGATAGCCAGCGGCACCGCGATGACCGATCACGATCAGAGCCTTGCCTTCCAACGTGGGATAACCCGCGCGGCTAACATTTCCTGGCTTGATATAGGCTGGACCGGTGGAGGGCAGCGCAAAGGGACCGGGCTGGATGCCCTGCGCCTGATTGAAAATCACAAGGGAGTCGTAATTCACCACGCTGTCGTTAGTGGTGTCGTAAGCGGCGGCCTTGATGTCGAAGGTGACGCCACCGGCGGAAAAGGTTTCCAGGCTCGTCTGCATGACAGTGCCGTAGAAGACCTTCCCGGCAGCAGTTAGCTGAGTGCCGGTCGCTGCCGGAGCGCTGGAAAACGCGGCGGAAGTTAGATTGAAGCCTTTCTGGAAAGGGGCGGCGGCGGCACCGAAGGGCACGGTGAAATCGACAGTGCGCTCGGAGGCCGGCTGGATGATTGGATTCGTCGCGGAACCCACCGTCCCAGTGAGGCCGGGGATGGTGACGTTCACGCCATCACCGCCGGGCCAAGTGGCGGTGGTGACGGTTTTGCCCGCGTTTCTCAAGGCGATCCACAGCGGCTCGGCGGTGGCGATGCCGTCCATAGGGCCGTCAATCGAGTAGCCGCCGATGGCTGCGCCGAAGCCGCTGATAGGAGCGCCGTTGAAGGGACTGGCTAGGTATTGGAAAGAGTTGGCGACGACATCGTTAGCCGCAGCAGACGAACCGGTGGCGATGGCCACGTGAGCGGCGGCGGTTAGAGATGGGTTGATCGTGTTGTTGCGAGACGCCTTTACACCTTTTTCCTCTAATAACCGGAGGCCGGTGCCGGCGGGCAATGCGTTGCTGGCGACGTAGGGATCGAGGATCGCGGGGTTCGCGCCATCAAGCGAAATGAGGACAACTTTCGGCGCGGCGTGAGCGGTGACACTCAACATGCCAAGCGCGGTGAGAGCGAGGGACTGCCGCAGGGACGGCACGGGAAATAAGTGGGATTTCATGGGATCTATCAGTAAGTGCGGGTTAGCGGTGGTTTTCTCCACGACTCCGGCACACTAATGATCAGCATCCGGTCGCCCACAAAAGCGCTGCGACAAAATCGGCACATGACAGTTCCGGCACATGACGGAATTGAACAGAAGCGCGCGGGATCTGTCTCTGGGACGGACTCGACGCTACTATCAGAACTTGTAAACGGCTTTCAGAAGGATATCAGGCTTTTGCGTTGTGTATCTCATGTAGAATCGTGACCCTCGACCCTCGGCCCATGAATCGACTGAAACGCCATCCATTTCCTGTCGTCGCGCATTTTGATCGGGTGGTGGCGGTTTCGTTCGCCTTTCCCTCAGCCGCGCTCCGGCCGCTGGTTCCTGATGGCTTGGAGATTGATGTTTACGGCGACTTCGGATTCGTGACCGCAGCGCTGGTGTGGACCCGCGATCTGCGGCCCGCCGGTTTCCCGAAGTTTCTAGGGCAGGATTTCTTTCTAGCAGGCTACCGAATCTTCACCCGCTTGCGCGATGAGTCTGGGCGAAATCTACGGGGACTCAGGATTTTGCGAAGTGAGACGGACAAGCGGCGGATGGTCTTGTTAGGAAATCAAATGACAGGCTACAACTACCGCCAAGTGAAGGTGCAAATCCGCAGATCTAACTCGGAGACGCGGGTGATCACTTCGCTGGCTAGTGGAGAAAAGACGCTGGATCTAACATTTGATGCGGAGGTGGAAAACGCGCAGTTGCCGGATGGCTCACCATTCGCCGATTGGCGCACGGCGAGGCAGTTCGCCGGGCCGATGCCATACACCTTCAGCCCGGACGCGGACGGCAGCTTCGTGGTCATCGAAGGCAGGCGGGCGGATTGGACGCCGCGACCGATCATCGTGAAGGACTGGCATGTCGGGCTTTTCGATGAAGCTCCGCTGCGCGGAGTGACACCGATTTTAGCAAATGCCTTCGCCGTCGAAAACATCGCCTACCGCTGGAACCGCGGGCGGATCGTTAGACCGGGAGGTCACAAGTGATACAACGGGGGAAGTGGCAGGGCATGTGGACGATCGCCAGACTCAACTGGCCGTTTTATGGAGGTGCGTTGGTGGTTTTGGCTCTAGCAGTTTCCGGCCTTGTTTGGGGGAAATTTCCTCTGCTTGAGTTGGCTTGCGCGGCAGCCGTGATGGGTTCGCTCTATTTTCTCATCGTTTCGCTTTGGGTTTCCCATCAAGTGTATGATCGCTCGGATCTTTACCGTTGGGCTTGGCTCAAGCGTGCGCTGGATGGTGCCGGGCAAGGTAAGATGATTTTCTGTCACTCGGGATTTGATGAGGCATCGCAAGCGATGAAGGAGCGGTTGGAGAATGTGGATTGGGACGTGCTCGATCATTACGATGCAGCGATGATGACCGAAGCTTCAATCCGCCGGGCGCGGAAACGATTTCCGCCGACCGCTGGCACCAAGCCAGCTTCATTTGATCGATGGCCAGTGGAAGACGAGTCGGCAGACGTGGTGTTCGGCCTGTTAGCCATTCATGAATTGCGCCGCGAGGAGGAGCGGATCACTTGGTTTACCGAGGCATCCCGATGTTTAAAACCCGGCGGTCGCGTGGTGTTAGCCGAGCACACTCGGGACTTAGCGAACTTCCTCGCGTTCGGTCCGGGTTTCCTGCATTTCCACTCTCGTGCGAGTTGGCGGCGGTGCTGGGAGAAGGCGGATTTGCAGGCGACTGATGAATTCCAAGTGACGTCCTGGGTGAGAATTTTCATCATTTCAAAACCATGATGGAGACTCTCACTCTTTTACTGCGAATCGCCGGTGCAGGCTTGCTTCTGCTAGCAGTGGCCCACGTCCCGATCGGCAAACAACTTAATTGGAGCGAGGATGCCAAGCGACTGACAGCGGTGAATGCAGCGGTCTTCCACGTCCACACCTTCTTCATCTGTGTGGTCCTTGTCATGATGGGGCTGCCGTGTCTGCTAGAGCCCGCGATATTTCTTGAGAGATCACGGGCCGGGGCGTGGCTCGCCTGGTCGATCTCCGGCTTCTGGTCGCTGCGGCTTTATTTCCAGTGGTTCGTCTATCAGGCGGACCTGTGGCGTGGCAAACGGATGGAAACCGCAGTCCACATCTGGTTCACAATTGTATGGGCGGGACTCGCAGCACTCTTCGCGGCCTGCGGAATGTGGCAGGCTGGATGGTCGATCAATCCTTGATCTCCGAGCGCGGGGAGAATCTCGCCCAATACCAAATCAACGCTATAAATCCGAGATTGAGCACCACCATCCCGAGTGCGGAAATCAAGAGATCCCTAGCCAGCAGGATTTCTAAGAAGTTCATGGAAACAAGCGCAAGGGTCTGCACCAACGCACAGGTCCAACGACGGATTCCGCTGAAAATCCAGAGTCCTAACAAAATTTCTAGCATCCCGATTGCAAGAGTCGCCCAATCCGCAATCCCCTCCCTTAGAATTCGGCCGACGATCTGCCGGTGTCTGGGTATGCCATTAGACACCTTGCTGAAAAGCCCGTGAAACACCCAAACGGAGCCGATGAGAACGGTGAGGAATTTACGGTAGCGATCGTTCATGTGAGGTGCAATCCGTGGTTAAAGAATCTTCTGACCACAGAGTGCACGGAGGTGCGCTAGATGATGCGAATAACGCAAGAGCGGCGCAAGAGAAGGAGGTAAGTTTTGCCATGTTGTTAGATTCCGGATCATTGCCAGAACTTGTAAACGGCTTCCCCCACCCTGTCTATCGATGGCGAAATTTTTAGGTGTGCTATCAAACGATTCCAAGACCGAGATCGCGGACCACTTTGCAAAATTTTGTTTCATGCGCTGTTGGCACGACGAGTCCGCTCGGGCCGATGCGGAAACAGAGGTTTAAAAGTTCCTTCCGAGTCGCGAGCTGATCGGCGGTTTTGCTATCCCGACAATTGAAAAGATGCGCGTCGCCCTGTCGGCGGAGGGCGGTGCCGTCGCTCTCGCAGGATCTGAGAAAATCTTCCACGCTCTGCGGCAGCGGTGAATCGCCGCTATTTCCGAGAAAGGTCGCGAAGTCACGAGCACTTCTTCCGCGTTCCACAGCGTTGATCGCCCGCTCCCGGTCCAGTTGCCAACTCAGATCACTCACGGGGGTCGCCCATGTTTCTAGCAGCAAGCGGTCGGCGGGAGTCGGTTGGCCGGACACGACTTCGATACTCAGGATCGGAAAAACTAACAGCTTGAGCAAGAAAACAGGACGCGATGGTTTAAAATCGTCGTTAAGACCCAGGCAATACGCTCCTAGATTGGTGATGCGGAACGCCCTCAGACCATCATAGCGGGAAAGCCATTTCATATCGTCCGCTCCCCACTGGTCGCGGAAATCGTTCCTCGCATCCGCAGGGTGAACATAGGCGATGTCGATCAGTCCCAAGGTCGCAGCATATTCAAAAAGCAGAACGAGGAGGTAACGAAACTGGAGGATGTTCCATCCGCCATAGCCATCATATCCCAAGTTTCCATACTTGGCCTCACACAGATAAAGTTTCCACGGATCATGGGTGATCTGAAATTCATGGCCCGTCGCCACCATGTAGTTAGACAAGGCATCCACATCGATCCACTCGCCTACCGGGCAATCGCCCAAGGCGGAGACAACGGCCTCCCGGCGCGGCGGCTTGGCCGTCATGTGTTTTTTCGCGGATTGACCTTTGATGTCGCTGACGCGGTTGAACTCGTCGTAGGTGGAATTGCCAAGCCATTTCCCCCAGACATCACGGATGGTCTCGTGCGGAGCCTGCCGCAGCGCCTTGATTCCGGCAGGTGATAGTTTCGACTTGGTTCCATTGCTAGAAATCAAGCGGGCATTCTGCAGCAGCAACGCCCAGGCGACCGGCTTGATGAATCCGATTTCCTGTTCATGACTCCACTCCTTCGGCGCAAACGCAACTTCTGGCGGGTAAAAATCCCCACCTGTTAGGCACTCAATCATCTTATTACTGCCGACTGCAGAAGGCATTCCGGTTTTCTCACTCACCTTGAAGTTTCCCTGTTCCGCCAAATGCAGCATCGCGGTGAGATCTGCTAGTGAATCATTCTCAGTCAGGCGCACGATCAATCCTTCTTCTCCCTTGGGTTCTAGCAGAGTGTTAATTACCGCATCCACTGGCTCGGGCACGAAATCCCGCAAACGCTCGGCCAAGTCGGAAGGGACGGCATGATGGTCTCGTCCTCGTGTGAATAAGAGCAGGTTCAGGCGAGTGGCGAACTCCACTTTGTTGAGGTAGCGGTATGAGTCATAGCGGTCCTTTTCCGAGACATTGTAAAAGAGTGGAGCGTCGCCGTATTTCGCCTCGAAGCGCAATAAGTCTAACTGGTAATCAAGCGCATGACAGGCTTCCACCATGGCCAGCCTTTCGAGTTCTCCGAGTGACCACCAGATGTCTTCCAATCCGCGTCCGGTATAACATTGTTTGATCGCATCAATGCAGTCGGCCTTCTTCGCGCTTTTTGGTTGCGACTTGAGCAGCTTGAGCCGGAAGTTCAGAACCTCGAGGGTAGAATTCCAGAGAATGTCGTGAAGTGTGTCCATTGTGTGGGGCGGCTGGTACGCGCAATCATGGAGAAACCTAGCCGCTGAAATTTCAAACCATTTCGAAGAATGCACGGCTCTGATAGATTCGCAATGACCGGTGAAACCTTCATATGTCGTCCTGACATTGGCTAGGTCTTGGGCTACGGATCGCCCCATCAACGGTATTGCTCTTCCAAACCTCGAGAGTGACTTACGTGCGTCGTTCCTTGGCTGGGATTAGTCTTCCTGACCTGGGCTCCAGTCTTCGGAGTCGGCGGCGGCGAGGTTGAACGCTTGCTCGAGGCCGACCATCTCGGAGGATGGGCGGAGGCTTTCCCTGAAGGCTGAAAGCAAACCGACCGGGAGTGATCCCGGCCGGTTTTTTGTGAAATAGTCCATCCCTCCGCTGCCTTACGCGGGCGGCAGCGGTGACGCAGGCGTCGGCGTGGCGGAGCTGCCCGCCGGATAGAGGCGGGATTGGTCGAAGAGGATGGACCCCATTTTCACGTCCCCGGTGAAGGCGAGCGCGGCGGTGAAGACGACCTTCATCAGCACCTCGTTGAGCGTGGCGATGGCGGCTTCCTGGCTGCCCCCGGCGGCTAGTTTGAAGTGGCTTTTAACCGAAGGTAGCCGCTGCCTGAGGGGGCCATCGGTTGGGACATGCGGAAGGTGCGGGTCATCGTGCCGTCGCCATTGTCGTAGGATGGACCGGACTCGATGGCGGACGCGGCCCAGTTCTGGAGATTGGTGGATTCCTCCACGACGAGTTGCGCGCTCTGGGCGCTCTTGGACTGGACGAATTGAAGGGTGAGATAGAGGTTCCCTCCTATGTTCCGCCTACCGACCTGCGGGCCGTGTGCGGCACCGAAGCGATCACCCACCCGCATTCCCAACAAATACTTGAGGAGGTTGGCAACACCGTCTTGGTTGGGAAATGCGCCGTACGCTCCAAGCCCGGAGGCATCCGAGGGCAGGCCGTTCTGGACAAGCCAATCCTCGTAGAGCACCGGAGTAACGGTGATCATGGCAGCCCGGGAATCCGCAGTTCCATACGGGTTTGTCGCACGAACCCAGTATGTATGGGTGCCTGCCAAGAGATTCAGGATGCTCATGGACGAACCGGTCCCGCCAGATAGCGGGGTGGAAACATTGCCGCTGGCTCCCTGATACCATTGCCAACTAACCCCCGTGCTGTTGTCCACGGCGGCGGATAGGGTGAAACTCCCAGAACCTTGAGTGATCAGTTTATCGGCGGGTTGGGTCGTGAAAATCGGCAGGCGACCGATGACTGTTACGGCCGCCGAGGGGCTGTCCACATGCTCCGCGCCGGATGTGGCGCGCATCCAGTAGTGGAACACTCCTGCGCCGTTGGTCGGCGGTGCAAAGGAGTATGAAGTCTTGTTTGCCAGCGGATCCGAGATATCCCCGGACAGTCCGGCATACCATTGGTAAGTCACGCTGGTCCCGCTGGTGTAAACATAGTAGTTGAAGGAATCACCGACGTAGGTGCTTCGATCCACAGGTGGATCGGTGATAACAAGGATCTGAAGAATGACTTTCACCACCGCTGTTTCACTGGCTTCCACCGTGGCCCCGGAAGTCACACGCACCCAGTAGGACTGCTGCCCGGTGGTGGCCACGGAAGGACTGAGCGAAGATGAAGTCTTACCCGCCAGCGGCGCGGACGTATCACCCGAGACGCCAGCATACCATTGGTACAACAACGGGGAACCCGAGGCAGTGACAGATAGGGAAACCGAACCGAACAGCACCGTGGATGTGTTGAGGGGGTGTTTTGAAATCAGACCTGTCCCCAACGGTTTGACAACATACGTGACCGTCAGGCTGTCCACAAAACCGGATGGATTCGATACCCTGACCCAATACCGATAGGTCCCGGGCACTGCATTACTTGGTGAAAAACTTGAACTGGAATCCGAAAGCAACACGGCGGTCACTCCGCTTTCGCCTGCATACCAGGCATAGCTCAAGTCGTTGCCACTGGCTGTGACTGAAATGGACTTGCTGGAACCAGAATAGGTAGCCGTGTCGTAGGGTTGGCGGGTGATGACGGGTTCTGGAGAAACCGCCACCGTGAACGAGACCGTCCGGCTGTCCACATATCCCAGGGGATTCGATACCCTCACCCAAAGCCGGAAACTTCCCGGAAGACTGTAGGGCGGGCTGTATGAAGACGAGGTGGAAGGAAGCGGGCGGCTCGTATCACCGCTGACTTCCCCATACCACTGGTAGCTCAAGGAAGGTCCACTGGCGGCAACACTGATCGACTGATAATCTCCCTGATAGGTCGTCGAATCCAACGGCTCATCAACAATCACTGGCAGAACAGCCGTGACCTCTGCCCGTATGGTTGCGCTGTCCAAGGTGCCCAAAGCATTGCTGACTCTCACCCAGTAGTAGCTCACACCCGGCACCTGGCTTGGAAGGGTGAGACTGGCCGAGGTCGCTCCAGTGACAGGTGTCGCGACATCGCCGCTGTATCCCTTGTACCATTGGTAGGCAATGTTGTTTCCCGTGACGGTGACGGAAGTGGTGACGCTGCCGGCCATCGCGAGTGTTTTGCCTACCGGCTGGGCGGTGATTACCGGCAGAGCCTGCATTGTCAAAGTCGCTGTCTGGCTGTCTTCGCCTCCTATACCGTTGGAGACACGCACCCAGTAGCTCTGGGTCGCAGCAAGTGGCGGTGTCTGATAGGTGGGGTCCGTGGCTTTGCCCACCGGCTGCGAGGTGTTTCCAGAGACGCCTTCATACCATTGGTAAAAGCGCGGACTGGCACCCACCACTCCGACAGAGAGTGTGACCGATTGCTGGGGAACCGTGAAAGAGCTGCCCGGCTGGGAGACAATGTCAGCAATACCCGCCGCAGAAAATGGTGATTGATAAACCTTAGACCCCACCAATGCAATGAATTTCCCCTCTCCTGCAGCCAGACAAGTTACAGACCCACTCGCGATCAACTGAAGATTCCACGAGGAGCGGTTGGTGCTTGTATAAATCCTTCCGGACGAGGAACCGACCGCGCAGTAGCCGTTCCCACCAGCCACGCTGACGAGGGTGCCAGCACCGGGGACGGTGGTTTTGGTCCATTCGTATCCGTTTGGCGAGGACAGGACGGAACCCGAGTCGCCTACTGCTAACCATTCACTGTTGTTATAACTAACGGCCTCCAGGGAAGTCGTGCCGGAAATCACCACCGTCGTCCATTCCACCCCGTCCTGAGATATCAAGACAGCACCTTTGGTCGAGCTGGAGTAATAAGAGTCGTAACGGGATCCGACAGCCACAAACTTGCCCGCCTCATGAATGATCTGTTTGACCTGGAATCCCGAGGCAATCAAAGGAGATGTCCAAGAATTGTAGCTGTAATTTCCGGGACTCGGAGCCTGGAGTAGCGTCTGATCCTCCGGATAAGAACCAGATGAATTGCCGGAAAAGCCCATGACCAGCCGACCCTCGCCGTAAGCTCCGCAGGTCTTCGTATTGAAAGAGTAGAAGCCGAAATTTCCCAGGTCTGAAATCTGATAAACCCCGCTGACATTCGGGTAAGCGAAAGCGGGGTCGTAGTAGCTGCTGCCGAAAAGAAGCAGTGAACCGGAGCCATCGTAGGTGAAGTCACTGAACACAAAATCCGAGCCGAATTGAGAGAACGACAGTCGCTTCGTTAGGAAAACATGCTTCACGTCCAGGCCGCGCAAATTTTTTTCTGTAAAAGTGACTTCTGACTTTTGCTGAGAGGTGGTTTTTCGGGTTTGGTTTGCTGGTTGTTAGGAGAGGGTGAGGTAG
>JAYTLO010000104.1:0-7186 GCA_043729385.1 Akkermansiaceae bacterium
GACCATGTGGTCGGGTGCGACCCAGTCGCGCAGGTCGGGCGGCAGGAGCATCGGCGTGTCGTGGTCGATGTTGACGAAGCGGGCGGACATTTCCTCCATCCGTGGCCCGAGGCGGATTTATTCAGGGAGGCTGGTTTCTAAGTCCGACAGGCTGCTAGTGGGCTGAAGTCCTCCCACTGCGCCCGAGAGATGAACGAACATGTCGTCATTGAGGATAGCAACGGACTCGAGATAGAATGTCGCACCCACCCCACCTGCGATCGTCTTCAGCGGGAGATTATCAAAATCAACTTCCACCAGACACGACAACGCTGAATTATCACTGATGATGATTACAAGATGGCCGCGCGAAAATGTGCCGAAGTCTCCGGATATTCATCGTCAGAATCATGATTCTCAAAACTAGGCCTTTCAGGCCGCTCCGGCAAAGCTGAAAGTGCCACAGGGCGTGGCCCCCAAAATGCGGGATTCACCCCATGGCGAAGCCTCGGCGAGGCGGGTAGTGTTCGTTTCTAGCAGTTCTCCTAACCGATGCATCATCCACGCTCCACGACTGCCATTCGACGCTTCCGGCTTGCGCCGATGCGCTGCTCGAGACACCGGCGGGCGCGGACGATCCTAGGAAGCCACCGACTCCGCGTGGCCTTGGGGATCTTGTTTAAGAATCATTTTCGCTGTCCCTTCTGCAATGAAGTCACTGGCTTAGAGGTTCGGCCACCCGCGACTGCGATGGTTGAAAACTTGCCGATGGTCCACCTACGGAGAAGGCGCAGCTGATAGACGAGGCCGCGCGTAATCCGCCTCGACCTTTTCGTGAAGCGTGGTATCGGGTTGGCACGCTATGGATGAGGAAACAAACAACGCAAACGAGATCCCGCCGGTCGCTCCACTCAAGCCGGTCATTCCGCCTCCTGACTTGTCGCGGCCACCACCACCGCCGCCATCGTCGTTAGAAAGTAGGCCGCCGTTAGGTGCTGGGGGAAATGTTGCGGCCAAGGTGAATTTGCGCATCGCCTCGGAGGATGACGAATCGCCCGCGACGGGGTTAGCGCCGTTTAACACCCGGATCACCGCTGCCGCGCTGGACATCGTCGTGGCCATGGGAGTGACCATCGGGCTGATGTTAATCCTGCCCGGATTCGCCGACCGGCTGGGGTGGCTAATAGGAGTTGCCTACCTGATCACTCGCGACTCGCTGCCATTTCTGGGAGGCCAGAGCGTCGGGAAAAAAGCGATGAAACTCAAGGCGGTGACGCTCGATGGCCAATCGCTCGTCAGCAATTGGCAGGCGGCCTTGATCCGCAACGGCGTGCTGATCATCCCGTTTTTCGGGCTGGTGGAGTTGTTCATCCTGCTCACCCGCGAGGACAAACCGGAGCGCGGCCGCCGCCTCGGCGACGAGTGGGCGAAGACCCAAGTGATCCCCGAGCCGAAGCCGCCCGCGCTGGAAGAACTCGGCTGACCTCATCCTGAATTTTTTAACCGCGAATGGACACGAATGAACACGAATGAGACCAAGTTCTCAGGAAGACTTTCGGTAGGCTGGGTTTGAAAACTCCTGTTTGTTTTACACCATTCGCGTTCATTCGCGTCCATTCGCAGTTGGTTCTCTGAATCCAGGGTCGCCCGGACTCAGCTGATTTGCGGGCTTTCCAACCGTCTGGGATCTTGTCACTTTCCGCCATGGAGAGTCATGATGTGTTGAAACGCGCGCTGCGCAAAACCACCCCCAAGGCCGTCGCTGCTGAGTTGGGGGTGTCGTTATCGCTGGTATATAAATGGGCGGAAAAGCCGGTCGAGTTCGGCTCTGGCAGCCGCAATCCGCTGGACCGCTTGCTTCAGATCATGGACCTCAGCGGCGATACGGGGATCGTCGAGTGGCTGTGCCGCCAGCAGAACGGGCATTTCGTGAAGGATCCAGACGTGAGCGGCCATCGGGCGGATCACATTTTGCCCGCCACTCAGGAAATTATCGGGCAGTTCTCGGATTTGCTGAATGAGATTTCCCAAGCCGCTGACGACAGCTCTGTTAGCAACGAAGAAGCCGTGGAAATCCGCCAAGTCTGGGACAAGCTGAAAAGCTACGCAGAAGGATTTGTCCGCAGCTGTGAGAATGGCGATTATAAAACCATGTCGCGCGGCACGCCCGGCAGTTAGCCTAACAAAATGCCTGCTGCCTGCTGGTTGGCTCCGGTGGCGGTGACCACCGCTTTTTGAAATTTTCCGTGAGCCAGCGCCGCCACTGCTGCGACGATTTGCAGCCCGGCGGATACGCCCATGCCTTCGCCTAACACCATGCGCGGCGACCAGCGCGGACCGATCCAGTCGGCCCACGCCAGGGTTTCCGGCGCATCGTAGCGGGAGATGCCGGCGCGACCATCGACGAGCAACGTTTGGCCGTCGTCGCTTGCGGCGAGTTGTTTGCGGATTTTAGCGGCTGCTTGTTGGCGGCTGTTAGTGGAGAACGCAACTGGGTCGGGCAGCCGCAACACCTTCACCGGCCCCGCCGCTGGCTCCAGATAGATGGCAGCCGCGCCTTCTGACGGCAGGTAGCGCGGCGAGTAGTGACGCAGCCCCTCGGCGCTCAGCCAGTCGATTTCCTCGGCGGAAACGACCACGCAGCCATCCACGTCGCCGCGTTCCAGCCATTCCACCGAGAGGTCGATGCCGCTGAAGAATCCGGTGCTGTCCGCGATCAGGGTGTCGTTCGGCGCCGTGCTGCCGAGCAACGCTGATAGATGGCTCGACGGCGCATTGAAGACGGTTTCTGGAAATAAAATCGGACTCGCCAGTGCGGGTGCGGCAAGTGCCTCGCCATAGAAGCGGTTCGAGTAATTCACGCAGCCATTGGTTAGTGTGAAAATCACACCGACGCGCAAGTTTCCCGCTGCTATTTCAGCCAGCCGGGCATCACCTAACGCCTCGGCCACGGCAGCGGCGGCGAATTTGGAAATCGGGCTCGTCCGCCGCAGTCGCGCAAACTTGGGGGCCGTCGTCCCGTCTGCCGGGACGCGGAGGACGGGCATCCGCACCGGCGTTTCCCCTGACAGCCGCTCGAGGGTGGTGGGCGCGATTTTGTCTCCAGCTAGAAGTGCCTGCATCATTGCCGCCACGCCCCAGCCTGCGGGCGAGACGGCACCGTGGCCGCTGATGGCGATGGGCATTCTCACGCGAGTCCCTCCCTGCCGAAGATGAGTGTCGCATTCGCCCCGCCGAAGCCGAAGGAGTTGGTTAGAACGCGCGACACCGCGGCCTCGCGAGGCGTTCTAACAAGGTCGAAGCTGCACACCGCGTCTGCCTCGCGCACGTTGAGGCTGGCGGGTAACCACTGGCCCTCCAGCGCCATGAGCGCTATCACCGACTCCACCGCGCCCGCCCCGCCGAGCAAGTGGCCGATGGCGGATTTCGTCGAGCTGACTTTGATTTTCCCGACCGCTTCGCCCGCCCAACGCCGGATCGCGTGGCCCTCCGCCACGTCGTTGAGCACGGTGCCGGTGCCGTGGGAATTGATGTAGTCGATCTGCTCCGGGACCACTCCGGCCATCGCGCAGGCCGCCTGCATCGTCATCAATGCGGCATCGCCTAACGGGTGCGGCTGCGTCAGGTGATGAACATCCGTAGCGGCGCCGTAGCCAAGGATTTCCGCGATCGCCCGCGCGCCTCGGGCCTTCGCCGCTGCGGCGGATTCCACCACCACGAATCCCGCGCCCTCACCCAGCGCCAAGCCATCGCGCGCCGCATCGAAAGGGCGGGGGATGCCGGAGGTGCTGAGCGCTTGTAGCGCATCGAACCCACAAAAAACTAACTGGCACAGCGCGTCGTAGCCACCGGCCAGCACGACCTCCGCACGGCCGGAGCGGACGAGGTGAAACGCTTGGCCTATGGCATTTGCACCGGATGCACAGGCATTTGAAACGATGCGAATCGGGCCACTCACGCCCACCTCGCGGGCCATGTCCGTCATCTGGCGTTGCGCCTGATAGAGTTCCACCCGCCGCAGTTGGCGGCTGCTGTTAGCCGTGGTCGCGAGCGCTTGCTGATAATATTCTTCACCGATGGGCATCGCCGCCGCCGAAGTGCCGACGACCATCGGCATTTCCCCACCTGATAGACCGGCGGCGGCCAGTGCCTGCCGCGCCGCTAGCAGCGCGAGCCGCGTCCCCCGGTCCATCCGCGACCACGTTCTTCCCGGCTCGTCTGCTAGATCCACTTGCCCCGCCGTGCCGACCCTTTGGCGGGACACGTCGAATAGCGTCACCGGGGAAAACGCCATGCGCCCCGCGCGGAAGCCCGCCGTATTTTCCGCCAGATCCCGGCCCAGCGGCGTGACGATGCCCATGCCCGTGATCACCACTGGGCGGTTCGGTGAGGGTAAGGGCGCGTCGGAAAAGTAAGCCACGAAAAATCAGATAGCAGTTAAGGCTCGTCAAGCAGGGTGGCCGGTAGCTAGGCAACGCACGCGCACCTTGTCAAATGCTGTATCTCCGCTGGTTAGAAACCTCACGCCGCCACGCCCAGCGTCCCGCCATTTACGACGGGGACCGCGTCCTCTCGTTTGCCGATCTGGTGGCAGCGCTTTCTCTGACCCCGCCCGCCACCGCGCCGGTCATCGCCCGCAGTGGCAGCATTGAGTTTTTCGTGGAAATCCTCCGGGCTTGGCGAGACGGACAGGCCGTGATCCCAGTCGAGCGTGACGCGCCAGAACCGCTGCTTCACTGCCCGCCGCCGCCCGGCACTTGCCTGGTCAAATACACGCCCGGTGCCAGCGGCATCCCGCGCGGGATTTTCCTCAACGCCGCCCAAATCGTGGCCGATGGCGACCGCCTCGTCGAGGCGATGGGCCTTTCTCCCGCCACGCCCAATCTAGCAGTCATCTCGCCGGCTCATTCGTATGGTTTCTCGAATGTCGTGCTGCCGTTGCTGCTCCACGGCGTGCCGATCCATCTCGCGCCGGTCCCATTTCCACGGGTGATCGAGGAAATTTTCAGAATGCATCCGGCGCTGGTTGTCCCCGCCGTGCCGTCGATCTGGCGGGCGTGGCACCGTGCCGGGATTCTCAAAGGCGCACCGATCTCGCTCGCACTATCCGCCGGCGCGCCGCTGTCACTCGCCTTGGAGGCGGAGGTCTTCGCCGCCGCCGGGCTAAAAATCCGCAATTTCTACGGGGCCAGCGAGTGCGGCGGCATCTCGCTAGACACCACCGCCACCCCGCGAGAATCCGCCCAAGATGTCGGCACTCCGCTGCCCGGAGTGATGGTTTCTAGCAGCCACGACGGGCGCTTGTTAGTCGAGAGCAACGCCGTCGCCACCAGCTACGACGCGCCGCGCCCTGACGACGTGTTAGGCGGCGTCTATCTCACCCGCGATCTTGGTTTCCTTGATGGCGCAGGGAAAATCCACCTAACCGGCACCTTGGGAGCCGCCATCAACGTCGCCGGTCGTAAAGTCAGCCCCGCCAAAGTGGAAGCCGCCCTCCTCGCCACCGGCCTAGTCCAGCGCAGCAAAGTGTGCGGCATCCCAAGCCTCGATCCCGAGCGATTCGAGGAAATTTCCGCGCTCGTCGCCCTCAACCCCGGCGTCCGCCTCGACGATTTAAAATCCGCCACCGCCACTCACTTGCAAAGCTGGGAACTCCCACGCCACTGGAAAACGGAGTGAAATAAGGAGAGTGGACATTTCTGTCCACTCGCCGATGCGCAGCGAAAGCGGGAGCGCGAAGCTCTTCTCTTTCTCCACCCACCGGCGAGGTGGACAAAATGTCCGCCCTCCTTACGGGTAATACTGACGGATGATTTTCCGATAGCTCAAAAAGCAATTATCTCACGTCCTTGTAGAGTTCGGCGAGGGTGATGGAGACACCGACTTCGGGGAGATCGAGAATGGCGTCTGGACCGGCAAGGGTTTCCCGCCGGAAGCCCGCGCCGTCTCTGCGGTGCAGGGTTAGGAAGGGAGATTCAGTCTCAGCGAGAATGTAAGTTCCCAAGGTGGGAATGGTGAGGTAGTCACGGAATTTCTGAACTTCGTCATTGCGGCGAGTCGTCGGGCTGAGGACTTCGAGAATCACGCTCGGAGAGTCGGTGAAGAGCGCGTCGCCCGGCACGGGCACGCAGATGATCATTGCGTCGGGATAGTAGAAAGCCTCCTCGCCTCCGCCAAGCGGCACCAAGAGTTTGAAGTCGCTGCCGGTGGGGAAACAGAGGTTTCCTGAAAGCTGGTTTCCGGCCGCTCGGATGAAATTCCCGGCGATGCGCTGATGGTTGAGCGTACCGCCAGACATGGCATACACATTTCCGGCCACGTATTCGTGACGGATTTCCGAGGCAAGTTCGCCTTGAAGATATTCTTCCCGGGAGATCCGATTGTCCGCGATTGCCAGTGCCATGGGATCACCGGTAACGGAAAATTTTCGCCCGCGCAAGCTCGCGGAAATGTGAAGCCACAAGGAGCGGCGGACTCCGATCCGCCGCAGCCCATGAGGCGACGATTAGGAGAGGTGAACCGCAGCTCATCGGCTTGCCATGCGCTGCGGCGATTCGGAGATCGCCGCTCCTTGCTTCAGAGGGGCGCTCTGGGCGGGCCGAATGGACGAGGGCGTCCATTCTCCTATTTCTTCTTAGCGTTCGAGAGCGCTTGGGAAAACCAGTCATTGTTCTGCGCGGCACCGGGGTTGAAATTCGCAGAATTTCCCTGCGGGCGGGGGCGGTTCTGTTGGGGAGCGCGGTCGCCGGAGTCCGAGCGGCGGTTGTCGAGATCGACCTTGGACTTCATCGAGAGGGCGATGCGGTTCCGCTTGAGATCGACTTCGACGACGGTGACTTGAACTTTTTGGCCGACTTTGACGACCTCTGACGCGTCGCGGATGAAGTGATCTGCTAGCTGGCTGACGTGCACAAGTCCGTCTTGGTGGACGCCGATATCAACGAAGGCTCCGAAGGCGGTGACGTTGGTGACGATGCCGGGAAGCTTCATGCCGATTTGCAAATCCGTCGGCTTATCGACGCCTTCGATGAAGGAAAACATTTCGAACTGCTTCCGCGGATCGCGGCCGGGTTTGGCGAGTTCGGCGACGATGTCTTTCAGCGTCGGTAGGCCGACTTGGTCATCGACGTATTTGGTGAGGTCGATCTTCTTGCGGGCGGCTTCGTTGCCTAGCAGTTCTTCCACTTTGCAACCGGCGTCCGCCGCC